>NZ_JBFRKT010000021.1:0-226625 GCF_041469545.1 Vibrio sp. 10N.286.49.C3
CAATGATCACGGGTATAGATAACAAGGGAAATGACATTAACGAAAGCAGAGGAGGTGTGACGACGAAAGAAACGAAAAGCAGATAAGTGGTTGATAAGGTTGCTATCACAACCTTATCTTGGCCTCGCTCGCCTTGAGAAAAACCTCAAAGCGATGTGCCCTTCAAATGGAATCGTACAATTTAGTCAATAAAGTGGCTTCAGGCCTGTTCAACGCTCGGGATTTAGTGCTGCATGTGCAACAACTTAGTCCTTATTTGTTATATCCACATCATATTATCGATTAATTAACCTAGCATTCTTTAAGGTCAATTACATACTCAGACATTAGGTTTTTTTTATATCCAAGCTCTGCTGGACATTCCATTAACCCTTTAGGCTCAATAATTAAAGCATAAGTCGCGTAATTAATAAAAAAACCAAAAACTAAACCGGTAATAAACGACGCTTTCAATTTCCTACTGGTTGGTTTTGCTTCCTTTAAAAAAGCCACTTCTACAAATCTATAACCGAATATAATTAAAATAGTAAAAAAACCAGCAAACAAAATACCAATAATGTAACCTATAGGTTCGTATAGAACCTTCGTTACATTAAAAATAAAAGGAGATAGAAAATTGGCACAGACCCACCCATATAGTAAGATGATTGCAGGAGCAAAAATAAACCACAAAACACGGTACATCATTCTGATAACCCCAAAACTTTTTCAATAAATTTACTTTCGAAATCAGTAAGCTTGTCGACAGTCCAAACAACTGTTGAGCTAATAACTAAAGTAACACCGGAGTATAAAGCCGTCGCACCCAATATAGGGAAGAAATATACGGCACCGATAGCCAAACCAGAAACTGCTAGGATATTAACAAATATTTTAGCCTGATCTACACCTAGCTTTTTCAATGTATATTCATCATTCACTATAAATTGAAGTACATTTATTCCAGAGCCAACCAATATCTCCATTGGGGCGCTAACCTTAACAAACCTAGCCATTCCTTTTACAGAGTCCAAAGCACCTAAACCTAGCTTTATTACTCGCGCATTATCTGCTTTAAATACGCCACCGTGAAGCAAGCTCTGTGACCATTTGTCATAGTTTTTAAGAACGACATAATCAACACCATCAATGGTTTTAACTAGTGCGGTAACACCAACACCACCCAAAGCTTTAGCGGTTTCTCTTGCATTATAAAGTCCAGTAACAGTATCTTTTACTGTTTTAGATTTATCGAAAGTATCAAAGAAAACTGTCCACTCTGCAGGTTCAAGTACTGCGAATTTAACAACATCTTGTGTGTATTCTATATTTATCTCTTTTTCACCATCTTTTGCTAACGGGTTATACGGAGGCCAGTACATATTTTTAGGGTTGATTGTAACTTTTGATTCTTCTTTGAATTTTGGTAGCACTAAATACAAAGGCTCAAGGAATTTTTGCTTTGGAAAAGCAATTATAACCTCTTCAACAGCATCATCCGAAACACCCTCGATATCTTGAGTCTTGCCGTCAATTGGGAGTACTTTTTCTTGTCGAAGACTTCCAAATCTACGCTCTGCCCCATTATGGAATAATGGGCCTTGTTTACTTACACCATTCCACTCAATAACAACGCCACTTGGGAGCGTTGCTTTAAAAGCCTTACTTCCACTCTCTGGGTTTGGCTCTGCTTGAATAACAGGAAGCTTTTCACCGTCACGGTGAAAAGCAATTAAATCTTCCTTACCACTTTCATCAGTTTGAAGTCGTAATTTAAGCTCTGTATTTACATTCGATAGTTGGTTAAATTCTTCACGGTTAATCAAGTGCTCGGCTTTCATGCCCGACGCACAAAATAATAAACACCACGCGGGAAGAACCTCATCATCATTATGAGTTATTCGCCAAGCACCTAAGTCGCTTAATGCCATATCCACCAAGCTAGTACCAGACAAAATTTTCAACTCTTGCTCTGGTGTCATTTTGGAAAATCGCTTCTTAAAGTCAGTGCTTTTCCCTGATGTTAACACCGCAACTTCACCGTATTCTCTTAATGGGATAGATTGCGTTTTATCAACATCAGGCATAATACTCGAGGCGAAGCATTTTTTAGAGCTTGAACTAAACAACTCAGATACCGTTTTCATTACATTAGAGGTGGCATCACTAGATGCTAATGAATTAGTATTCGCAGTTTGAGGGTTGGCCGCTTCAGTTTCCGCTGCTATCGCATTTTGACGAGTCACTGCCGCATCTGTAATTGCTGGAGTCACGCCTTTACTACTTCTTGCTTCTGCATCATAGGCTATCGACCACTTAGGAAAGAAACTGTCTTTGGTAGCCTCTTGATAACGAGCATCTTCTATACCTAACGGTTGCGTTCTATTTGGGGAGTCATGCGCCATAGAGTTAGGTGGAAATATACTATTTTTCGTTGTCATCGCAGTGCTTACCTATAATAAAATACTGACGCTAATTCTATCATTGGAACAAGGTGACTATCTCACTGAATTAACAGTTAAAACACCTAAATGAGACAGCTAGGTGTGCCGTCCCACCGAGCCGAAAAGCATTGATAATAAGAAGAGTGGCATTGACGAAATCAAAGGAAGCGTGACGACGAAATAAGCAAAAAATGGCTGACTGGTTGATAAGATTACTATCGTAATCTTACCTTGACCTTGCTCGCCTTGAGAAAAGCCTCAAAGCGGTGCACCCTTCAAGTTCAATCGTACAATTTACTTAATAAAGTGGCTTCGGGCTTGTTCAACACTTGGGATTTAGTGTTGGCTGCGCAACACCTTAATCCTTATCTGTTAGCTTTCAATCGATAAATACAACTTTCACATCGTATTCCTTGCACACGTTTTCTACATGCGTAATATTAATTTTCTGTGTACTATCAAATAATACCAAAACCTTAGACTTACTTTGTCTAAATACTGAATACGCCAATAGTTGTCCAAGCCCAGACTTCCAATGCGATTTACGCTTTACTTCATAAATAGTACTTTCATTCTCGCAATCGATATTCCCAACAGGGGTTTGCGTTTCAATATCTAAGGTTTTATCTCGTAAACACATTTGATCAACGACTCTCGCTTCCAATGGAAACCAATCAAAATTTGAGTTTCTATACCGATAAACCCCACTTTCATCGGTAAAAATGCAGCTATGCCTTTTTAGGGCATAAATTTTAGATAATTTCTTACTGTAACAATCTATCTTACTTTTTTTGCCGTCTATCCATATGACTGTTGATTTAGGCTCAATGTCTAGTTTTTTATACAGGCTTTGATACATTGGTTTTGTAGCGAGTGAATTTAGCCACCGCCTTGGATGTACAGGTAGTCTGCCCTCAGATTCGAGCTTTGAAAACTCTTCATATAGATCAAACTGCAATTGCCCCATTAAGTCTCCCATTGAAAGCTAACGAATGACATGGATTCCCCCTACCGAGAATCTGCCACACTTATGTGGTACTTAAATGCATCGGAGGGCACCATGTCTGATTATTCTTATTTCTGCGGTATCGACCGAGCTAAGAACCACTTTAGCCTTCATGCCGTAGACCAAATGGTAAAGTTTTACTTCATAAGTCAGTATCCCGCTCTAAACCACTGACTACAATAGCAAATATGCCACTCATGCGTATAGGCGTTGAAGCGTGTGGTGGTGCACATTATTGGGAAAGAGTAATCTAAATTATGACGTGGCTATCTCCAAGACAGTCCGACACCTTTTCTCGATAACTCAGAGGCTTGATGGCTTCTGTCTAGCAAAGTTGTCTGATATGGTGACGGCAGAACTTCAGCAATAGTTTAGATAGTATTGAATATGAAAACACTAACCATACTTGATGGCGGCATGGGCCGAGAACTCAAAGAAATTGGCGCGCCATTTTCTCAACCGCTTTGGAGTGCTCAAGCGCTGATTGAAGCACCCGACTTTGTTAGCCAAGCGCATCAAAACTTTGTCGATGCAGGTGCTGAAATCCTGATCACCAATAGCTACGCGTGTGTGCCTTTTCACTTGGGTGAAGAGCTCTTTGAACAACGAGGCTTTGAACTAGCCGCGCTGTCTGGTGAGCTGGCTAAAGCAGTTGCTGACAAGGCTTGTCAAACAGTGAAAGTTGCGGGCGCGATTCCACCGCCATTTGGCAGCTACCGACCAGACTTATTTAAGGTCGAAGAAGCGGCGCCAATCATTCAAACCCTTTACGATGCGCAAGACCAAAACATCAACCTTTGGATAGCAGAAACCATCTGTAGCCTGCAAGAGTTCGAATCCATTCATGCGATTCTTAAGCAGTCAGATAAACCTTGTTACTACGCATTCAGTTTGGAAGACACCAAGGGCGATTGTGCCAATATTCGTTCTGGCGAAAGCGTAACAAACGCGATCAAACTTGCCTGCCAATCAAACGCGACAGGCATAATGTTTAACTGCTCAGTGCCTGAAGTGATGGATCAAGCCATTATCGATGCTAAGCAAGTGATTGGTGAGCTAGGTAGTGATTTAGAAATTGGTGTCTACGCCAATAACTTTGCACCTATCAGCAGCGAACATGAAGCTAATGATATGCTTCAAGAGATACGTGAACTGGATGGCCAAGGTTATTTAGTTTACGCAAAACGCTGGCACGCGCTGGGAGCGAATATTATCGGTGGTTGCTGCGGTATTGGACCAAAACACATTCAAGCCCTAGCCGATTGGAAACGCCACACACAGAGCTGATCCAGATCTTCAACTAGAATAAAATAAATAGAGAACAGGTTGAGAAATCTGTTCTCTATTTGTATGTGACGTCTCTGAGTACACTGATACAAAACAACGATTTGGAGCAACTGATGAGCGACACGCAACGCAAAATTAAATGGGGTATCGCAGGGCTAGGTAATATCGCTAATCGATTCGCAACAGCTGTAACCGAGCACTGTCTGCATGGTGAATTGTATGCCGTTGCCGCAAGGGATCACTCACGCGCAGCTACGTTCGCCAATAAGTTTGGTTGCGACAAGGCTTATGGATCTTATGAAGCCATGGCGAATGACCCAGCAGTAGAAGCGGTTTACATCGCCACCGTTCATCCATACCACCAGCCACTTGCTGAACTGTTTCTAAGCCATAAAAAACACGTATTGGTCGAGAAGCCCGCTTTCACCAATCTTGATGATTGGCTGGAGATGAAAGCTCTCGCAAATCAAAATGGTGTTATGTTGCTAGAAGCAATGAAAACCGTGGTGTTTCCCGCGTATCGTGAGCTCCAATCATTCTTGGTCGATAACAACATTCAGATAGATTCAATCGAAGCCAGCTTTGGTAACCATCATGACTATGAGCCCGATTTGTTTATCTTCAATCCGGATTTGTCAGGCGGAGCAACGCTCGATGTTGGGGTCTATGGGCTTTGGTTCTTCTACGATTTGTGTCGAACGCTGGGTGTGAAACCTTCAAAACCTCAGGTAGAGATGTCGTGTCTGTATGAGGGCGCGGATGTCGATACCGATGCGTGCTTTACATTCTCTGGCGATATAAACGGTAAGATATCGGCATCAACAGTGCAGAACCTTCCCCGAACAGCACATTTGAGTGGGCCTGATACCAAGATCACCATCCACGAAAAATGGTGGAATCCGGCCTTTATTGAGATTGAACATCAAGGGCAGAAGTCGACCATCACCAACCGAGTAACGGGGAATGGATTCGAATTTGAAATCGACCATTTTTCAGGATTGGTGCTTCAAGGCAAAACTGAGTCGGATATCCTAAGCTCAGAGATAACCTCTCGAGTTCTCGATACGATGGAAAAAGCACTGATTGACTCTGGCTATCCACATTTAACTCAACCTCGTCGTTAGGAAAAGAAAATTGGGCAACCTTAAGCGCAAGCTTGAACTGTATGAAAAGATATTTCAGGCTTTTGGGCCTGGAGTATCGCATTGTCAGGTCAACCAACTGGCCGCACTGCTGCACGTGAGTGAACGTCATGTTCAGACCTTAATAAAAGCGATGACAGCACAAGGTTGGATTGAGTGGCAAGCCAGCTCAGGCCGAAGCAAGAAAGCACAACTGACGTGTCTGGTTGAGCCCATTGAGGCGTGTTACCAATACACACAAACCCAAGCCGATGCGGGTAATATAGAACAGGTGTTTAGCACCTTAAGCTTCAATGGCCGCAATGCTGGCGCTGAGTTACAAGCCTTTCTAAGCAATACCAATCCGTCGACGCAGAATATCGCGTACATCCCGTTTCACCGAGAACTCGAAGCGCTTCACCCTCAACGCGTGCTTAGACGCACCGAACGTTTCTTAGTTATGCAAGTTTGCCAACGCCTAACCTCCGTTAAGCACGGCAAACTCAGCGGCGATCTGGCTTATCATTGGCAGCCTAATCAAGATGCGACACAGTGGCACTTTCAGATTCGTAATGGTGTTCACTTTCATAACGGAAGAACTCTCGAACCTCAAGACATAGCGCGCAACCTTAACTCACTCTGCCAAAGCAAAATATGGCGTCGCTGTTATCAGCATATTGATGAGGTCTCTGTCTCGGCAGGCAATGTGGTTGTCGTAAAGTTGAATCAACCTGATTGGCATTTACCGCGCTTACTTTCCAGAGTTGAAGCCTCCGTATTCGATCACTCGTCACCGGCTGATAGGCTGATTGGATCTGGCGCGTTCTCATTGGACATATTCTCTAGCAAGATGTTGAGATTGAGCCGTAATAGCACCTATTCACACAGCACGCCGATTCTCAATCGAGTCGAGTTGTGGGTCTACCCGGAATGGGCAGAGAGCAAAGCCTGTGCTCAAAATCAGGTGTGCGTAAAACTGCCCGAGAAAACGACCACAGTGACAGGCGGTGACCATTCTTTCCAACCGGATTTCGGCTCAACCTTCTTTAAGATTCAAAACCCGATGTTGTCGAACACCATTCGTGAATTCACCGTTGAAGACACCTCTGAATGCCAAACCCTTTTCGAGCAGTTGTCTAAGTCTGGCGACCACAAAACCAACGTGGAATATGGACACTACCTAACTAACTACCTAACTACCAAAGACGTCGCGCTATGCAGCATTATTGATGAGAACGACACCTTCACTTCGTGGTTAAGCTTTTTCACTCGCTTCCCGTTTGAGGACTTAGCACTGCCAGCTGAGATGCTAAAGAAAATCGAACAAGGCTTAGCCTCAATAAAAAGCCAGCCAAACTTTGAGTTAGCGATGAATGCACTGTTAGCACTCAAGCATTGGTTGAATGACTCTGGAGTTGTGGTTGAGCTTAAGCAAGAGTCGTTCAACTTAGAGGTTTCTGATAAAATACACAACGCACAAGTCAATGGTTTCGGTTGGTGCGAACTCGACCAATTATGGACCAACCATTTGTGATTTATGGCTAGACAAGTTTGCTAGCCTTACCTACTTTTACATAATAGAGCTTAGCCGACGATCGCATAGCTGTGACTTGAATCTGAGCCACTACCAATACGCTCTGCAGAGACTGGTTGTATTACCGCGACAATATGATCTTTCTTCTAGAGAAAAACCTAAAAACCTGCTTCGGTCAAAAAGCAGGATTGTGTATTAAAATCATCAATTAGCCGAACGTTGAGCCAATACTAACAGCGAGTTCTAACCTTGGATGTGAAAGTAATAGCGGCCACAATTAGCGCGCAACACACCAAACTCACGCCTAAGTTTTGCACCATACCAACAACGGCCAGTCCAGAGCCAATCATCAAATAATAAAGCAAACCTAACACCGCGCCAGCGCTGCCTGCTTGTGAACGGTACTTAACCAAAGCACGGCTTAAAACGTTAGGAATTGCGATACCAAACGCCATCACCACCAACATCATTGGCAACAAGAACCCAATATGATGCTGCATCGCTAACACGCCCAAAGAGCCAAACATCAACAAACCGCAGGCAACGCTGAGTAATGTATTTTGAGAAAAACCTTTGTCTAATAGTATCTTGTTCAGGTAGCTACCTAGGAATGTACCTGCTCCCAAAACAACGCCGCTATACCCAAACATCTCTGCACTGAGCCCAAGTTCTGAAAAAGTAAAAGCGCCTAATTGGTAATAAGAAAACAGCGCGATGTTGTACAGCGCCACCAGCATGGCAGAGGTCCAAATTTGGCGATCTTTTAACATCTTAAAACCCAGCGCTTTAAGTTGCATTGGCTGTTTTGACTGCTGAGTTTCTGGAAGCATCTTTACATTGTAAATTAGCACTAACATGACCAATGCAAACAACGCAGAGAATACTGCTTGGTGACCGCCCACATGAACGAGCTGACCACCTAAGAGCATCCCGACAACAGGGCTGATCGATAGTCCAATTCCCATAAAACTAAAAACCTTAGCAAGCTCATCACCACTAAACACATCACGGAGCATGGTTTGTGTCACCACAGAACCAACGGCGATACCAAATGCACTCGTAGCTCTCGCCAACATCAAAACAGTAAAGCTTTCGGTTTGCATTGCCGTTATTGCTGAACAAGCAAAGATAGTTAACCCGAGCAGCATGATTGGTCGTCTACCCCACTTATCCGCCAAGATTCCCCATACCACCACACCAATCGCTAACGCCGAAAAGTAAACCGAGAGGGTTTGGGCGGCTTGAGCGTTGGTCACAGCAAAAGACTGCGAAATAGAAGCTAAAGCCGGGCTATAAATGGTCTCTGCAACTTGCGGAAACATCAGTAGCACCATCATCTGCCATAGCGAAGGTTTTGTTTTCATCATTTATTCCAATATCAATCAACTTGACGGGCAGTCTAGTGGAAACTAACCTTGACTCGTTAACAACATTAAAACCAAAAACATCAAGATTGGGACAAATGGCATTCATCAATGAAACAACCGTATTTGACGTAGATTCAATCGTTGATGCAAATGGCATCAAAGCAAACGTCGTGGGGATTGCTGCAGATCTCGGACAGCATGATTCTGGAACCCATCAGCACAATAAAGGGCAACTTCTTTACGCGCCATACGGCTGTATTACGCTCACGCTTGACAATGCACTGTGTATTTTACCGCCGACCAAAGCCGTGTGGATCCCGCCACACGTGCCGCACCGAGCGCAGATGACCAATGTGGTCTCTTATCGTTCTTTATATTTTGATACCGCTCTGTTCGAGTGCCCGACAGAAATCACAACAGTCAAAGTCGATGATTTATTGAAAGCACTGATCAACAAAATAGCGCTGTGGGATTGGGATATCGCCATGAATAAAACAACCACAACTTGTACGTTGTTCTGGGAAGAATTCAATCAAGCGAAGCAGCAATCTTTGGTATTGCCACTGCCGACAGATCGCCGATTAAAACGTTTTAGCGAGCAAGTTGGAAGAGAAGATTTCTTGCTTCCACCACTCAATGAACTCGCTCAATCGGTTGGGGCGAGCACTAAAACTATCACGCGATTATTTAGGGCTGAAACAGGAATGACTTATCAAGACTGGCGTCAGCAATGGCGACTCATTAAGTCGATTGAGCTACTCGCTCAACACTTACCTGTCAGTGATGTTGCCCATCGTCTTGAATTCTCTTCAGATAGCGCCTTTATTGCCTTTTTTAAGCAACAAACAGGGCAAACACCGTTGGCTTTCACTAAGTTAAGAACTTAACTCTCGCTCCAAAATTCACATATTCCCTCTAATCTCAGAAACAAAAAACCAGAATATGCGTTCTGGTTTTTTAATAGGTATTCAACTAATCAAGTGCTTTAGTTGTGACTGACAAGTTGTGACTGACATCAGGAGTGTCTTGGGTCTTATTGACTATCAAATCTCGGAGCCACTTATGGCTCGGCTCTGAATCGAAATATTTATGCCACAACAAGAACAAGCCTCCTGGCACCAAATCAACCGGGACAGGCTTCATCACTAACTCTCCGCTATCAATGTAATCGCGTACTGAGTTGTATGGGTAACACATAAGTAAATCACTCTGCTTACACAGCTTAATGGCACTGGTGATGTCTGAAACATTAGCGGCTTTGTTGATTTCAAGCTGCTTTGAGTTAAGCACTTCCATCAATAACCAGTCACCCGCTCCACCCGTCACCAACTGTATGTGTCGATACTTCAAGAAGGTGTCGAGGTTCCACTCTTCCTGCAAGGCTGGGTGGTCATTTCGCATCAAACACACCGAGTAATCCAAGCACAGTTCCACGTAATCCAACTCATCAGGAATACATTGCACGTGGGTAGAAGCGCGCTCATCTAACTCAAAGATACCGATACCAAAATCCACCTCACGTTTGAGTAAGCGCTTGAAGCTATCGCAGCTCCACGTTGAACTGTTGATGGTGATGTGAGGCGCATCTGCAAGTGCCGTAGGCATAAAATGCGGGTAAATCGCCGTGTACGCCGTTTCGACAAGGTCTATAGTAAAGGTACGCTCACTGTCTTTGGGGTCGAAGACTTCGGGAACAGTCAGCTTTTCGATCTGCAGTAGAATTTGGTGGATCTTAGGTGCTAACGCTAGTGCTTTGGGTGTTGGGAATAGACCCTTTGATTCACGCTCAAACAGCGGATCATCAAACAAAGCTCTGAGCTTAGTGAGCTGTTTACTTACCGCAGACTGGCTCAAAAAGAGTCGATCAGCCGCTTTGCTCACACTTCGTTCTTCAATCAGAACGTGCAAGCAAAGCAGCAAATTCATATCGCATTTAAGTAAGCTTTTAACATCTACCATGATATTCCCTAAATTCAGGTTAATGATGATTAATTGTCACTTTAAATCATATCATTGTCTTGGTAAATTTAGCGCATGTGAGTTAAAACACTCAAAGAATAATAGAATTAAGGAATACTCATGGATTTTCTAGCACTACCAAAGATTGATTTACACTGCCACCTAGACGGAAGTGTTCGCCCAGATACGATTATTGACCTAGCAAAACAGTACAATATCGAACTACCTGAAGATCGCGACGCGGTTGTTCAATCTCTAACTGTGCCAGAAGATTGCAAAAACCTAGATGAATACCTGGCTTGTTTCAGCCTGCCACTACAAGTAATGCAGACTGAAGAAGCAATTGAACGTATCTCTTTTGAGCTTTACGAAGACGCTGCACTAGAGAACGTTAAATACCTAGAAGTTCGCTTCGCACCAATCCTGCACGTAAACAAAGGTCTGTCTCTTGATACGATCATTGCAAGTGCAGTAAAAGGCATGAAGCGCGCTGAAGAGAAATACGACATCAAGGGCAACTACATCATGTCTGTGCTTCGTATGTTCCCTAAAGATTCTATCAAAGACGTAATCGACGCAGGCCAACCCTACCTAGGTAAAGGTGTTGTGGCGTTTGATATCGCAGGCGGCGAAAAGCCAGGCTTCTGTGCTGAATTCCCTGAATACACACAATACGCTCTTGAAAAAGGCTACCGCATTACCGTGCACGCTGGCGAGCAATGGCATGGTCAAAACGTTTACGATGCAGTGACAATGCTTGACGCTGAACGCATCGGCCACGGTGTTCACATCCAAGGTAACGAAGACGCATACAACATCGTTAAAGAGAAGCAAGTTGCGCTTGAAACTTGCCCAACAAGTAACGTTCAAACTAAATGTATTCACAAATTCAGCGACCACCCAATTGCTGAATTCAAGAAAGACGGCATCGTTGTTACGATCAACACAGACAACCGTACTGTGTCGAACACAACCATGACCAACGAAGTGAAGCGTGTGTGTGAAACATTCGACCTAACACAAGAAGATTACGCTGAAATCTACAAGTACTCAGTCGACAGCGCTTTCGCTTCAGACGAAGTGAAACAGCACCTAATGGGTTTCGTTGAGCAAATCTAATTTGGCAAAGCGCGCCTATGGCTGAATAGCTAGGCTCACTTAGCATTAGTGCTTAAAGGCACAAAATAGGAAGAGAAAGGCTGACGCTTTTCTCTTTTTTTATGCCTGAAAATCGCTAATCTTGCAGTATTCGTCATTTATACCAATCACAGTAAGTAAGTGATCATAAATAGCGCAGGAAAAAGGCTTAAGAACAAGGCAGAAATTTTCGATAAGTAGTTATTCTACAATCAAAATTTCTAACGTAGTTATTGAGCGTTTTAACCAGCTAGGATGACCAGTTATTTACTACGATTGGTATTAAACCGAGACTCTCGGAAAGTGGGCAAGCATGAGTAATACAAACGTTAAAACTGAACTAGAAAAGATGCTATCTGGGCAAGTATATGATGGTGCAGACCAAGAAATTGATACCATGCGTTCCAATGCCAGAAAGTCGCTAATGGCTTTCAACAACTACCAAGATCCAGACCAGCAACACACATTGCAAGAGCAGCTATTTGGTAAGGTTGGTAGTAGCAGCTTAATCCAGCCCCCTTTTCATTGTGAGTTTGGCAAAACCATCGAGATTGGCGACGATACCTTCATTAATATGAACGTAGTAATGCTAGATGGTGCGAACATCAAGATCGGTAACAATGTTTTAATTGGACCAAGTGCGCAATTCTATACGCCATCACACTCCCTTGTTTATCGTAGCCGCCGTAAATGGGAAACCTTCTGTTTACCAATAACAATCGAAGATGATGTGTGGGTTGGCGGTAATTCAGTGATCAACCAAGGCGTGACTATTGGGGCTCGTTCAGTGATTGCAGCTAACTCTGTGGTCAACAGCGATGTACCACCAGATTGCCTATACGGCGGCACACCTGCAAAATTGATTAGATATTTGAATACTGAACAATAAAGCTAAATAGAAGAATAAAACGTATCAGTAGAATGAAGCTACTTAGAACAACGAATACAAAAAGAGGCGATGTTCATATGAAATATCACCTCTTTTTAACCGATTCATTTTCGCTTTTATCAATCTTTTCTATCCGTCATTTTCTACTTAGCTTTTCTACTTAGACTATCTGCATAGAGAAACCTGACTAAATATAGATAATTTGAGCACTTCGCTACATGATCACGTCAATTCGACGCCAAAAGCACGTAGTGCGTTCTCGCATTGCACAGCATCACTAAACTGGATACCGGTAATACCTACAGCTTTCGCCCCTTCTACGTTGTAAGGTATATCATCAATGAAGACAGTTTCTGAAGCTTCAAGAGCATTATTAGACAGCAGCGCTTGGTAAATTTCAGGTTGAGGCTTGAGCATACCCAACTCTGCCGATACCGTTGCTCCATCAAACAATGGCCAAAACTCGTAGGTGGCTTTTAGATACTCAACAATCTCAACCACGTTATCGGTTAACGCATACACGGCATAACCTGCTCGTTTTACTTGCTTGATGAGGTCAACAGAACCGTACAGCAAGATCTGCGTTTGCTTTACGTAGTAGAACAGGCGATCGCACTCTAATGAAGATAAATCTAACTCTTGTTGGTAGCGAAGTTTGGCCTCACTTTCGGTTAAGAACCCTTTGTTCAAATCCAACCAAATCGTACTTTGGAAAATTGAACGCGCTTGGGTTTCCAGATCATCAAGTTCCCCGAAAGTCAGGCGAGTAATTTCTAGCGGCGACCAACGTACAATCACATTGCCGACGTCAAACACGACATTTTTTATTTGATGAGAACTCATACCTTACTCCTGAATTATTCGCGTAAAATAACAACAACACCGACATTAAATGCCGCATCTCAAAGTTCATAACCTTGTTTTACAAAATGAGGAGTGAAATCACAATATGTCATCGAGCAGGTACGAAAAAGGCCATCATAAAAATGGCCTTTACACAGAATTTTTTGCAGTCTCAACCCTACAGATCAAACGTTCAGTTAGTCGATGGGATGGGCTCACCGCTCTTTATTTAAGCAGCATTCACTGATGATGTGACCTTTTGCTTTTGTTCAAAAAACTCTTCATGTAATGCACAAATGGCCTCTTGATACTTATCGTCGCTCACAACAAATTGTACATTCACGTTTCTCATCGACGAATGTAACGCAATGGGCGTAACACTATTGCTCATCAAAGCCAATACGCCATTCGCTAGCGTTTTATTGGTGTCAATTTGAGAGCCGATCGCCGAAATGATAGCGACCATACGTCCCGAAATAGATGCTTTCGGATATCGCTTCTCTGCCTTATAAAACACCTTATTTAAACTTTCTGAACTACCGCCTAGATAATACGTAATAGAGTTAGCATTCATCTCTTTTCCGATAAGATTAACTCTCGCATCCGCGATAATTTCCATTAGTTCATAACTGACGTTATCAGCCTTACCGACCATCCCCTGATCAAATACATGCAACGCATATACTTTCTGTTTTCCGGCAATAATCTCTATCTGATTGGTGTCTGGGCGGTAATCTGAAGAAATCAGTGTACCTTCATGCTCTGGCTCAAAAGTGTTCTTTATTTGTAGTTCGATTCCACTCTCGCGCAACCCTGCTGCGGCATTAGAATGAATAGCTTCCATACCAAGGTTTGCTAACTGATCGGCAACATCATAATTAGTCGCTCCAATTGGTTTAACTGAGCTAACCCCAACGACTTTTGGATCGGCCGAACTAAAGTGATACTCCTTATGAATAATAGCCAGTGATGCCTTGGTCATAGTCGCGATACAGCTAAACGTCATCTCACTGTAACCACGATCATAAGTATGCATCAAACCTTCTTTACAATAGGCATAACCCGTCACTATAGGTAGCTCTTCAGCCACATTTATGTCTGAAAAAGCGTCTCTGATGGTATCGTCCAAACTCTGAGGAGTCTTGTTATCCCAACCAGAAAGGTCAACAAAGGTTGAATTAATACCAATATTTTTCAATTTAAGAGCCGTATTGTACGCACTATGTGACTCGCCAATTGAAGAGAGAAACTCGCGGATCTGAGGCAAGTAATGCCTCAATGAAAACTGACCGTATTGACACGTTTCAAGGATATTTGTAATACAGTTCTTCGCTTCTGAAATACGCGACCGGATGAACTTATCAGCACGCGCACGATTCATAGGATCTGCAAAAATATGCTCGTTGATCAACAACATACGGCTTTCAATGTAAGATAACGCTTCTTCCCAAGAATCATCACGCATTGCGATCAATTGATAAACACCTGGCTTGCCTGTTTTTTTGCACTCCAAAAGTGCATCTGTCATCCCGCTATAAGCTGACACAACAAAAATTCGATTGTACGGATTTTTCGGGCGGAGAATAATATTGTCGAGCACAGCATCAAATGCTGTCATGGATGTACCGCCGATTTTTTCTACGGTAAATGTCATAAAAGACCTTAGTTATAGAGAAGCAATAAAGACTAGATAAATGGAAATTGGGGTGAGATTTCACCCCAGAAAAAGTCGGTTAATCAACCAGAGGATAAACGCCGTTTTCATCGTGAACTTCAGCGCCAGTAATTGGCGGATTGAATACACACGCCATAACCATTTCTTTGTTTTTATACGCACGTAAATAGTGTTCATCGTGCTTATCAAGGATATAAAGCGTCCCAGGTTTGATGGGATAAGTCTCACCACCAACCACTTCAATTTCGCCTTCACCACTCATGCAATATACTGATTCTAAATGGTTTTGGTAATGAATATGTGTTTCCGTCGCTTCATAAATTGTCGTGATATGAAATGAAAAACCCATGTTGTCATCTTTCAACAACATGCGAGTACTTTCCCAATTATCCGAAACGATACGTCTTTCGCTATTGCGACATTCATCAAGTGTTCTAACAATCATTTTACTGTCCCTATTACGATACTTTCTTGAAATACTTAGTTGCTACAATTTCTACTGAATCTTCGAAGATGGTTAAACCTTGCATCAGTTCCGATTCAGATATAGTCAGTGGGCAAAAGAACTTCACTATTTCATCGTTAGGGCCAGCTGTTTCAATGACCATACCGTTTTCAAAACACGTTTTGGCAATTTCGTCAGCCGTGTTTCCATCTTTACATTCAATGCCAATCATCATTCCACGTCCCTTACGTTGAACGAATAGCTCTGGGAAACGCTTGATATTGCGTTGAATGACATCATCGACCATGCTTGAGCTACGTTGAATATGATTTTCAAAATCATTATTTGACCAATACATTTCTATCGCTTTCGTAGCGGTAACGAACGCATGGTTATTACCACGGAAGGTGCCGTTGTGCTCTCCCGGCTGCCATTTGTCTAATTCAGGCTTTAATAAAACGACGGCCATCGGTAAGCCATAACCACTTATCGACTTAGACAGCGTGACTATATCTGGCTTGATACCTGAAGGTTCAAAGCTAAAGAACGTACCCGTTCGACCGCAACCCGCTTGGATATCATCGACAATGAGTAAGATATCGTGGGCTTTACAAATTTTATTTAAGCGCTGTAGCCACTCATTTGAAGCAACATTCAATCCACCTTCACCTTGAACCGTTTCCAATAAGACGGCTGCAGGCTTATCCATACCGGCAGAATTATCAGCTAACATCGTTTCGAACAATTTTAATCCATCAATGCCAGCGTAACCCTCAAATGGCAAACGCGTAACGTTGTTAAGGTTTGAACCCGCGCCTTGTCTATGATGTTGGTTACCTGTAGCAGCCAGTGCACCTGCAGTACAACCATGAAAACCATTGGTAAACGCTACAATGCTGCTTCGGCCTTTTACTTTTTTAGCCAATTTAATCGCGGCTTCAACGGCATTAGTTCCTGTTGGACCTGTAAATTGAACTTTATAATTGAGGTCTCTTGGTTCTAGAATTAAGCGAGTAAGCGCTTCTAAGAATTCAGCTTTGGCTTCTGAATGCATATCTAAGCCGTGCGTAATCCCATCCATTTCAATGTAATCAAGTAAGGCTTGCTTAAGTATTGGATTGTTGTGACCGTAATTGAGAGATCCTGCTCCAGCAAGAAAATCAATGTAACGATCACCTTGTTTTGTTTCAAGCCAGCAGCCTTTTGATTTACTAAAAGTAACTGGAAAACTATTCGAGTATGAACGTACGTTAGATTCCTGCTTTTTAAAAATATCCATGATAATGCCGTTATTTAATTCCTATAAGTGTTTGATTATTTAAGGAGGATTCGATAGAGGTATTCGGTATCGTGCTGCCCGTTAAAGTGAAGATTTTCATCTAAGAAAGTAGTCACTTTCCCGGTGTTACCGTTTTTTTTGTCCAGTTTTTTGAACAATGCCCAAGACGCTTGGTTTGATTTAGTGATAGTCGTTTCTATCGCTTCAATGCTCTTTAAACCCTCTCGTTTAAGTAAGGTGTTTAGCATCTTGTAGGCTAAAGCATTGCCTCTAAACTTAGGCGCCACCGCCACTTGCCAAATAAAGAGAACATTGGGCTCACTGGGTTTTTGATAACTAGAAATAAAGCCAGCAAGGTCACCTTCATGCTCCACTAAAATACAAGTTTTACTAAAGTGAGTAGACTGCAAGAAATTGCAATATGAAGAGTTAGTATCTAATGGAGGGCACTCTGAAATTAATTGATAAATATTGTTGCCATCCGAAACTTCTGGCTCACGAAAATTCCATTTTTCAATCATTTTTTCTACAACCTCTGGATACAAGATCCAAGGCGCTGACGTAATCATACCGAGACATTTCCTTTGAACTCTAATTAAATTCCTTTTAATTATGAGCATTTCCCATACACAAAGATCAACACATTAGCGCTAAAAATCAAATTTTAGCTACACAGATCACACTTGCGTAAGTATTATATGTATTAAATAATACTTTGAGTTCTAATGTATTTATTGGGTCGGTATAAATTTGAGAGTCTTGAAGGGAATAGACGAAAGGAAATCGTTAGTGCAATTCATAAAATACAGCGTTCAAGTGCCTGAGTAGGAAGGATAGGAATCAGCAAAAATATCGACGACTCCAATACTGAATAAGGTAAACAGTGACGCTCTAAAAAGAGATGGCTTAGGCTCTAATATTGAAACGCAGATACCTAAAACAAAAAAACCTAGCGTGAGATAGCTAGGTTTTTCAAGTAAACATAAATTGGCAATCAATCAAAAGAAACAAATTCGAATCACTGAGTTAATCGCGAATTACTTCAGGGGATCATTATCAGGCAGAGCCTTGTGGATCCATAGTGCTAAACGCTTCTTAATATTCGCGCCATCAAGCTTACTTTCAGGTAAAGGCGTGATCTGATTAACTCCAACGAGAAACAAGTACACAGCCTTAACTTTTATAGGTTGAGATGAGTGTGGCAAATCAAAGCCTTGTAACTTTGCCATTTTAGAACCGACTTCCAGAGCTTTCTTGAGCAATTTATCTTCATTAATGATCTTCGCGGTTTTCGACATATCATCTCCATCATCTTAATCGAATGAACACTGAGTATATCAAACCGAAAGACTCACAAGATTACTTCGCTCTCAGTTTGAGGAGTCGCTTTGATAAATAACATAAAATTAATCGTCACGTAGATATCAATGTTAATTTCAATAACATTGACGAGACAGATAACAATAAGCAATGGAACTCTTATCAATAATCACTCCCTGAAGAGTACGAAATACCACTACAATCAAATACCCAACAACTATCATATAATGCACTGTTATTTAACTAGTTTTATATTAACTTTGCTTTAATCACATTTACCGTACCCTACAATGAAAAGTAATTTACAAAGTGCTCATTAGTAAAATAGAATAAAAATACTAATATTATACTGGTGTTAAAAATGCGTTATCGTTGGGCCTCATTCTGTCATAAAAATCCAATTATCGGACGAATCGTTCATGTCTTTGTTATGTTGGTAGCGGTAGCTTCTATCGTACTTCCATTGATGTCAAAAGACGCAACAACGATCTTAGTTTCATTGTGTGTTGCACTAGTATGTTTCGTGTTGTTTGTCTTCTTTGCACTGGCCGACAAAATGCGTTCAGGAATGCACTAATCAACTCAATATCCGCCAAGCATTCTCTTTTCTAAACTTCATTATAAAATGCATGCGGCCAAATACGGAAAGCCCAAAGTTATTAGCTTTGAGCTTTTCTTCTAACTGCTGTGGTTGATTACGACCGAGTGATACGACAACCGAGTTTTACAGCGTGATATGCAGAATTGGAAAATCAATCAGGCATCACAACAATACCCATGGTTTCAAGCAACTGCTCTTGTTGCCAAGCGACAATCTTAATCCCTGTCGTATCCACTTTGCGAGGGTCTAATCCTTCTAATTCCGCATGACACAAGTTAGCCCCCTGCATACTGAATTGCCCCCATACATCTTCGGAGAACACGCCTCGGCTTAGATCAGACTCTTTCAGTGACGCACCGCCAAGGTAAGTCCCTATCCAGCGGTTTTCAAACAACTCACACTTTTCCAAGCAGGCCTGCTCCAAGTTGGCATATGACAGGTTACAGCCCGTAATATATGCAGAGCAAAAGTACATCCTATTACTTACTTGATTGGCAAAGTTAGCACGAGTAAAATTCGCTCCTTTTAAATCGCATTCACGCAGCTCAATCCCATAGCAATTCGCATTACTAAAGTTCGCCATCGCCAACTGGCAATTCTGGAAACTTGCGTCTCGTAAATCGGCAATATCAAAGTGGCATCCCTCAATATCGCCTTGTTCAATAAACTTACAGTTAATAAACGTTGCATCACGTAAGTTCGAACGTCTGAAATCACAACGGATAAACGTACAGGCCGTAAATGTAAGCTCTGATAGATCTTGCTGAGCAAAACTGTGCTGATGATAAGTGCTGTTATTGGTATCCATTTAGCCCCCTAAAGAAATCAAGCTAAGACTACCATTGTGATCTTAAGAAAACATCAAATTAAAAACCAACAAAAACAGCAACTTAAAACACCCTGTTTTGGCCATTTTAAGGCACCAAACGAGCCATTTAAGGTTGTTATTTTCGTTTTATGGCATGCGCTTATCTTGAAAAAAGTTTTGTCGCTTAGAAGGGGGGAGATTAGACACAACGAGAAGATCATCATATGTCAGCATAAACTTGATGCCATAGCCTATATAGATACCTTCGCTTGATACTTAGTCTTTCGAAAACCTTAGCTTATATCGATAGGCTACAACTAAAAGATGATTTTTATTAGTAAAGTCAGAAAAATTGGGAGGCCAAGATCAAAAAATGGCCGCTTGATGCGACCATTTTATAACTCTTTAAACTTTTTCTTAGCTAGACAATTTAAAACTACGTTAGCTCTTGACGACGTTTGCAATGCCTTCAAGCTGTAGAACTGGAGCTGCGTCGATGTCTTCGGCGTTCATCATTGCAGACACGCGTTGCATCGAAGAAAGTAGTAGGCTTTGCTCCCATGCTTCTAAATTTTGGAATTTTTTAACGAAGTTATCTTGTAGCGGTGGTGGCGCATTGTTAAGTAGCTCTTGACCTTTTTCAGTCAGATTTGCGTGTACTTTTCGGCGATCTGACGAGCTGCGAACACGTTGTACATAGCCGTTCAATTCCAAGCGATCGATGATCGTCGTTGTCGTCGCTTGACTCACATTAGTTTGATTAGACAATTCTTTGATCGTCACATTACCCATCTCTTGGATTGCGCGCATTAAAATCAATTGAGGGCCAGTCAAACCATACTCTTTACTCAGCTTCTTCGAGTGTAAATCGATAGCGCGAATAATTTGGCGAATAGCGACCAGGATTTCGTCATGTTTGTCCAAGATGCAGACCTTTGTACTAATATACTGTGAATGGTTTTACAGCGTCGAAGCGATGAAATGTCTCGAGTGATTACGTCACGCGCGCTCGAATTACACTGTAAATTGATAAATTACTTCATTGATTTTTCCGCATTGTACTGATGTTCATACTATTCTCAATCTTTTCTATACCACTAAACTTGCGTGGTACGGCACTTTTGCTTAATGAAGGGGGAATGAAAGCTTCAATGAAGACAAAAATAATGAACCAGAGAATACAAACTCAAAGAATAATATATTTTAATAATCATAGAGGTAGAGAGATTTAACCCTCTCCACCCAATAAAAAACCAGCCTCAATAGCTAAGCTGAAAAACGAAATTTTACGCAGCGGTATTCATCTGAAAGTTACCCGTTAGCGCATTGTAAAACTCGCTGTTATCCAAAATCCCTACCAATTGATTGTTTTCAACCAACAGAATTGGGTGGTTACTGATCTGCTTAAGCTTAATCGCATCACGCATACCAATCTCCGGGCTTGTCACTACCACACTAGACGCGTTAATCGCGGTTAGGTCGTCAGACTCGCTCCACTCAACAAGCGCTAAAGTCGATTCACCTTTTACAGACAAAGTACCTTCACTCTGCTCAATCCATAAGTCTTTAGAGTCACAGATCTTCCAACTTTCATATTCTTGTTTCAAAGAATCCAAAGGCTGCATCAACGAACGGCCTTTCAATACGTTCAACGGGTTAGTATGTGCGACAAAATCTTTCACGTATTCTGTTTTTGGCGTGAGTACGATCTCTTCAGGCTTACCATGTTGAATCAGCTTTCCTGATTCCATGATCGCAATGTTATTACCAATCTTCAGCGCTTCGTCTAAATCATGACTCACGAACAGAATCGTTTTGTTAAGCTTGTTTTGCAATAGAATTAGCTCATCTTGCAACTGCGCACGAATCAGCGGATCCAGCGCTGAAAACGGTTCATCCATAAGAAGAATGTCGGTATCCATCGCAAAGGCACGCGCTAGGCCAACACGTTGCTGCATACCGCCAGAAAGCTCATGCGGATACTTGGTTTCCCACTCTGCCAAACCCACCATTTCAAGCTGTTCACGCGCTTTAGCACGACGAACATCTTTGGCTACGCCTTGCATTTCTAGACCAAACGCCACGTTATCTAACACGTTTAACCAAGGCATTAAGGCAAACTTTTGGAACACCATAGAAACGCGGTGAGTACGAAGGTGACGCAGAGTTGCTTCGTCACACTGTTCACCTAAATCAACCAGCTTGTCTCCATCTTTGATCGCCAATGAGCCACGGCTGATCTCATTCAAGCCGTTAACTGCGCGAAGCAAAGATGATTTACCAGAACCAGACAAACCCATCAGCACACAAATCTCGCCTTCTTCAACGGTCAGCGACACATTATCTACGCCAACCACTTGGCCAGTCTCATCAATGATCTCTTGACGAGTTTTACCTTGGTCGAGCAGCTCAAGCGCTTGCTTCGGCTTATCACCAAACACAACATCGAGGTTCTTAATGGTAATCGCGTCCATTGTCTTTTTTTCCTGAGAGTTAGACATGATTAAGCTTCCTTCTGGTTTGGTGTTTTGCACAAGCGATCAAGAATGATAGCGACTAATACAATCGCCAGCCCGGCTTCAAAACCTTGTGAGATGTTCACTGTGTTCAATGCGCGAACAACAGGTTTACCAAGCCCGTCAGCTCCGACAAGAGCAGCGATAACCACCATCGAAAGCGACAACATAATACATTGAGTTACACCCGCCATAATGCTTGGTAAAGCAGCCGGTAATTCGACCTTCATCAGCAATTTCATGCGGCTTGCACCAAATGCTTTACCCGCTTCAATCAACTCTTCAGGCACTTTGGTGACGCCTAAGTAGGTCAAACGAATTGGCGCGGCAATGGCGAAGATGATGGTCGAGATTAAGCCAGGAACGATGCCCAAGCCGAATAAAACCAAAGTCGGAATCAGATACACAAACGTTGGAACCGTCTGCATTAAATCAAGGATGGGTCTAAGCACCGTATACAACCAAGGGCGATGCGCGGCCATAATGCCAACTGGAACGCCAATTAATACGGAAATCGTTGTCGCTGCAAACACGAGGACAAAGGTTTCCAGCATTTCTTGCCAGTAGCCAAGGTTTAAAATAGTCAGCAAAGCTGCAACCACGAAAATCACAAGCGAGGGTTTACGGTGTAAATACCATGCAATCGCCGCAGTCATCACGATTGGTAAAGCCGGTGGCATCCACTTAAATACATCGACTAAAAACATAATGACGGTTTCTAGAAAAATCGAAATAGCGTCAAAGAATCCTGCTGCATTGATTGTTAGCCAATCAACACCCGCTTCCATCCATTGACCAACAGGGATTTTGTTTTCCGTAATAAAATTCACAATATTGCCTTTTATTATGGGTGGGCTACTTCAAACCAATCGATAAATTGGTCAGCCCACCTTTTTTATTTATAGAGCTTTGATAAATAGATCGATAGGTAGGTAAAACTAAGCTTTAACTTGTTTTAGGTATTCAGTAACCGCTTGAGCCGCTGATTCACCTTTATGCGTTTTTACGTTGTCTAACCAAGCTTCAACTTGTTGAGGGTTATTGTTCAACCATTGTTGAGCTGCTTTCTCTGGCTTCACTTTTTGGTTAAGAATCTCTTCCATCAACTGGTTTTCCATCTCTAGAGTGAACTCTAGGTTTTGCAGAAGTTGACCGACGTTTGCACATTCAGACAGGTAGTTTGAACGAACATTGGTGTAAACATTTGCGCCACCGTAGTTCGGGCCGAAGAAGTCGTCACCACCTGATAGGTATTCCATCTCAACATTGCTGTTCATTGGGTGCGGTGCCCAACCAAGGTAAACGATCCACTGGCTACGACGAGCAGCACGAGATACTTGCGATACCATGCCCGCTTCACTTGATTCCACTAGGCTGAAATCTTTCAAGCCAAACGCGTCAGAATCAATCATTGATTGGATTAAGCGGTTGCCATCGTTACCCGGTTCAATACCGTAGATGCGGTCTTTAAATTTGTCGGCATGTTTTGCTAGATCAGCGAAGCTTTTTACGCCAGAGTCGTACACGTATTTTGGTACGGCTAGTGTGTATTTTGCCCCTTCAAGGTTGGCACGCACGGTCTCAACCGTTCCCGCTTCGCGGTACTTAGCGATGTCGCCTTCCATAGTTGGCATCCAGTTACCTAGGAATACGTCAATATCGCCGTTCGCCATTGAAGAGTAAGTAACCGGTACTGAAAGTAGGTCAGTTTTGGTTTTGTAGCCTAGGCCTTTCAGTAGCTCAGAAGTGACAGCCGTTGTTGCGGTAATGTCTGTCCAACCAACATCAGCGAAGCGTACGTTTTCACATTGTTGTGGTTCGACAGAAGCGTTAGCACCAAATGCAAATGAGCTGATGGCTAGTGCTGTTAACGTTTTTGTCTTCACGTTCTGAATATTTAGAGTCGTCATAATGGTTCCTTTTTATCTTTCCTTTTGCTGCTCGATATCAACACCGATAGAGAGCAGTTCTTCTGACTTTTGACTAATTAGTTTTGTTATTTTTTGCTTGTTACTTGTTGTTTTTATTCTTTGCTGCTTTTGCTATTTTTTAAACAATAACAGATACTTACGCTTCTCGTACTGGCTTATTGATTCTTTGTGTTTCTTCCCATTCCGGTGCTATCCATACCGGAACGTTTTGCTCTTTTAGAACGGGCTTACCTAGAATCAAATCGGAAGCACGCTCAGCAACCATAATGGTCGGTGCGTTCAAATTACCGTTTGGAATAACAGGGAAAACAGAGGAGTCGACCACGCGCAGATTATCAATGCCGCGAACACGACACTCTTCATCAAGTACCGCCATTGGGTCATCATCAGCGCCCATTTTGCAGCCACAAGAAGGGTGATAAGCACTTTCAACGTTCTGCTTAACCCATTCGTCGATCGCTTCATCAGAAGTTACGCTCAGACCTGGCTGAATCTCTTCGCCACGGTAAACATCCATCGCAGGTTGCGACAAAATCTCACGCGTTAGACGAATACAATCGCGCCAATCTTGGCGGTCTTGCTCAGTCGAGATGTAATTGAAAATGATCTCTGGCTTGGCATGCGGATCAGCAGAAGTGATCGCTACCGTACCGCGACTTTCTGGTTTATTAGGCCCAACGTGAACTTGGAAGCCGTGACCATCAATGGCCGCTTGTCCGTCGTAACGCATCGCTGCTGGCAGGAAGTGATATTGAATGTTTGGCCACTTCAATCCTTTGCGAGAACGAATGAACGCGCACGATTCAAAGTGGTTAGTGGCACCAAGGCCTTTGCGAGTCAGAATCCACTCTGCGCCAATCATGCCCTTGCTGACCAAGCCAAGCTTGCTGTTAAGCGTGATAGGTTCGTTACAGTGATATTGGAAGTACACTTCTAAGTGATCTTGTAGGTTTTCACCGACACCGCTCAGTTCGTGTTTCAGCTCAACACCTGCCTTCTCAAGTACCGCTTTCGGGCCGATACCAGAAAGCTGAAGCAGTTGAACAGAACCGATAGAGCCCGCAGAAGAGATCACTTCTTTGTTCGCTACAGCCACTTGAGTATTGCCTGACTTTTCAAACTCGACACCAACGGATTTCAGCCTTGATTGGCCTTTTGTGTCTTGTGCTTCAAGTAAGAAACGACGCGCCACGATACCCTTCTTCAAGGTCAAGTTTGAACGCTTCAATGCTCGACGTAGATAAGCGTTAGAGGTTGAGGCTCGAACACCCTTGTCTACCGTCATATGCATAGTGCCGAAGCCTTCTTGCTGGTAGCCGTTGTAGTCTTGTGTTTCTGGGTAACCGGCGTCTTTACCTGCATCGATGAACGCTTGGTAAAGTGGGTTAAGCTCCATATCGTTACCATTACAAGTGCCGACAGGGCCATTGTCACCACGGTATTCATCACCGCCTTTGTTCCATGATTCAGCACGGCGGAAATAAGGCAGACATGCTTGGTAGTTCCAACCTGCCGCACCCTCTTCTTCCCATTGGTCAAAATCACACGCGTGGCCACGAACATAAACCATGCCGTTAATTGATGAGCTGCCGCCTAACACTTTGCCACGTGGGCAGTGCAGTTCACGTCCATCAAGGCCCGGTTCTTTCTCTGTTTCAAATTGCCAAGCGTACTTTTCAGTATTCATTGGGTAAGAAAGCGCGGTTGGCATTTGGATAAAAATACTCTTGTCCGTACCACCCGCTTCCAATAATAAAACGCTATGTTCACCGCTTTCCGTTAGCCTATCCGCTAACACACAGCCGGCCGAACCCGCGCCGACGATAATATAATCGTAGCGTTGTTCCATGTTTTGATTTCCCTGAGATGAGTCAGTAGGGCTAGCTCTGTTAAGCTAACCCATAAAATTGAGTGTTACGCGTTAGGCATAAGGGCTGGCGTAGTCGCCAAGTTCAATAAGAATGCTCTTAGTCTGCGTATAGTGGAGTAGAGTCTCTGGCCCGTTTTCGCGGCCAACCCCTGAAAGTTTGTAGCCACCAACAGGCATTTCTGCAGGTGAGTCACCCCATGTATTAACCCAACAAATACCCGCCTGCATTTGATGAATAACACGGTGAGCGCGAGAAAGGTTTTGCGTGAATACGCCAGCAGCAAGGCCGTACTTAGTATCGTTAGCACGACGAATCACATCGTCTTCGTCCGTAAACTTCAACACTGACATTACAGGGCCGAAGATCTCTTGCTGAACGTGAGGCATGTCGTCATGGCAATCGGTGAATACCGTAGGAATAACAAAGTTGCCGTTTGCTAAGCCGTTGTCCGTCACTTGATAACCGCCAGTCAGCAGAGTTGCACCCGACTGTTTAGCCAGCTCAATTGCTTCAAGGACTTTTGAAAGGTGTTCTTTAGAAATCAACGCGCCGATCTGAGTCTCCATGTCCATTGGGTTACCAATGATCAGCTTCTCAGTACGTGTTTTAAGTTGGTCGATAAAGGCGTCGTAGATGTTTTCGTGTACATAAACACGAGTACCGTTAGTACACACTTCGCCTTGGGTGTAGAAATTAGCGACCATTGAAGCCGACACCGCATCGTCCAATTTCACATCATCAAAGATGATCATTGGTGATTTACCACCGAGCTCCATCGTTACAGACTTAAGTGTTTTAGCACTGTCTGACATTACCGCTTTGCCCGTACCGGTTTCGCCTGTGAACGACACTTTAGCGATGTCAGGGTGAGCCGTTAGCATTTGACCCACTCGGTAGTCACCTTGAACTACGTTGAATACGCCATCAGGAAGGCCAGCTTCTGTGAAAATCTCAGCAAGTTTAATTGCCGTTAGCGGCGTTTCTTCTGAAGGCTTGAAGATCATCGCGTTACCCGCAGCGAGTGCTGGAGCCGATTTCCACATTGCGATTTGGATAGGGTAATTCCACGCGCCAATGCCCGCACAGATACCTAGCGGTTCACGGCGTGTGTAGAAAAATTGAGATTCACTAAGAGGCTGTTGATCGCCTTGCAGCGTAGGTGCTAGCCCTGCGAAATACTCAATAACGTCGGCGCCAGAAGCCACATCGACTTCGATCGCTTCTTGTAATGGCTTGCCCGTATCGACAACCTCAAGGTTCGCAAGGTCATTATTTCGAGCTCTAAGTATCTCTACCGCCTTTAAAAGAATGCGGCTGCGTTCTACGGCTGTCATTGCTGACCATACCGCAAACCCGCGCTTCGCCGATTCAATCGCATTTTCGACGTCAGCTGAAGAAGCTTGGCCAAGCGTTGCGATAGGTTCGCCGTTTGCAGGGTTAATGCTGACGAAAGTTTCGCCTGAGGTAGCGTCAACCGCTTTACCATCGATGTATAACGAGTTCATTTCCATTTGATCTTCTGACTTAATTATTGTTGTTAGACTCTATCGGTCTATGTATTTGTGAATGCATATCGTTGTTGAGAGCGAGCTTTTTGAGCTCACTCACTAGAATTTTTGATGACTCATTGATCGCGCTGACACGAGTAAAACGCAAGCTGCTTGTCTAAGTAGTCATTGATGATTGCACGAGCTTTGTCGGCGTTAATGCCTTCAGGATTGAGCGTCCCTCTCAGCCAGATGCCATCAATTAATGATGCGATGCCGTGTGCGATCAATTCCGCTTGATCAGGTTGAAAAATCGATTTTAATTCAATAAGTAAGTGAGAAATCAAACGCTTTTCATTCACGCGCTGAAGGCGCTTGAGTTGAGCGTCATGCATCGAATAAGACCAGAATGCGAGCCATGTTTTCGACACTTTATTTTCCGCTTGATAGCCTTCGAAATTACCGTTGATGATAGCGTTGATCCTTTGCTGGTGAGCATCAGCAGGGAGCGCTTTTAATTCTGTTGTTACGGTATTCGAAAGTTGGCGCAGTATTTCTCGCATGGTCTCTTCGAGCAGCCCATGCTTTCCACCAAAATAGTGATTAATAATGCCAGTGGAGACTCCCGCTTCTTTGCTGATCAACGCAACACTCGCGGCATGCAAACCCACTCGATCAATCACCGTCATGGTGGCTTGAACAAGCTGTGGTTTACGTATATCAGGCATCCCAACCTTGGGCATTTCTTAGTCCTTTTATTTTATATTGAACGTTCAGTTAAATATAAAATGACAGAAATTTAGTTAGGGTTCAAATGATTATTTAAAACAATCTTGTAACAACACGCCATTCAAAATCAAATAAGTCATTTTAAAACAATACGTTAAATGTCATTTAGACCACTAAACAAAATCATTAAAGATTTGAGGTGTGATGGTTACGGGTCAAAAGTTTTGCTTAGGAAGAGCAAAAAATAAATCAGTAGGAATACGTGTAGACACTTTTTTGGGGAAAGTTGAAAGGTAGTATCAATGAGTCTTAATACTGAAATTTAAGACTAGGAAATCTGCACTCAACAAAGTAACGAATCAAGACATGAACAAAAAAAGGCCGATAATGACAGAGCCATCACCAACCTTTACGAAGTCGTTATTGCTACTTTCTTTGACTACTCAATACTTGTAATGAAACCGTACTTATCTGAGTCTGCTTTGGTCATCCAGTGCTCACCAGCAGCAGGTGCAGAATCTAAAGTGAAGATATAGAAGTCTATCCCTTTTTCTCCCATCACCTTTTTAAAATAGGTCGCTTGCTGACGATGACTCTCATTGGTGTATGGGAATTCTTTGGCCGTTTTATCCCCTTCAGCCCAACTATGCACACCCACCTGCTTATTCAGTTCAATGGCCTTGGTAGTATCAGAGCGTTGCAATATGCGTGGGTTGCCAGCAGCAAATAGATCCGTACCACCCGAAAAAACCGAACCCATTGGAGTCACAACCGTCGTCATCTTGTTGTTATTGATCATGCGACCGGTGTACATGTTGATTTCGTCATCAGCACTGCCGCCAATATGATTGGTAAACTTCAACGTCATCTCACTGCCTCGGTATAACTTCACGATATCAAAAAGCTGAGAATAAGTTGATGCGCCGAGAGTGGAAGTAATGCGCTCAACAGCGCCTGTCTCGTTAAGCACATCGCGGTAAAAAGCGTTGAAGGCAAACGATGTGGTAATGGTGACTTTATTACCATTTTTGGTTTTACTCAGAATCGTCGAACCTAGGCTCGTTACGTATTGCGACAACTCGTTTTGGTATTCAAGCTTAACGGAGACTTTTTTATCCTTCGTCATTGCTTTTATTGACGTAGTATCATTAGAAGTAAAACGTTGTGCTGCATCACAATCAAATAGGTCCAAGCCCTTGCTCTCTGTATAAATACCACAACTATCAAACCCAGCTTCAGGAAAGTACAGATCAACACTTTGGCCTAAGCCATCCGAAAGCTTAATCACTTTTTGCTTATCACTAATGTCTTCAGCAAACTGAATTTTTTCATACAAAACACCATCGTAAGAGAGCTTCATAGCCTCTTCTTGGAGCTCTTGCCTCTCTTGATACAACTCACCAAGTTTAGCCGAAGAAAATACGTAGTCAGCCTTCGGTTTCTTTTGCGAAATGGTGGTTGATTGTCCCGCGTTTGAACTTGAATTACAGCCAGCCAAGAGAGCCAAAGGTAACGCTAGCAACGTATTTCGATAGTACTTCATACCGTTATTCCCCAAAATTTTGATTGGAGAAATTCTATTGGTTAACAATTAAATTATCTGTCGTAACTATGTAATGGAATGTATTTCATCTACATCCTCGCCCCCCTTCCTTGCTAAAAACACTCACTCCAGAGTGCAAATCAACTCATAAGACCAGTTACACGAGCTTACATTCAGCCACTCTAAAATTATATATAATGCTAACAAATCATCAACAAGCCACATGGAAAGCCACTTCAGTAGTGTCAGGCAATTAAAAATATCAATAAAGGTAGACAATGAAGCGTTCACTATCTTGGACCATTATTTATCCAATCATAGGAATAGCACTTGCTTGTATTTTACTATTCTCTTTAATATCGACCGTTATTCTTGAAGATTTCGTTCAAAAAGTGTCGGTTGAAAATGCGAAGAACTATGTAACTACATTTCATAGTATTCGTAACTATTACTCATCAAATGTCGTACAGAAAGTTGTTGGTAGCCAAGAACTCGTGGCAACAGCCCAGCACGAATCCTTAGAGAACAGTATCCCCGTTCCTGCGACCTTCTTAATCGAAATGCTTGATAAATCAGATAAAGATCTCACCATCACGACCTCGTTTACCAGCCCTTATCCTTATAAAAACCGTCAAGGTAGGCTCTTTGACGAATTCCAACAACGGGCTTGGGTAGCGATTAACAAGAAACCAGATGAGTTCTACGTCGAGTTTGTACAAGAGCAAGACAGAACCCGAGTACGCGTCGCTCGGGCAGACCGCCTCTATGACCAAACTTGTGTAAACTGCCACAATAGCCACCCCGACTCTCCTAAACACGATTGGGAACTCAACGATGTACGAGGGATTCTCGAGGTAAATACAGTTGTAGATGAATGGCTAAAATATGGAAAGATGATCAATCAATCTTTGATGTCTATTAGCATAATCAGCTTTATGACGGTGATGTTTATTAACTTTGCCATCGCTCGTCGAGTATCGACTCCGTTAAAAAACATCACCCGCTCTCTTAGTTTATTGGCACAAGGCAAAGAAGAAAGTGCATCTTTACCACCAGCAAAATATTACGAGATAACGGAACTACAAAGTGCTTTTTCTAGCCTTTATGATAAAGAGCAGCAACGCAGAGCATTAACAAAAGAAATCGAAACACTGGCTTACTATGATTCGCTCACTAAGTTGCCGAACCGTCTTGGGTTTTTGCGTTCGCTTGATGAGTTGCTTAATAAACACAAAGAAAAAAATGAACGCATCACCGTGTTAATCATTGATATTAAGCGTTTTAGAGATATCAACAATACACTCGGCTATAAAGCCGGGGACACAATCTTGCTTCATCTAGCCAACCGCTTATCCGCATACACAACCATGGTTGATTTTAACCTAGCTCGATTGGATGAAAATAAGTTCTGTATCGCAGTGCCTGCGAAAGAACACAATGGCGATCAAGGTTCGGATGCTTTTTTTGCTATGTTGATTAATGTGGTTTCAAATGAAATTATCATTGATGAGAACAAGATAAAACTAGTGGCTAACCTTGGTGCAACCTGCAGTTCAAATGGCGCACAAAGCAGTTCTGAAATGCTCATTCAAGCGAACATCGCTCTATATGTATCCAAGGAAAAAGGCGATGACATTACGGTTAAGCATCAACCTGAACTGTCAAATGCTGCGTTGAGACGTATAACGTTAATCAAAGAGATAAACAATGCGATTGAAAACAGAGAATTTATTCCTTATTACCAACCTCAATTTTGCTTAAAGACCAATCGTATCATTGGTGCCGAAGCGCTCATGCGTTGGAAAAAGCCAAATGGAGACCTCGTAAGGCCTGACCTTTTTATAGAACTGGCAGAGCAATCCCATTTAATCATTCCAATGGGTGCTCATATTTTCGAACAAGCTACCACTGATTGCCAACAGTGGCAGAATCATAAAGCGCTTGCTGGTGTAAAGGTTGCCGTTAATATTTCGAGCATTCAGTTTTCGGAACAGAACATTTTAGATCTGACACAACTAACCTTAGAAAAAACTGGCCTTTCTCCGAGTTTACTGGAATTAGAAGTAACAGAAAGTGCCATGTTGGGTGATGTGTCGAAGGTCGTGGCTGTATTGAATGACTTAAAGAAGTTAAACATTGAAATAGCGTTAGATGATTTCGGTACTGGTTATTCATCTCTTAGCTATTTGAAGCTACTCCCTATCGATCGACTGAAAATAGATCGAGAGTTTGTAAAGGACTTACTTAACAACACCGATGACCAAGCTATCTTGAGCATGATTTGTAAGCTAGCAACCGAACTCTCACTCAATGTACTTGCTGAAGGCATTGAAGAAAAAGAGCAACTTGAATTTTTAGGCCGCGCAGGGTGTCACGAAGTACAAGGCTTCTATTTCGCAAAACCAATGCCACTAGACGATTTTGTTCTGTTTGCCAAAAATCATAACTCGGAACAGTGAAATACGCATGCTTAGGTTCAAACCGTAGACCTTAATTTTGGACTTAAAATCCAATTAGGTTCCAACCAGCCATGAAACCTCTTTAAAAAGATGCTTCATGGCTGGCTCTTCTGTTATAAAACTAAAAACTCAACATTAGAGCTCTCATTTCCGGCCGTCTTCGCCAACAGACTAAAACACCACTTCTAACCTACTGAAAAACCCAAGCAAAAATTACAAATCGGCATTGAACTAGCATGGAAAGTGTTTAATCATTCGCATCAGGGATTTCTTCGTGACGCATTTGTGATTAATATGCAACATCAGAAGCCGCCAAAATTAAACGCACTCACGTAATCTCAATAAATTAAACGCACAACAAGGCTGATAACGGAATGACAAAACCTAAAATGATCATCGTAGAAGACGATTTGAAACTTCAGCGAATGCTAAAGGATTACTTTGTAGCACAAGATTTTGATGTCACCGCGTTAGATGACGGCAGTGATGCCACGCAGAGAATCCTTACCGAACAGCCTGATATCGTGTTGTTGGATTTAATGCTTCCTGTAACCGATGGACTGACAATTTGCCGACAGACTCGTACGCTCTTTAAGGGTAAAATTTTAATGCTCACCGCCAGCGATGATGATTTTGATCACGTTGCAGGTTTAGAGACAGGGGCTGATGACTATGTCACCAAGCCAATCAAACCAAGAGTTCTGCTGGCAAGGGTCCGCTCGCTATTACGCCGTCAAGAAACCAATACACCTCTGGTTGATGATTCAAGTAGCCTTCAGTTTGGTCAACTTATTCTGAAAAACACCTATAAAAAGTGCGAGCTTTCAGGCGCGGTTTTATCACTGACAGACAGTGAGTTTGATTTACTTTGGCTGTTAGCATCCAACCCTGATACCCCGCTGTCACGTGATTACTTAACTCAAACGCTGCGCGGGATCGAGTACGACGGGATCGACCGGACGATTGACAACAAAGTAGTACGTTTGCGAAAAATACTTGGTGACGACAAAGCACCAGCAGAGAAAATTCAAACCATTCGCGGAAAAGGTTACTTATTTGTTTCGACCGCCTGGCATTAACCGCGCTCAGTACGGGCGCAATGAAAGAGAGCGATTATGCGACGTATCTATTTGGAGTCCCTACTAGGGCTGTTAACTTGCTTTATTGTTGGTCTTCTCGCCTACGAAATTTGTGTCTATCAGCTCAATACCGACTATGAATATATATTGCAAGATTACGAAGCAACGGCCCACCAACAGCTCCTAGAAAACATAGCGAATAATCAGGGCCTCGAAGCCGCTCATCAAGCCATAAATCAGTTTGTTGACACCTCCCGCTATACCCTCGTCACATTCAAATCGAATGATGAAGTACCGACTCCAGTTTCTGAGTTCTTTACTGCTAACCCCAACGTATTTATTTTTCACGACGACTATCGGGAGTTATGGTTTCGCTTAGCTAACAGTAAAAACATCTATCATTACCTGCCCAACGACGACACGCTCGTTCGACAAAAAATAGAGCTCGAAGATGACCTCATTTGGGTATTCTTTATCGCGAGCTTCATCGTATATGGCCTGGGTCATCTGTTGATTATTTTCCGCAGAGTTAAGAAGCTTGAAAATGCCACATTACGCTTCTCTGAAGGCGACCTCTCTTCGCGAGCTGAAACATCAGGCGGCAGTGCAATTGGAACTCTGAATAAATCCTTTAATCTGATGGCCGATCGAATCCATAGCTTGATCGAGAGTAATCGTTCGCTCACCAATGCGGTAGCTCACGAACTGCGAACTCCAATATTTAGAATTCAATGGCAGGCAGAAATGCTCAAAGACACGCCACTCAACGAGGGGCAGCAAGATACTATCGAGAGCATTGTTGAAGACACAGAAGAGATGGAAAAAATGGTCGATGAGCTACTATATTACGCAAAACTCGACAGTTGTGACCGAGATAACTTACAACAGCCATTAGAGATAAGAGATTTTCTCGATCACGCAATGTGTCGTTGGAACAAAGAGACGGAACTTAATATTGACCTATCACTACCAGAAAAGCCTCGCTTGATATTAGCAGATGATACGCTGCTCAATCGCGCGTTAGATAACCTAGTACGTAACGCGATGAAATTCGCACGCTCACAAATTTCGATAGAAGCAAGCGTGCACCACGATATGTTACAAATTGCTGTGCATGACGACGGGGACGGCGTAGCAAAAGAGCACCGTTCTCGCCTATTTGACCCATTTTACGTTGGAGATAAAGCGCGTAACAAAACCAAGAGTGGTCATGGTCTAGGGCTTTCTATCGTCAATAAGATCTGCGCTCAGCACGGTGCGACAGTCCTAGTTGCACAAAGCAACACCTTAAAGGGTGCCGTATTCACTATGACCTTTCCACTGTGTAACGGTTCGGCTGACAAACCCATACAGTAACGACCAATCATCTCTGGAATAATGTTCAACATCAACCGAAGGGGAGCTATATATCTCCTTCAAAGCAGACAACAATCGTTCACCTTAACTAACGTGAGTTAAATTTTATCTCTGGAGATACACATGAAAAAATTAATGATCATCGCGGCACTATCACTTGTAGCAACAGGTTGCGCTCAACAAACTTTCGTAATGGCCCCTCAAGAGAGCGAAGCAACAGCACCAACAACTGAAAAGTCACACCACTTTTTCATCAACGGTCTAGCGCAGAAAAAGCAAATTGATGCAGCTAAAGTATGTAACGGTATCGACAACGTTGCTAAAGTTGAAGTTCAAGAGACATTCGTGAATGGTTTACTAGCAGCCGTAACTTTTGGTATTTATACACCACGAGAAGCACGCGTTTACTGCAAAGCTTAACTCGTCGTTATTTGTCCACGAACCAACTGACGACACCAAAAATTTGGTCTTGGAAGCTTCTACCTGACATTCAATACTTTCGCTGGTGCTCAAGGACTGAGCATAGAATACCGTCATATTGACTGTAAATACGGGGGCTGGTGCTAACATCTCCCCGTTTATTCCTCCTAAAATGCAAACATGCAATATCTCATCCCACTCAAAGCCTCATCCAAGTCCACAACCACCAAACCTGTGTTTGCTCGGTTTAACATCCAACTCTCCTTGTCATGATTAGAATCAGCGTACTGCTTTGCTTTCAACAAACACCGAAATAAATACTACAATAGAACAAACACAATGTTTGTTATGCTTTATCTTTCAATTAGTTAGATAAACCTGACATCACTCCAACCTTAAAAAACATCGTTTTATTTAGCAAATTTAACCTTTTGTCAATATGTGGATTTTATTTATAAAGAATATAACCAACAAATATGACCTTACCTCTTGATAAATCAAGGGCTACAGATAGTCACTTTATCAATGAAAAAATAGGTTTCATTTGTGAGGGTTTTATAAATCATTCGTCAGCGATACCGTGATTTACATCACAGGATGAGTAAACAAGGTATTATCATGAAAAAATCAGTATTAGCACTCGGCTTAATCGGTTTAGTTTCACTTCCAACTTTTGCAGCAAGCACAGATGGTGGCGCGTATGTAGGTGGTGGACTTAGTGTCTATCAAGATTCCGATACAGATGGTCACGGTAATTTAGATTCAGATGGTATGGGTTATAACCTATACGGTGGTTACCAATTCAACCGTATTGTTGGCGTAGAGCTTGGCTACAACGATTATGCAGATTACAAAAATGGCGCAGAAAAACTCTCGCCAACCTCTATTTCCGCATCAGCGAATATCGGTTATACGTTTGACAACACTATTCGTCCATTCGTGTTGGCTGGTTTAAGCTCTGTTGACCTTCACGCGAATCAAGCAGCAAACTATGGGGACGACAGCGGTACTGGCTTCCACTTTGGCGTAGGTGTTGAATACACGCCGATTGAACACTTAACACTTCGCCTTATTTCACAAGCTGACGCGGTGAGTGTTGATGACTATTCCTATCAGGGTTCTCTCAAAAACGATGACCACACACTAGCATTCAACAGTGTTAGCTTCGGTGGTTCATACAACTTCTAATGTGCTCCTCACGGCCACGTTGTAAGTAAATAACTCAAATTCACTTTGCTACTCTGCCCTATGATAAGGCAGCACAGTAAAGTGAATTTTTGTATCTATACACCCTATCGAGTCATTTCACTTTAGCCGGTTATCACTCACCATCACTTCTCGATCTTTATGCGTTGATATTAGAGCTTTCTTGATAGGGAGACTAAAATAAAGAGATAAGATACGCAGGAAAAAAGACCTATGAATCTACCAAGCTTAAACATGTCGATAAACAAACTGCCCTTTGTGTTGGCTGTGTATTATCTGCTTATCATCAACATCCCTCTCTCCCTAGAACTGTTTAGTATTGTTCAGGCATCAAAGTCTGAAAGTGTCGCGTTTCTTATATCCATCCCGCTCTTCTTCCTTGCTGCTTTTAATTTCATCTTCCAAGTCTTTAATTGGCCGATATTCTCCAAACCGTTTTTCATCTTATTACTGATCACCTCAACCTTAGTCAGCTACAGCATGTTCAATTACGGCATATTCGTCGACTACGGGATGATAGAGAATGTGTTTGAGACCAATAGTGGTGAAGCAGCAAGCTATGTAAGTACCCACTCCATCTTATGGTTACTAGCGATGGGCGGTATTCCATCGATCATCCTGTTGTTTACCAAACTTGAAAAAGAATCTTGGAAAGATTTCTTTGTCTGGAAATCGATTGGGCTGCTCTCTTCCTTGATCGTCATTGCCATTATTGCCGGGCTTTTCTACAAAGATTACGTATCGATTGGTCGTAATCATTCGCACATCAAAAAGATGATCATCCCGACCGAGTATGTGTCATCAACGGTTAAATATATCAATAACACCTACATAAAACAGCCCATCCCTTATCAAGAGTTAGGGTTAGATGCGAAGCAAACAGCACAAGCCAAAGCGGCAACCAAACCAACATTATTAGTGTTTGTTCTTGGTGAAACCGCACGCGTGTACAACTACCAATATCATGGCTATGAGAGAGAAACCAACGCTCATACCAAGCCTTACAACCCGATATTTTTCTCTGATGTTCAGTCGTGCGGAACAGCCACCGCGGTTTCTGTGCCATGTATGTTCTCGAACATGAATCGCAACAACTACGATCGCGACAAAGCCTATAACCAAGATAACGTGGTCGACATTATGAACCGCGCGGGCATTCACTCTATCTGGCGAGAGCATGATGGAGGAGACAAAGCGGTCGCACATCGAATCAAAGAGATGACGCTCGTCGCCAAAGACAGCGACCCGCTGTGTAATAAAGATGTGTGCTATGACACAGCCATGCTAGAGAACTTCGAACAAGATACTCAAGATCTTAAACAAGATAGCATCATTTTCTATCATATTTCGGGGTCTCACGGCCCAACGTACTTTGAGCGTTATCCAGAAGAACATAAGAAATTTACGCCTGACTGCTCTCGTGCAGACATTGAAAACTGCACCAAAGAGCAAGTGGTTAACACCTACGACAACACCATCTTGTACACGGATTTCTTTCTCTCACAGGCGATTCGGAAACTGAAGAAACTGACCGACAAGTACAATGTCGCACTGATGTATATCTCGGATCACGGAGAGTCTTTAGGGGAGAATGGCGTGTATCTTCACGGCATGCCCTACTCGCTGGCACCAAAAGAACAAACCCACGTACCGATGATCCTATGGATGTCTGATGGTTTTGCTGCGCAGAAAGGGATAAGCGAGACCTGCTTAAGAAAGGCGGGGAAAGAGCAGAGCTTTTCTCACGATAACCTGTTCGACTCCTTGCTTGGCCTGATGGACGTGCAAACTAAAGAATACCGAGCGAGCCAAGATATTTTTGCTGCGTGTCGGTAGTGTTTTTGCTTATGTAAACCATCGGAAAACTCGAGTTGCCTGAATAAGCTCTCCTCAACTTCCCCTAAAAAGAAAAGACCTCGGTCTTTTCTTTTTTTTCGTCGCTAACATGGAGCCAGAGTGCTAATTTATAACGACGAAACAATGAGCTACATTTAATAGAAACAATAATGGAAGAGTCCGTCGTGCTCCAAAGACCAACCTGTCTTATTAGACTTTATCTCACTCACATCGCTCATTGAACTTACCAAGATTAGCTCAGTTCAATACCGCGCCTGAATGGCGCCTAATATCAATGTTTATGTCATATCATTAAGGACAAATGAATGGACGCTTTCATAATTTCAAGCTGGCAATTTTCTGAGGGTGTGGCACATGAACACACCACCAGCCCAGCCTCATTCGAGCAATCAACTTGGTATCACTGCCAAAGAGATGCTGACGGTTTGAGAGAATGGCTCCACAGTAATACGGTTCCAAATGTCATCATCGATTCATTACTCACCGATGACACCCGCCCTCGGTTCGAACAGTTTGGACACGACTGTTTTTTGATGATTCTGCGAGGCATTAATCTAAACGAAGGTGCTAACCCTGACGACATGCTTAGCCTACGCATCTTATGGTACAAAGGCACTTTAATATCGACACGTAAAGTTCCTTCAAAAGCGGTCAGTAATCTGGTGTCTGATCTCATTCAAAACCAAGGCCCCACATCATTGCCTGATGTGTTGTTGGGCATGATCCGTGGAATCAACCACAGTATTTCAACCTTCCTAGCACCCGTCGAACTATTAATTGACGAGTTAGAATCTAACTCCAATATCGACATAAGATCCATTAACGCTCTACATTCAAGGCTACTCAGACTAAGGCGTTATTTGAAGCCACAGAAATACGTTTTTGAAGATTTAATGAGTGACCTACCTGCACCATTGAGTAATCACAACAGTCATATAAAGAACAGCCTTGATACCATCCTGAGAATTAACGAGTCTGTTGAGTTTTACATCGAACAAATTAATGTATTTTTAGCGAGCCTAAGTCAGCAACAAGCTGAAAAAATGAATAGAAATACGTACCTATTTTCTATCATTGCAGGTATTTTCCTCCCTGCTGGGTTTTTCACCGGTTTACTGGGTGTCAATATCGCGGGGATACCCGGAACAGATAACCCAATAGCATTCCCACTATTTTGCGTTGGGCTGCTCGTAGTCATAGCGGCAGAGGTCATTATTTTGAAAAAATTGAGGTTTATTTAATGGTTGAGTTTTTGCAATCCAATATGTGGCTTAGACAAGTAGTTTTAGGTTTACTTCTTATCACTGTGTATTGGGTGATCAAACGCTTAGGTAAGAACTGGATAGAAACATTAGCGGAAAATAAGCGTGTCGAATTGAAGCGAAAGCAGTTCGTGATTAAGTGTTTCAATATTGTTCTGTTTCTACTCTTCATCGCTGTGTTTACGATTGTTCTTAACTTGGGTTTTGGTGATATTTCGCTGTTCTTATCATCCATATTTGCGGTGCTGGGTGTCGCTTTATTCGCGCAATGGTCCATTCTAAGTAACCTCACAGCCAGCGTACTAATATTTTTTGTCTTCCCTTATCGCATTGGCGACAGAGTAAGAGTCGCGGAGAAAGACGAAGACATCAGCGGTGTGATCATCGATATCACCATGTTCCACGTTATTCTTCGACACAGTTCGGGTAACATTATCACCTACCCCAACAACCTGATTTTACAAAAAGGCGTGATAAAGGTTTTGGTTGAACCTGAAGCAAAAAGTGAAGCTTCAATAAGGTAACAGGCCTAACACCGAATACCTATGCCAAACAAGTTGGGTTAACGATTGATGTGTATGGAGGAGTGAGATCAGAGTAACCCACTCTTTGTCTATAACGCACATTCTTTCTATAGCGAAGGCTCTGTCTTTTGTGTCCCATTAGCCGCAAGTTTTATTGAGTTTAGATTTGCGACTAAATATACTGGAGACACCATCAGACGGAGGACAAAAATGAATAATAAAAACAAACATATAGTTTTAATTCATGGTCTATATATGCCTGCGTTGATCATGCAATATCTGGATAGAAACTTCAAAAAACGCGGCTTTACAACGCACAAGTTTGCCTACAACTCGCTGCGTTTCCCTTCTGCAGCCAAACGTCTCAATCGTTTCGTGAATGCTCGTTTTAATGAGTATGATGAGGTCTATTTTTTCGGTCACTCACTGGGTGGCTTGCTGATTCGTCATTACTTTAAATTCTACCAACCACACTTCGCCGACACCTGCATTATTACAGCAGGCACTCCGCACAATGGGGCAACCATCGCCAAAACACTGTCTAATCATGGGCTTGGATTTATATTTGGTTCGAGCAAAATGATTTTAAGCGATGGCTTGGGTGACTACGATATTGATGTGCCGATTGGCGTAATTACTGGCACCTACGACGCTGGCGTAGGACGCATTGTATTGGGAAGAAATCCTGGGGATGGCACAGTAACACTCGAAGACGCCAACCTGAGAGGAGCCACTGATACTTACGCCCTCAAACTCAACCACACAGCGCTGGTCTACTCTAAGGAAGTCGTAACACTGTCGGCTCAGTTCATTGAACACAGAGCTTTTAAGGACGCTTCATAGCTTTTTTCAGTAGCTTTGCGCGTTGACTCCTGTATCGAGCTCTTGTTCTCTTATTTGTGATAGATAAAAACAAAAATACCACTCTGCGATAAGAGTGGTATTCGAAGATCCATTGCTGGAAATGAGCGCTTGCTATACTTTCTATACTTGCTACAGACGATTCACTCGGGTTGGTAAGAACACCTCGCCCAACATGCATCGCACCGAACCACCGCCGATGTCTTCGATCGTTTTCACGTTAAATGGTAGTAGCTTACCGTGTGTCGAAAGCTGAGCTAACTGAGCTGGAGAAAACGCATCATAAGCCGATTGAGACATCGCGATCACCTTGTCGCCATTCACAGTTTCAAGCTGAAGGATGTTGCCACAAAAACGATTCATCTGATCGATTGAGATAGAGATAACTTGCTTGTCTTTGGCAAGAGACTTCACAACAAAGCGGCGCTCAAACTCTGGGATCACTTCATCACAGATCACGCAGAAATTATCGCCAATCGCCATCATCACATTGGTATGGTAAATCGGTTGACCAGACGGTAATGCCGTTTGGAACGAGACCACGCGAGAATAGCCAATGCGCTTCGCGTAATCTTCCAATACTTCGCGGTCACAACGTTGTGAAAGCGCAGCATAAATGGTCTTGTTGATATGGTCGATCACCATCACGCCTGTGCTCTCTAGATAAGAACCTTGAGCAACGTACGACTCCATAGACTCACTGTGATTAACAATGCGACCAGACGCTTCCAACGCTTCAATAAGTGCATTCGGCTTAACTTCATTTTGACGGTTTTCACACGCCATAGGGAAAGTGAATAGGCTTCCATCACTACAAGTACTGAACCAGTTGTTTGGGAACACTGCGTCAGGGGTTTCAACACCCAGTTCCGGATAATCAAACTCTACAACTTGCACACCTTCTTTACGTAGCGAAACCACCATAGCCTTAAACTCGGCCATCGTTTCTAACTTTACCTCAGCTTCAGTCAGATCGACTCTGTGCTGAAACTCGTTATCACGGGCTGTTTCTTCGTTAAATTTAAATTCTTTTGGCGGCACCATAACAACGCAATTTGCGTTTTGAACATTAGTAATATGCAGTGATTTTTTGTGTAGGTTTAACATTTTAACCGTCCCTATCTTTTATTTACCTCAGAATTGTAAACAACTTGTTACGACAAAATTCACTGAAAATCACAATGATTTGAATATTTATCCCAAGTAATTACTGCGAATTTTAGATTAGTCGGTAATTTTTACTGCAAGATAACAGCACATCAGAAAGAACCAACTGTATGCATATTCGTTAAAGAATTTACTGGATAAATATTCTCATTTCATTTTTCAACTCCACACGAGTTTTGATTACAATTTAATCCATTTAACGTTAGGATTATCACCGTTGCATAACCATCAATTACGTTTGAAATAAGCTTAACTTTTCCTGTCTAATTCAATCTAAAATTAGCTTCATGAAAGACACTCTTTGGAAGTGTTCTGTGTCGCTTAAACCAAGTACTTACATAAGAACTAAACAAAAATCTATCGAATGGCTTAATACTTATAAGAACGCGTTGGCACTTATATAATTTCAAACTAAAACTGAAAAATTCAAATCAAGACTATAAAAACAAAGCTGCACATCACGATGCTCTAGCATCAAAGATGCAGTAGCTTATAAAGGGAAAACTATGTACAAGAAGTTTGAAGGCTTTACTGAAGCCTTTCCAAAGGGAGAGCCGATACAACCTCCTACTGGAATACTGGCATTCTGCCGCCATTACACACGAGGTTTTGAAAAGCCGTTGATCTTGCTCGGATTGATGAGCATGACCATCGCGATCATCGAAGTTGCGCTGTTCGGTTACATGGGTCAACTGGTTGACTGGCTATCAACCAGCAACCCGGACACTTTCTTAGCAGACAACGAGTCGACACTGATGGGGCTCGGCGTTCTGCTGTTGGTCGTGATGCCAATCTTGATCAGTGTTTACTCACTACTGCTTCACCAAACTTTGCTGGGCAACTACCCAATGTCGATTCGTTGGTTAGCGCACCGCTACCTTTTGAAGCAAAGCCTGTCCTTTTATCAAGATGACTTCGCCGGACGTGTCGCGACCAAAGTGATGCAAACCTCGCTCGCGGTACGTGAAACAGTGACCAAAATGGTTGATGTGTTTGTTTACGTGACGGTTTACTTTACAGCGATGCTGTTCATGCTCGCGGAATCGGATTGGCGCTTAATGGCTCCAATGTTGATTTGGTTGTTCATTTACGTTGGCATTCAACTGCACTTCGTACCAAAGCTGAAAGACGTGTCTTCAGAACAAGCGGATGCTCGCTCGTTGATGACGGGTCGCATTGTGGATAGCTACACCAACATCGCTACGGTCAAACTTTTCTCTCATAGTAAAAGAGAAACCGAGTACGCAGAAGAAGGCATGGAAGGCTTCCTAGACACAGTCCATCGCCAAATGCGCTTGGTTACTGGCTTCAACATCTGCGTTGAATTCGCTAACTACTTGTTGGTGTTCAGCATTGCCGGTATCTCTATCTACCTATGGCTAGATAACGCGATCACCGTAGGCGCAATTGCGATTGCGGTCAGCTTAGCTCTGCGTATTAACGGCATGTCGAAATGGATCATGTGGGAAATAGGTGGTCTGTTTGAAAACCTAGGTACCGTGATTGATGGTATTAAAACACTGTCTAAGCCCATTGCTATCGAAGACAAAAAAGATGCGAAACCTTTGGACGTTCCACAAGGCGGTATCAACTTCGACAACGTGAGCTTTAACTACGGTGAGAATAAGGGTGTGATTAACAACCTAAACCTCAACATCAAACCGGGTGAAAAAGTCGGCTTGGTTGGCCGTTCAGGTGCAGGTAAATCGACCCTAGTTAACTTACTGCTGCGTTTCCACGATGTAGAAAGTGGTCGCATCCTGATTGATGACCAAGAGATCTCGAGCGTTACTCAAGATTCTCTGCGTAGCAACATAGGTATGGTGACTCAAGATACCTCACTGCTGCACCGTTCGATCAAAGACAACATTCTTTACGGTCGACCAGAAGCATCAGATGAAGAAGTGTATGCCGCAACCCAACAGGCACACGCTCATGAGTTTATCGAAACCCTAACTGACCCGTTTGGTAATGTTGGCTACGATGCTCAAGTAGGTGAACGTGGCGTCAAGCTTTCTGGTGGTCAGCGTCAACGTGTCGCTATCTCACGTGTACTTCTGAAGAATGCTCCGCTGTTGGTTCTAGATGAAGCCACATCAGCACTCGATTCAGAGGTTGAAGCTGCGATACAAGAGAGCTTGATTGAACTAATGGAAGGCAAAACGGTTATCGCGATTGCACACCGTTTATCGACGATTGCAGCAATGGACCGTTTGATTGTACTCGACCAAGGTAATATCGTTGAAGAAGGCACGCACCAAGAGCTGATTACACAAAATGGCATCTATGCTCAATTGTGGAATCACCAGACCGGTGGGTTTATTGGAGTGGAAGAAGAACCAAACAAAACAATGATTTAAAAAAACGTAATAACCATGTGGCGGCAGGTTTTTATCTTGCTGCCATTTCTTCATCTAAAATTATAACCCTAATTTGATTAGTATTTACACGCCAAATATCAAGTATGTAAATTATCAATATATACCCCACAAACGCCTTTTGTTTGCGCTCACGTAATACGCACATAGCGACTTGTTCATCCATGTTTAACAATCTCTATAAGAAAGGGATATACAAATGACAACTTAATCAATAGCCAAAAAGTAAACAGACTTGGGTATTTGGGCAGTTATCAAGAAGGAAGAACAAAATATTTAGCCAAGCAGCTCTTTCGCTTCACGAGCCGCGAGTTCATGCATGGCAATCATGTTTACAAAGGCTCTTCCTTTGATTTTCCCTTTTTCCTTAACGAGGATTTTTCCTTGTGATACATAGTCTTTGATGATGCCCAAAGGCAAGCCTGAGATGCGGGAGTACTCTTCGTAAGTCACGAAAGGGGCGGGTATGACTGGGCTGGTGGTTAGCATAGTGGTATCCTTGATCGTTAGTTCAAACACATTCAGGTTCATGCAGCTTTGGCCGGCGGGTGAACCTGAGTACGAGAAAGATAATAGATCGTTACTTGCGTACTCTCAATAAAAAATAACAATCAGCAGTGCTAATTTGAGTTCAGATTATGAAAATTAAAAAAATCCCGCCTTTTGACTATCTGAAAGGTTCTGAGTTTACAGAAAATCTCAAACATTTGACTGGCTGCAAGAATTTTGTCGAGATGGCATCTGTATATGGCGTCCCCAAAACCACATTTAGCACTTGGAATACTCATGATCGAACTTCGCATGAACTAATTGTTCGTGCTCACTTAGCCTTGGGTATACCTGTTGAAGAGCTAGCACTTCCTGACAGTGAGTTATCTAAGGTCGCACATGGAACGACTAATATTGCTAAACCTCAAAATGCTTTATCAGCAAGAGCAACCCGAGAACGCAACAAGCAAACTGATTCCGTAATTTTACCCTCTGTTTGCCTTTCTGATGGGAAGCTAATCAATACTGGTGAAATCCCATACGCTCTCAGACGCATTAACAAATATGACTTGGCTGATTCTGATGTAATTGAAGTAGAAACGAATGATGGGATTTATCTTGTAAACCAAGACATCGTAGATGCTGTTTCTGGAAAATATCTAATTGATATTGACGGTCACCTATCAATCAACCAAATTCAACGGTTGCCTGGTAAAAAGCTAGCAGTCGCATTTGGTGACAGCACCATGGAAGTATCTGAAGAAGACATCAAAGTTGTAGGCCGCGTGGCTGTAGTGTTGGAGAAGGTGTAAGTGGTTCAAGAAAGTAAGACTCAGCACGAGCTCCGTTTTGGTCATTCGACAAAAGCCAAATCTTTTCAGAGCTTTAGTCAAAAGATTGAAAAAAATTGGTATATGCTTCTGACTGTACTAGGGACCGCTTCTTTTACCTATGCTGGCGGTTTTGCTAGTGGGGCACCTAACTTTATAACAAAAGAGGTCGGTAAGGAGTGGGCTTGGGCTGACACAGTTCAGGCTGAGGGTATGATGTCCATGATGGAAGTGATTTGGGTATTCATTTGCCACCCTTACATGCACTTTTTCTATGCTATTGTACTACTAGCTCTCGGCCTTTCTGGTACGAGTAAAGATTACGAGAATCTTTCTAACCGAAATGATGAATTGGAGAGCAAGTTAACCCACCAAAAAAATGTTCGAGAAATTGTCACTTCCAACCAAGAAGAAATAGCGAAGCTAAATGGCCAGTTACGAGAAAAGCATCAAGAACTGGTGACAATCTGGTTAAAAGGTACTTTCTCTTACCTGATGAACGATGATAAGGCCGTCGTTAAAGAAAACACACACGCTCGTATTAGCATCTACTACGTATATAATAACCATTTTTATTTACTGGCACGTTATTCTCCAAATGCAGAATATGACCAAACCCATAGACAGAAATTCCCAATGGGTCGGGGGATCATTTATGAGGCCTACCAACACTTAGAAGTCCATGAAGACTCTCTAGCAGAGTATAACGAAGCAACTCCTGACAGCTTCTACAACTCAATTGAAGACAAATATTTCTTTAAAAGAGAGCAACTTAAAAACTTTAACATGAAGTCCTGTCGTTATTTTGGTAGAGCAATTCGAGAAGCAGACGCAACTCAAGGAGTCATTCTAATTGAGAGCACTAAAAGTTGTGATTTAAGTGAAGAGCAAGTTCAGAAGACTCGTGAGCATTTTGAAAAAAATTGGAGTCACTTAAGCCAATTTGTTAGACATGGTATTGCCCACGATATAAACAGCAACTATCACAAAACTATGAGTACAGACCTAGATTTCTTAGATAAATTAGATCAACGTCCATCTCCAAGCCCTTCTCCCGAAGCAGAGATGTTAGCAACGTTGTCCTCTAGTAGTGAGGTATAGCATATGAATCCAATCCAGATAATTACAGCCTATTATTGCTTAAACTATCCATACCCAAGTGAGTTATCAAATGCTCGATTAACTAAATTAGTCTATCTAGCAGATTGGTTTAGCGCTTTAGCGGATCGCAAAACGATGACACACATCAACTGGGTGTTCAATCACTATGGCCCGTATGTTGATGATGTCATTAATAACGTTAGCTTCACTCCAAACTTTACAATAATAACTACTGGAACGGCTTACGGTTCATCTAAAAAAGTAGTGTCTTATCAAGGCCCTGATATTTCAAACGATCTCCCCCCTAGAATTCGTCAGATATTAGACTTAGTAATCGATAAAACAAAAGATATGTATTTTGACGACTTTATTAATTATGTCTATTCCACATACCCTGTTCGGGCTCAAAATAGGTACTCAGAGTTAGATTTGGTCGAACTCGCCAATGAGTACTTAACAAACCCTATACATAAAAATTAAAAAGGCTTAGCTCTATGGAAAATTTACTTATTCAGAAATTTTCAGAAATTAATCTCGATGACCCGTTTTTCGACACTTTAAAAGCTGATTACGAGGAATTTTCTCGTTGGTTTGAAAAAAAATCAGATAATACTGCGCTCGTCCTTTACAACGCAACTGGTACTATAGAAGGCTTTTTGTATTGCAAGTATGAAGTCGGTCCTGGTGATGATACAGCCCCTCTGTTGCCAAATACGCATCATATGAAGGTCGGTACTTTCAAATTTAACCCTATGCAAACTCGCCGCGGTGATCGCTATCTCAAAAAGATTTTCGATTATGCTCTAGCTAAGTCGCCGAATGTAGACGATATATATGTCACTGTTTTTGGTGAAAAACACCAGTATCTCTCTGACTTATTTAAACGATATGGGTTTGAGGAATACGCAACTAAGACAACGGACAACGGTACAGAAAATGTTCTATTGAGGAGCCTAAGTAAGGTAACTGGTGATGTAGATAAAGACTATCCATTTGTGCAAACCACAGCTAATAACAAGTATCTACTTAGTATTTACCCTCAGCATCATACTAAATTGTTCCCTGACTCAAGGCTTATCACAGAAGGCACAAATATTGTAAAAGACATCTCTCATTCAAATAGTATCCATAAAGTTTATATTTGTGGAATGGAAGGCGTTTTAGACTTTAGACGTGGTGACGTGGTCGTCATCTATAGAACCACTGACAAACGAGGCCCTGCAGAATACAGATCCGTAGCTACGTCTGTATGTGTTATTGAAGATGTACATACTACAGCTGATTACAGGAGTGAAGATGAGTTTGTTAATGCATGTGTAAAATTCTCTGTATTCGATGAAAACGAATTACGTCTTATTTACCGTCAAGGTAAGTACAGATATGTGATTAACTTTACTTATAATGCAGCGCTTCCAAAAAGGCCAACTCGTCAAGAGCTAGCGGATGAGGCTGGACTAAATCGAGACGACTATTGGGGCGTCCTTAAACTTTCTGATAAACAGTTTGATGACATCATTAACCTATCAGAACTCGATAGGAAGATTTTAATTAATTAGTGCACAAAAAAGAGCACTTAATGTGCTCTTTTTATTTTTACTTCAGCATGTCAAGAAGTGATTCAGTAGACTTACCTGATTCATAGGTATAAACACCTATCGAGCGTGCCTCACAGAACTCGTTAACTCTCTTAACCTCATTGACTTGAAGTTTACCTAGTAAGCTAACTTCCAAAGCACTTCCATCACGTTCAAGCATTCTTTGATGAACAATTACTGGATCACAAACAACGTTGATAACTGCGACTGGCCCAATAGCATCAAATACTTCATAACCTAACTCTATAATGGCGTCATTTTGACCAACTAAGCAAAAATGTCCGTCTAAAATAAATTTATCTTCGTTAATTTTATTAAGACCGTGAATCAAAGCTTCTTGGTTTCGTTCCGCCGTTGAAACGACTTTACCACATTCGACATACTCCGAATTCTGCTTAATCAAATCACTACAAGAGTATACAGGCAACCCGGTTTTTTCGTTCACTTCTTGGCATAATGTACCCTTACCCGCCCCATGAATACCTGATACGAAATAAATCTCTTTCATCAACCTAGCCTTTTATTATTAAAAAGCCGAGCGACTGCTCGGCTATTATGATTCTATATGTATAAAGTGGAGGATTCATCTAAGTATTTAAAAGATTGAGGCGCTTTAAAGTTAGGCTCTCTCTTGTACGGATCTATTGGTTCATCATAAGGAACAAAATCTTTGATTTTGATGGCATATGCAACTTTTTTATTCTCAAAATACTCATCAAAGAACAGCTTATTTATTCCGGAATTTTTCTTCGTTTCTTTCCATAGCTCAGCAGGAGTGCACTCTAAAATTCCACCGATTTTAAATTCTCCAACGATCTTACCTTCAGGCATTGTTGAATAAATCACTACAGATTTTACTTCTGGTCTTTTGAATACAGCTTTTCTATATTCAAAAAGTTTCTCACCAGACATTATCTTTTCCACAAACTCTGGTTTGATAGATAGTAGCGCTTTCATCATTTAACTCTAATTTCTATGCTGAGCGCAGATATTAAACCTATCGACCCAAAATTTCACCTGAAATCTATCATGTTTGGCTACGGTAAAATTGAACATTGCGTACCACCAAACACATTGATACTGTATATACACACAGTATCAAGGTATTTGAAGTATGTCTATCAGAAACTTAAAAGACGGCTCTAACAAACCATGGATATGCGAATGCTACCCAAACGGCCGCGATGGTAAACGTATTCGAAAGCGCTTTGCGACTAAAGGCGAAGCTGCGGCTTTTGAACGTTTCACGATGAATGAGATCAACGACAAGCCATGGTTAGGGGAAAAAGCAGATAATCGTAGGCTAAAAGATTTGCTCGATGCCTGGTGGGAGGTTCATGGCCACACGGTAAAAACGGGTCAGAACTCATATGATGTTATGGCTAAAACGATCGCAATGCTCAATAACCCCTTAGCGCGACTATTCACGAAAAAAGACTATTTAGCCTATCGCGCCAATCGAGTTAGTCATCATCCTAGCCGTCCAAATATTACTATCTCTGCTGCTACGCATAACATTGAGCTAAAAACCTTACGCGCTATGTTCAGTCGGCTAATAAGGTATGACTTATGGAAGCTGCCGAACCCTTTAGAGGATATTGAGCTTGTCAAAAGTGCTGAGAAAGAACTTAGCTACTTAACAAAAGAACAAATACCTGCCGTTCTTAGTGCTATAGCCGCTGATGCTAGCCCTTCAGTAAAGCAAATTTACACCGCTGCTAAAATCTGTTTGGCTACTGGGTGCCGTATAGGGGAAGCTCTTTCCCTTAAACGTTCTCAAGTAACAAGGTACAAACTGACCTACACTGAGACGAAAGGTAAGAAGAATCGATCAGTTCCTATTTCTCTTGCTTTATATGAAGAGATATTAGGGAGTTCAGAAAGTGGGCATGCCATATTCGATGTTGCTTACCACTCCGCATGGAAATGTGTAAGACGAGCATTACCAAACCATGTACCGGAAGGGCAAGCCACTCACGTTTTTCGACATACCTTTGCTAGCCACTTTATGATGAATGGTGGCGACAAAACGGCGGCAGAGCTCGCTTATGGTCGGGTTTCGTCGGTTATTCTCAATTTTTACGTTTTTGCATCATTCTCCTATTTAATAAAATCAATGATTTATGATAAGTAGCGGATGAGATAGATAAAACCGGTGGGTTTATTGGTGATGATCTTGAACAGACAACGAGCGCTTAATTTATATTCCATTTTAAAAGTGCGGCGTAATTCACACCAAAATGTTAATTGGTGGTAAATTACACATGGCAGAATGTTATGTCGTAATCATATAATGACATTAACAGCAATGACGCTTCGCTTGCGCGTTCTGGAATAAGGCTAGACTTCGGGGGGAGGCTAGCCTTTTTTATGCCTGTTATTCTCTGCCCCTTTCTCATCTGTTTTCATTGGTTCTATAAACTTCATCGATCCTTTTGTTTTTTTCTTGGCGTTTTTTTCTTAAAATGCGCGCAGTATTCTTTTTAGAGATCAACCATGAACAAAAGTGTCTTAACTAACGTTATTGCGTTAGCACTGCTTGCTGGCGGCTATGCGACAGCAAACCAATACTTGCTTTATGCAGGCCTATTCGCATTTTCTGGTGCTATCACCAACTGGCTTGCGATTCACATGTTGTTCGAGAAAGTACCCGGCCTATATGGTTCTGGCGTTATTCCTGCGCGCTTTGAAGAGTTCAAGGCAGCCATCAAACAACTGATGATGGAACAGTTCTTTACCGAAAGTAACATCGACCGTTTTCTTAGTAGTGAGATGACAGGAAAGTCACTCAACCTAGAGCCTGTGATCAAGAAGATCGACTTTAACCCTGCATTCGAATCGCTGGTGCATGTTATCGAAAACTCACAGTTTGGTGGCATGTTGGCGATGGTTGGTGGTACAGAAGCACTGCAGCCAATGAAGGCGCCATTTGTTGAGAAGATGCAAGAGTCTGTGATTGAAATCAGCAAGAGCGATTCGGTAAAAAATGCTATCAAGGATGAACTTGAATCGCCTGCAATGATGGATGAAATTAAAGAGAACATTGAGGCGATCATCGATCAGCGCTTGAATGAACTGACTCCAAAACTGGTTAAAGAGATGGTTCAGACCATGATCAAAAAACACCTTGGTTGGTTGGTCGTTTGGGGTGGGGTATTCGGCGGTGTGATTGGTTTAATCTCTGCCGCAATTACGCTGTAAGGCGGAGAAGTTTATCCGATTGATCTTTATCTGACGTTCAACAAAAAATGGAAGCTTATTGGCTTCCATTTTTTATATCTAAATAACCTTGGTAAGGCAAAGCCGGTCACTATTTTATGGTGGCCAACAGCTCAGGGTTAACACCAAAGCCCTTCTTGTGTTCTTCAATCACCACTTCGCTGCGTGTTTGAATTACACCAGGCAGGGTACCCAACTTAGTTGCCATAAACGCTTGGTACGCCTTCATGTCTTTTACTCGAACCTTGATCATGGTGTCGAAGTCCCCCGACAGCGAATAGCACTCTTCGACTTCAGGCATCGTTTCAACCGCTTGGGCAAATTTATCAAAAATTGAAAAGCTGGTTTGATCGAGGCGAATATGGATAAACACTTGAACATCGAGCCCCAACTTTTCTGAACAAAGCTCAGCATGATAACCAGTGATGTAGCCCACTTTTTCCAATCGCTTCAACCTATCAGAGCAAGGTGAAGTCGTTAGGTTGACCTGTTTCGCTAGTTCAACGACGGGCAAACGGCCTTTCATATGCAGAATTCTTAGTATCTCTTTATCGATACGATCGAGTTGATGCTGAGACATAATATTCCTTAAACATTCTAGATTGCGCTCAGTATATTCCATACTAAGAGCAATCGAAGAAAACCTTGCTCACACATTTAGAAAACTAAATAGACCATTCCTATTCACGTTAAATATAAAACCGGACAGAGCGATAACACCCCTTATAAATCAAACTCCAGTTATTAACAAATTATTATAGAAATGACCCGATTAACAAATAAGTTGAGCCAGAAACGAAAGAAAGGATATAGGCCAAAGTGAATAATAGAATTCTCAAAGAGAAAGGATGACTCTATTATGAAAACGCAAGAACTCGCATATAAACCTTACGGAATCGGTTCATGGACACACGTAACGGTATCAAAAGATGTTGCCCAAGCACTCGCAAGTGAATACTCGAACTATGGCTGGGAAGTTAAGATTGATGGCAATGTCGTCGAGGCAGAACCTTCACTAAAAGCAGCATAGAAAACGAAAAAAACCTCCATTAGGGAGGTTTTTAAATCGAAGTTAGTAAGCACTTACTACAATCTAAGCCAGACCAACTTGGGGAACTGTAGTTCCTGTTTCACAACGACAGTTGCACGTTCGACAGAAGTGCTGAGTTTCCATGTCGTAGTACAGGTTTCCACTAAATAGCTTTGACGTCCATTGCATCATACGGCCAGAGGTTGTCTCAGGCTCAGATTCACAACGTTTCATTATAGACTTATGTAGTGTTGTTTTTTTACATCCTTTGCAATAGAGATCAGGCATACCTTTGTCCTATAGGTCTTTAGTGGTTACTGATAATTGACACATGATGTCCAATTCAGTGTAATAATTCACCGAGCTAATAACAAAAGTGAGCGCCAAGTTCAAAAAATAGCCATTTTATCGGTTATTTTTTGACATCAAGCGCTATGAAAAGCCTTTCTCTTCTATTTATTTTCCTTCTATCATTTGGTTTCAATTTACATTGTAAACCTCATAACAGCGTGCTTCTTCTGTATCCTACTGGTTTTTTATAAGACAAAGGTAGTGCCCACATAAAAAAATAGAGCCACCGAAGTGACTCTATTACTTTTATTTTTCAATTTCTTTTTACAATTGCTTTTTACAATTGCTTTTTATCTAATGTTCTTTGCTAATTCACATATGTTTTACAATGTAAATTAGTCTAGCTCAACTAGGTTCTTCTTGAACTCAGCGTGTTGCTTTTTCACTTCGTCTTCTGGCTCACCAGTCATTAGACTCACAATAACGATAGAAAGCGTCGATAGGATGATTCCCGGTACGATTTCGTAAACATCGAACCAACCGCCCGTGAACTGCTTCCAAAGTACAATCGTAACACCACCAACCACGATACCCGCTAGAGCGCCGTTACGGTTCATACGAGACCAGTATAGGCTTAATACGATTGCAGGACCGAATGCAGCACCAAAACCAGCCCATGCGTAAGATACAAGGCCAAGTACTGAGCTGTCTGGTGTCATCGCTAGAACAAGAGCGACAAGAGAAATTAGAATAACCGCGAAACGGCCTACACGAACAATCTCTTCTGACGTTGCGTCTTTCTTCAAAACTTGCTTATACAGGTCTTCTGCCATTGCAGATGAAGAAACAAGAAGTTGTGAATCCGCAGTACTCATGATTGCCGCTAGAATGGCAGCAAGTAGGATGCCGGCGATTACTGGGTGGAACATCGCGTTCACAAGAAGCATGAAGATCTTCTCGCCATCGTCTAGCTTAGGTGCGCCAGAGTTCGTCACATAGATTAGACCAACAAGACCCACAAGCATTGCACCAATCATAGACAGTGCAGTCCAGATAACGGCAATGCGGCGCGCTGTTGTTAGGTCTTTATTACTACGTGTTGCTTTGAAACGCGCAAGGATGTGTGGTTGACCGAAGTAACCCAACCCCCATGCCGCTAGTGAGATGATCGCAATAGCAGACAGTGGCTCACCCTTCGCATCATTCCATAGCGTTAGAAGCTCTGGGTTGATGTTGTGTAGGTCGCTAGAAAGCTGACCTAGGCCACCGTTCATTGCCGCGATTGGTACAATCAATAGCGCAGCAGACATTAGCAAGCCTTGAACCAAGTCAGTCCAAGATACCGCTAGGAAACCACCAAACAGAGTGTACGAAACTACACAGACTGTACCGATAATTACCGCTGTTGTGTAATCAAGGCCGAATACCGTTTCAAACAATTTACCACCTGCTACCAAGCCTGAACTTGTGTAGAAAAGGAAGAATAAAAGGATAAAGAAAGCAGAAATTGTTTGGATCAGCTTAGAATTATCATTGAAACGACGAGATAGGAACTCAGGCAGCGTCAGTGATTCAGTCGTAATGCTGTAAGTACGTAGACGTTTTGCACTGATTAACCAGTTTGCCCAAGTACCAACAAGTAGACCACCAGCAAGCCAAAATGCTTCAAAGCCAGCAGCGTAAGCGTAACCTGGCAGGCCAAGTAGCAACCAACCACTCATGTCTGATGCGCCAGCAGAAAGTGCAGCAGGCCATGGGCCTAACGAACGACCACCTAGGAAGTAGTCTGTTGAGTTAGATGTACGTTTGTAAGCAATAACACCGATCGCTAGCATCATAATTAGATACGCAATGAACGTCGTCGTTATTGCAAAACTGTTTTCTATCATTTGATAGTCCTCATTTTGTAGAAAGCCTTCCATGCCTAATTCAATGCAAGACACTCACCGTAAAGGCAAGCGAGTGCATTGAGTTAGGTATTGAGGCTCCAATGCACTATGAATTAAATCCAAAGATGGAGAAAACCCAACAATGGAAAAAACCAAAAGTGCTTAGAGCCAATTTTACTGAAGGTTAGTGAGCTTCGCTTCCAAGTTCGAGCAAGGTCGCGTTACCGCCCACGGCTGTTATATTTATAGTTCGCGTACGCTCGGTAATGAAGCGCAGCGATAGGTGTGGATCATTAGCAACATTCATTGTCGCCAGATCCGTTTCAGCTACTAAACCGACGATTGCACCGTCACGCTTAGCAAGCTGTAAATTGATAGCTTGTGCCGTTTGCGAGTTACCTACGTAACCCACGCTACGTACATCGCAAGACAACAACTGTTGAGCAGCGTCGTACGAGGCAACTTGCACCAAGTTAGTTGGCAAGTTCGCCGACTTAGCTGCGTCTGCAACTAAGGTATTGAACTGCACATCATCACTGCACAATTGAACGCTGTTACCTGCCAATAGCGCAGCAGTAATCAAAGCCATTGCAGTTTGCAGCGCTGGCACTTTCACTTCGCAATCATCAACAATCACCAAAGCCACACCGCGACCTGCGGCATATAGCTCATTGGTTTCGCCCGTAGGACCTGCCATTAGGTGATGTTCAGAAAGCAGTGCTGAGGCTTGCTCTAGATGATAAGTCGCCACCGTCGCCAAAGGCGCAGATTGACTTTCGATCTCTGATTTAAGCGCAAGTACCTGAGCACTCTTGTAATCAAAGTCTGTAAGGTTCCATTGTTCCCACGCTAGCAAAGCATCAGAAAAACCTGTCACTTGATGAACCATGATAATGCTCCTTATGCCTTGTCTTGTGATTGAGAGAAATGAACATCAGTAAAGCGGTATAGGTAGTGAGGACCACCCGCTTTAGGGCCAGTACCTGACAAACCTTGACCACCAAATGGTTGAACACCAACAACGGCGCCCACTTGATCACGGTTAATGTAGCAGTTACCCACACGAACGTGTTTTTCGATCCAACGATAAGTTGTCTCGTTACGGCTGTGGATACCCATGGTTAAGCCAAAGCCCGTTTGGTTGATTTGGTCTACCACTTGCGCTAGCTCACTCGCTTTGAAGCGAACAATGTGTAGCACTGGGCCAAACTGTTCTTCTTTCAAGCAGCTGATGTCATCAATTTCAAAAGCACTTGGTGGAACAAAATCACCATGTTCACAATCACTACCTAGAGAAAGTTGAGCCACCTTCTTCTGGGTATTGGTCATGTTTTCTAAGTGCGCCATTAGCTTCTGTTTCGCGTTTTGGTCGATAACAGGGCCAACATCGGTTTTATGAAGGTGTGGAATGCCAACACTCAGCTCGTCCATTGCACCGTGAATCAATCCAACCACGCGGTCTGCAATGTCTTCTTGGATGTAAAGCACACGTAGTGCAGAACAACGCTGACCTGCTGAAGCGAATGCTGAACGAATCACATCACGAACTACCTGTTCAGGCAGTGCAGTACTGTCGACGATCATCGCATTCTGGCCGCCTGTCTCCGCAATAAACGGAACTGGCTTAGCATTACGAGTGGCTAATGACACATTGATACGCTGTGCCGTTGGTGTAGAACCAGTAAAGGCAACGCCCGCAATCGCATCATGGCTTGTTAGTGCACTGCCGATCTCAGCACCGCGACCCGGTAGTAACTGAATCGTGCCAGCAGGGAAGCCCGCTTCATTCATCAGTTCAACCGCGCGAGCAGCAATCAAGCTTGTTTGCTCGGCAGGCTTAGCCACAACCGTATTACCCGCCACTAGTGCTGCAGTAATTTGGCCAAGGAAGATCGCTAGAGGGAAGTTCCAAGGGCTGATACAGACGAACACACCACGACCTTGTCGAGAAGCGATTCGTGTTTGGCCATCAAAACCTTTTAGTTCGAAACCTTGTAGATTGTCAGCTTGTTTTGCGTAGTAACGACAGAAATCGACTGCTTCACGTACTTCATCAACACTATCGTGAATTGTCTTACCCGCTTCTTGATGACAAATCGCCACCAGCTCAGCGAGGTTGTCTTCCATCAGGTCAGCCAACTTATCAAGTGCAGCCGCTTTGGTTTCAACCGAAGTTGCGTTCCAATCAGCGAATGCTGCGTCTGCGCCAGTGATCGCTGCGGAAACATGATCAAGGTTAGCGAAAGCCACCTGACCCACATTAATACGACGATCATAAGGTGCCGTCACTTGCTCAACGTTCTGATCAGCCTTGATCATGCTTTCGGCAAGAGATTCACCGTTGATCACTGGGCCCGCAGTCCATTGATTGTTTAAGAAGCCTTTGACTTGCTCTTCAAACTGATGCGCTTCGCTTTCAATATCAATATTCACACCGTAAGAGTTCTTACGCTCAGGGAATACCGCTGGAGGCAGAGGAATCTTAGTGTTGTGCAATGTATCGAACGCCAGAAGCATATCGACAGGGTGTTGAGTCAGCTCTGCCACAGGGCAACGCGCATCAACTAGACGGTGGACAAACGAGCTGTTTGCGCCGTTTTCTAGCAAGCGACGTACTAGGTATGGCAGTAGATCTTTATGGCTACCAACTGGTGCGTAGATACGTACCGACTGTTGGTAAGCTTCCATCGCATGGTTGTACAGAGAATCACCCATGCCGTGTAAGCGTTGGAATTCAAAGTCTTTATGGTCGGTCATGACGGCAATAGCAGAAACCGTATGAGCATTGTGGCTCGCAAACTGCGGGAAGATATTGCCGCGAACACTTGGGCTCAATAGGTAACGCGCACAAGCAAGGTAAGCTACGTCTGTCGCTTCTTTACGTGTGTAAACTGGATAATCAGTAAAGCCAGCTTGTTGCGACCATTTGATTTCGCTGTCCCAGTAAGCACCTTTAACTAAGCGAAGCGGGATCAAATCACCCTGCTCTTTCGCTAGGCGGTTTAGCCATACTAGAACCGGTAGTGCACGCTTTGAGTAAGCTTGAATAACCAGACCAAATTTCCCCCAACCTTTTACAAGGTCAGTGCGGTACAGTTTTTCGAATAATTTAAGAGAAAGCTCTAGGCGATCCGCTTCTTCCGCATCAATCGTAATCGCAACGTCTAGCTCTACTGCGCGGCGCAATAGCTGCTCCAACGTGTCGCAAAGTTCAGTCAGTACGCGGTCTTCATTCGCCACTTCATAACGTGGGTGAAGCGCAGAAAGCTTGATAGATACCGATGGCGCAGGGCTCGATTTTGAAGAGACCTTCGATTCTGGAGAAACATAGTTGTCTCGACCTACGGCTTCAATCGCCATTAGGTAATCTTTGAAGTATTTGTTTGCGTCTGCAGTAGTCAGTGCCGCTTCACCTAGCATGTCGTATGAGTAGGTAAAACCTTTATCACGCATAGACTTACCGTTCTTCTGCGCTTCAGCAATGCTGCGGCCAAGAACAAATTGGTGACCCATCACCTTCATTGCTTGGTGCATCGCTTTGCGAATTACCGGCTCAGAAAGCTTGTTCACTAAACGGTTAACCGCTTGACCTGCACTCTGCTCTTTAGATGAAAGTCCAACCACCTTGCCTGTTAGCATTAATCCCCAAGTGGATGCGTTAACAAATACTGAGTCTGAATTCTTTAGGTGAGATTTCCAATCCGCAACGCTTAGTTTGTCACGAATCAGAGCATCAGCGGTTGCTGAATCAGGAATACGCATCAAGGCTTCCGCCAGACACATTAGCAAGATGCCCTCTTGAGTATCTAAGCTGTATTCAAGCAACAATGCATCGATCATCTGGATAGAAGTCTTATCCGCACGGATAGCTTCGATCAATGATGTCGTTTTGTCTGTGATCTGCTGCTTTTCTGACTCAGAAGGGGTAGCTAGCGGCAGAAGTTGCTCTAGCCATTGGGTTTCATCCACCATATATAATGGTGAGATAAGCGACCATAGATCAGCAAGCGACTGCTCGTTGAATTCTGGCTTTAACACATCAGTAGCTGTAAACATGCGTTTTCCTTAATCTCACACCCGGAATTAGCCCGGGATCTCTACAATGGCTGCAGTGTATTTAGAGTATATAAGGATTACTTGTCAAAAACTCCGAGTTTTTTGCTAAAAACTCGCTTTATTAACAAAACAAACACAAGGTCACATATGAAACTTTAAAATAATATGCCGTTTTGTTTCACTATTTAACAGAAATTTTCTTTTTGTATTGAGATGGTGACATGCCTTGAAGGCGTGAAAAGGTGTGAGTAAAGGAAGATTGACCGGAGAAACCAGCCAGTTCAGCGACCTGACCAAGGCTGAGGTTACCTTGTTCGATTAAACGACGAGATCGGTCGATACGCTTACCTAACACGTACTGATGCGGAGTAATACCCATTTGATCTTTGAATAGCATGTGGAACTGGCTTTCACCCAAGAACACACTACCCGCAAGCTGCGCGACGGAGATCTTATTTGCTAAATGCTGTTCTATGTAGCGATCCAACGCTTCAAGATCAAAGCGTGAATCTTTGATTGAGGTTTCGAATGCCGAGATGTGTCTTTGCATCAGCGCGATCACTGTGTCATTACAGGCTCGGCTTAGTAGCAGATCATTAGGACTCGCCTGCATTTCTTGCACCAACATATGGATAAGCTTTTGAATTTGCGCGTCTAATTGGAAGTAGACGTTCGATGATTCTAACTGATTGATCTTCTCTAGCATCAGAGGGTCATCATCCGTTGGCACTGGCATATTGAGTACTAGGATGTCCGACTGGCCAACCACACCACCGAAAGCATGATCAGAGCTCGCCGTTACCACACAACCTTGACCTGGGCCGACAAGATTACCTTTACCGCTCACTTCAAATTCAGCCTGACCTTTTAAACCAATCACCACCTGCGAATAATGATGATCGTGACAGTCCATATGCGAAGGCAAAGTTATGATTTCCGCTGGTCGGGGGCCTGTAAGCCCTAGCGGAGACAAGTCTAGGTTTGGAAAGGGTAAAGGTTTTGGCATGACAGCAAAGTACTTAGGTCGACATGATAAGAATAATACTCTGAAATCTGCAGAAGATGAATTTGTAAATGATCATGAGAGATGTTTTCTCTTCTTCAAAGAAAGATCATTATTGATAACCACGTGATCATGTCTCCGGAAGTATGATCAAGTGAGCCCAAACTACGGGCTTTGTAAAGTCAACCTTCCAATCTTTAGGCCACTCTTGCTTGTTCCAAGAGCAAATAAATCTGAACACCAAAAGTCAAAGCAAGTCACAAATGGAAACCAAATGACTACACCATAACGACAATATTTTCTTATATAGCTCAATTATTTCGGTGTAAATATGTAAAAAGTGTATCCGAAGTACCGAAACTTAGCTTTTGAGTAGATTGGAGGGCAATAAAACGGTATAAAGACGGGTACTGTGTTAATTGCTAATAACTAGTGACTGACAACTAGGAAGTAGACACTTTATTAACGAGCCAATTTTAAATATACAAGTTGCAGGGACCTATGACTAACTTTCGAATTTCAGCGCTTTTACTTGCGCTATCCCCACTTTGGGTATCTGCATCGTTATCAGCTGAAGAACTGAATCAAGTCGATCCCGTTTCAGCTATCGATGCAAAGCTAACAGAGAAAAACTCAGATATTGAGCGTATTTCAGCGACCAAAGTATCGGCAACTGAGACCTTAAAACAACTTCAAAACCAGAACAGTAAGTTGTTACGTGAAGGTGAAGAGTTAAAGGCAAAACGTAACCGAGCTAAATCTGTACTCGACAAACAATACAGTCGCTTACTTGACGATCCAGAAACGGATCTGGTTTCTTTTCAGAAAGGATACCAAGATGCTTGGGCTGCGGTTAAAGAGAATCAATCGTCTCAGCTAGATAATCAGCAAGCGATGAATGAGAACGAAATTTACCTTTCTCAAATTAAGCAAAAGCAAGCTCGTTTGAATAATGAGCTGGCTAACTTGAAAGAATCAAAAGTTGAAGCTCGCGTTAAACGTATTGCAACAGAACTTCGTGAAAGTGCCGTTCTTGAAACGAGCTACACCACCACATGTTCATCAACAATGACACTGGGTGAGTGTATTGCTCAAGGTAAACACCTGACGAAGCAGAAAGCAGTACAAAACTTCAAGAGCAAATTACTTGAACAGCTCACAGAAAGCACGCTAGCGAAGCAAAACTTACAAGGTGTTCAATTGAACATTCATGTTCAAGACAGCCAAGCAATCAAGAGCGGTTTCTCTGGAAACAACTCTTACTTTGTGCAGATGCAAGCTCAACTTCAAGCAAAACCGGAAGCGATTGCAGCATGTAACTTATTGAACGTTTCAACTCGCTACTGTTTAACGGACAGCGACGTTAAGGTTACAAAGAAGAGCGACAAGCAGTGGGCAAACGTGATGGTACGTTCTGATCAGTACAATGACTCAGTAACTATCAACGGCATTAAATACGGCAGCACACCCCTAGAGGTTTCGCTACCGAGCGGTCGTCACCAAGTAACCATTTCAAAAGAAGGTTACGAGTCATACAACCGCACAGTGACTATCAACGGCAGCGATACTATTTGGGTGAAACTCCTTCCTAGTAAAGAAAATGAAATCTAAATATATAAAGCTAAGCCTGATATAAATAGCCGTGCCTATTTCACAAAGCTGAATGAATACTCGCCATCTTGTTGTAGTTATAGAAAGTAGCTTCAAACGAAATGGCGTTTTCGTTAGAATATTCAATTAACCTAAATTACGACTGAAGTAGCCCAACATGCGCCAAGGTTTTCCTACTCTATTATTTGCACTTGCTCCATGCTTAATGACGCCTGCTGTTTTCGCTGAAGCGACATCTCCAGCAATCACGTCATCAGTCATCGACATTGAAAGCTCTCTTTTCGAAGAACATGCCAGTTTAACGGCTATCGAGAAGAAGATGGCGGACAAACAAAATCAAGTCGACAACCAAGCAGAGCAAATGGCACGTCAAGCCAAGTTATTAGCTCAATCAGAGCAAAAACTCGCAACGGCGAAAACTAGCCTAGAGCAAGATTACACTCGCATGATTGATGAGCCAGATTTCGATATCTCACCAGCTCAAAACCGCTTTCAAGATGCCTGGAAATCGGTAAAAGAGCACAAGCTTACGATTTCGGATTCAGAGCAAAAGCTTCAAAGCTTAGTGATGGAACTAGAGGCCATCAAAGCCGAAAAATCGGCTGTAGAAATGTCTATCGCCCATTTGAATCAAGACAAACTAAGAGCAAGAGCTGAGAGATTAAGAAGCGAGGTCACTCAAACACAAGAACATACTGTTAGCTTTACCAACCGCTGTAGCAGCGACATGACGTTAGCTCAATGTTCAGACCAAACGGTGGCTTTGACACTTCAAAAAGCAGTAAAACAATTTCAAAATAGCCTTGTATCCAACGCGACAGAATCAAAAATAGTAAAAGAACACCTAGCGTCTGCATCTTTGAATATTCACGTTCTACAACACAGCGTGAAATCATCTGGCTTCTCCGAAGATAACCGTTACCGAGCAGTGGTTGCTGCGAATTTAGAAACTCGTCCAGATAAGAACACTCCTTGCCGCTTACTTGGCATTCAATCCTCAAACTGTTTCGATCAGAGCGATCTGCAAGCCGATGATCAGCAGAAAGAAGTTGCTTGGGTTAACTTGGTGGTTCGTTCAAATCAATATAATGACAAGGTTTCTATCAATGGTGTGAACTATGGCAGCACACCGGTTGAAGTGATGCTACCTACAGGGCAACACATGGTTACGATTGAGAAAGAAGGTTACCTTTCTTTCCACCAAGAGCTGAAAATAGCCCGAGATCACAACCTAAGAGCAGTATTACAAGCGAAGCAGAACTCACTGAATGTGGGGACTAAGTTTGCTGACCCAATGGGCAATGGTGCTCAAAGTCCAGAAATGATTGTGGTTGGATCTGGGACTTACCTACTCGGTGAAAATAACGCTGAGCAAGTCACGATCAAACAGCCATTTGCATTAGCGGCAACCCCAACTCGTGTTCAAGATTTTAAAGCATTTGTGAAAAATACGGGTTACCAGACAGACGCAGAGCTGATGAACACTTGTGATACCTTCGTGAATGCAGAAATCACGACTGTGTCAGACAATGACTGGAAAGCTCCTGGTTTCAAGCAAGTCGATAACTCACCCGTTGTATGCGTCAGCCAAAGCGATGCGAAAGCGTACACACGTTGGTTATCTAAAAAAACAGGCTTTACTTACCGCCTACCAACACAACAAGAGTGGGAAGCGGCGGCAAGAGCGGGTCAAGATACCAGCTTCTGGTGGGGCAACAAATTCCGTTCAGGTAGAGCTAATACTGGTTGGTCTGGTACACAGTGGTCAAACGTCAGTACTTCTCCTGTTAAATCATTCTTGCCAACGCCAACGGGTTTCTACGACATGGTAGGTAACGTTTGGGAATGGACTGCAACCCAGAAAGGCATCGCTAAGGGGGGCGCGTGGAGCTTCTCTCCTGAAGAGGCAAAAGTGTTTGCTGAACTGTACGTTTCGCCTTCTACTGCCGCTAACTACTTAGGATTCCGAGTATTACGAGAGCTATAAGCTCTTGGTATTACTCAAAGCCCTCAAATATTTACCTTAGATTCTCCTAGTATCAGGTTGAGTCAGTGTTTATAGGGGAATTCCCTCCTTATATTCGATCTCGCCTAGGAGTAAATTCGTCGATAGAGTAGTAAGTCACTCTGGGTATCTATCTGATACCTCAGTTTAATTTACATGACCCTCGTAAATTAAACTGGAAATCTTCTACGTGTCGACAAGGTATATCTTGTCTTTGGCCAGCCCTTCTTCAGGCTGGCTTTTTTTTTGCTTTTTTCTCATCCTTTTTGTTTAGCCATCGATCAATAAAAGCGCACTTAAACAGCATGACGTTCAACTATTGATCACACTCCATTTTTGATGCATAACTCGACTTCTAATTGTCATTGCAGCGCTATAAGAAACTGATATCATTGCAATACTTCCTCTTACGAGATAAAGCCTTGCCGGATCCCCTCAACTCCATACATCGTTCTTTATTTGAACAACTTCCAGGTTGCTGGGGTTGCAAAGATACTGACTCTGTCTTCGTGTATGCCAACCTTGCTTACAACCAATTAATTGGCTTAAAACCCAACGAAACTTGTACGGGCTTAACCGATTTCGATATGCCTAGTCAAACAACCGAATGTGCGCAGGATTTCAGGGCTCAAGACAAGCATGTAATGGATACACGCAGTACTCTTAAAATCCTCGATATTCACCCTTATCCAGACGGACGCTGGCACGCCCATATTTTTACTAAAACCCCTTGGCTTGATGGGAATGGCGAAGTTCAAGGCACCATTTTTTATGGTCAAGAACTCACCGACACAGCCATCTTAGAGGTAGGCCATTGGGTGTGTCAGGCGACTTGCATTAAAGACAATCAAGTGTCCATTGCAGGATCAAAGCCACGCATATCAAAGCTCAAAAAACGACTGACTTCGCGAGAATCAGAAGTGCTGTTCTTGCTGCTATTCGGCAAGAAACCACAGTACATCGCGTCTACGTTGAACATTTCAATCAAAACGGTCGAAGGGCATGTCGCCAGGTTGAAACAGAAATTTGATGCGCGCAGTAAAAGCCAGTTGATTGAGTATGCGTTGGACTCGGGGCTAGGCTCTATGATCCCAGAAACCCTGCTTAAAAAGCAGATCTCCGTTGTTCTGCACAGTGACTAGATATTGGTTTGATGAGATGCAGACAAAAAAATACCGTTGATAAGTCTAATCAACGGTATTTTTGGATCAGTTAAGCAGTTAAGCAGTTAAGCAAATTAAGGTGCTAGGCGGTCGATATCCCAACGGCTATCTTGGCGTGAGAACAAGAAGCGGTCATGCAAGCGGTGCTCGCCACCTTGCCAAAACTCAATGCTATCCACACGCACACGGAAGCCCCCCCAGAAAGAAGGCACAGGAATCTCTCCTTTCGCGAACTTCTGTTTAAGCTCTAGATATTTGCCTTCTAAAATCCCACGAGCAGAGATACGGCTACTTTGCTTACTTGCAATTGCGGCCAATTGGCTCTCTTTTGGTCGTGACGAGAAGTACTTCATATTTTCCATCGCTGTCAGTTTTTCAGCCGTGCCCGTAATATGAACTTGTCGCTCAAGCGGGTGCCAAGGGAAATGCAAACTGATTTTGCTATTGTGCTCTAGCTGGTGTGCTTTGCGGCTACCTAAGTTGGTGTAAAAAACGAAGCCGTCTTTATCAACATTCTTTAGCAGAACAATGCGCTGGAATGGCTGACCATTTTCATCAACCGTAGCAACTGTCATGGCAGTAGGGTCCGTCAACTTAGCTTCAATAGCTTGCTCTAGCCATAGATTGAATTGCTCAATCGGGTCTGCGGCTAAGTCTTTACGTCTCAATCCACCCTTAGCGTATTCGCGACGAATATCGGTCAGTTCCATTTGGTTGCTCCTTTCAATTTTTTTTGATTTTGCGCTGTAATCCTTTGAAACACAAGTCTAAGCCATGGTTTTGTCTCACAGAAGGTGCTCTGTGTTAACAAGATCTCGGTACTCTATCCATCATATTGATAATCTTTATACAAACCGATGACATGCTGAGACCCTAGTGACTAAGATACTGCTTAACATAATGACTCCCTTCGTTTTATTCTCATTGTTATTGGGGGCTATTGGGCTGAGCGCAACTCATTTTTTGGCAGTACAATTTCAAGAAAAAGTGGTCACTCAAAAGCTCAACGAAGCAGCCAATAAAGCGAACCTACAAATCGACTCTGAACTGGATAAATTCAAACAGATCCCTGATTTGCTCAGCCATGACCCACGTCTGCTCTCTTATTTTGACTCATCACCACAAACAGACAAGATTTCCGCGGCGCAGCTCAATCAATTGCTATTTGAATGGTCTAATCAAAGCCAAGCTGACACCATCTATATTCATGACCCGAGCGGTACTGTGGTCGCTTCCAGTAATTACCAGAAGCTAGGTACTTTCGTGGGTGAGAACTTCTCGTTTCGTCCTTATTTTGCGTCCGCGATTGAAGGTAACAGCACACACTATGTCGCACTGGGTGCTCGCTCCAACGTACGCGGTTACTTTTTGTCTTCGCCCCTGTATATAGAGAATGACATTGTTGGGGTTATCACCGTCAAAGTGAGTCTAGAGAACCTTGAAAACATCCTAACCAGCGATGATTTTGAGATTGTGGTACTCGACTCTAACCAAGTGGTTTTTCTCTCCAGCCAAACTCAGTGGCTTTATCACTCGTTGTTGCCATTAAGCCAGAAGCAACAAACCGATATCGCCCTGCAGCGCCAATACGGTCAAAGCGAAATTTCGATCATAGAAGCTTTTCGCTCTTCCAACTATCAACCACAAGTTAACGACGCCAATCAGCCCAACAACATTCAACCAAATCGAGTACAAAGAGAACTCACGGCAAACCGATTGTTTAAACTTGGGCCGTTCAATCTTTACCCCGCAACCTTCAGTAACAATCAGTACCAAGTTGTCGCATTAAAAAAGGCCGAAGCAGAGCTTATTAAAGTGCTGCAGATCGATGTCATCTTCGTGGTGATTTACAGCTTGGTGATGCTCATCGCGTGGTCGTGGCGACAGACTTACGTCGCGAAAGTGGCGCTAACCCGGCTCAACCAAAACCTAGAACAAACCGTTGATAAACGTACTCACTATTTGAAGAAATCCAATCAACAACTTCAGCAAACCATTTTTCAATACCAAGCATCACAGTTAAAGCTGAAGCAGACAGAACAAGAGCTGACCCAAACAGCAAAATTAGCGGTACTCGGAGAGCTGTCAGCCAGCATTAACCACGAAATCAACCAACCGCTTGCAGCACTTCGAACTTATAGCGAGAACAGCTTAAAGCTGCTAGAAATGGAACGGACAGATTTAGTGAAGAGCAATCTTGAGAAAATGATTGGCCTCAACAACACCATTACCGACATCATAGCGCGACTCAAAGTCTTTACTCGCAAGGTCACTAAACAAGAACATCATGTCGCGAACCTGCACCAAGCGGTCAACAACGCCACCAGTATTCTCAGTGCGCTGATGATCAAGCAAGGCATTACACTAAGACTAAGCACGGTGCCAAATCACATTAATATTGCAATTCATCCAACCGAACTCGAGCAAGTACTGGTGAATCTAATTCACAACGCGACCCAAGCGCTTCAACAACAAGTTCTTGAACAGAAAATCTTGCAGGAGCAACAAAACCTGGAAAACGTTGACCAACCGGCCAGCCCACAGATAGGCATCGAATGGCAACTGCATCATAACTCTTGTCAGCTGATCATTTGGGACAACGGAATTGGCATGCCGGACGATAAGCTAGAACAGCTGTTCAACCCATTTTTTACCACTAAACCGGAAGGCTTAGGGCTAGGGCTTTCAATATCGAAACGGATTATTGAAGCTTATCACGGCACGATCAGCGCCAACCGATTAGAGCCTTCAGGCATGGTATTCTCGCTAAACATCCCGTTATATAACGATAAGGGCTAACGTGCCGTTGTTATCGTTGATTAGAAAATGAATTTTACATACTGCTAATTTCACACATAGCTAACCTCACATACTGTTAAGGATTCGACTTTTGCACCCTCTGCCTAAACTCTATTTTGTCGATGATGAACCCGCCATTCGAGACTCCGTAGAACAAGCCATGCTCATTGAAGGCATCGATATTACCTGCTTCCCCAATGCCATTGAGGCACTAAAGAGAATAGATGTGACGCAAGCTGGGATTGTCATTACCGATATTCACATGCCAGTGATGGATGGTATTCAATTGACACAAAAGCTGCTGAATCAAAACCCTCATTTTCAGGTCATCGTACTGACAGGCCATGGGGATGTGCAAACAGCCGTATCCGCAATGAAAGCTGGCGCTTATGATTTTTTGGAAAAACCGTTTGTGGTCGATGCCCTGCTGACCGCAGTAAAAAAAGCATCGGATAAGCTGGCACTGGTTGAAGAGAATAATCTATTACGTAAAGAGTTGGCGGTACAGAATCAGGTGGGTCCAAAGTTGATTGGTCAATCGCCATCAATGCAGACATTACGCCGAGAACTGATCTCTCTAGATACCAAAACTAACCCACTTCTACTGTTCGTCGGCGATTTAGGAACGGGTAAAAGGGTCACGGCGCAGTACACGCACGATCTTCACAGCCATCAAGCCGCAGAGCTTTGCCCTGTTGCTGCGTTTAATTTGCCACGCAGTGACGAAGCGACATTCCATCAGTTTGTTTTGCAACTGTTCTTGAAACATCAGGGTGGGACACTTTATATCCATGAAACAGAAGCATTAACTCAAGACCAATGGCAGTGGCTAGCGAACCTAAAACCCACTCTACTTCGTGAAAACTCATGCAAGACCAGTGCAACTTATATCATTTTAGCAACCACAATACTTCCTACTACAATGGTAAGTGAGTTCCGTCGATTTGATTTGCTACCGCTAGCGCAACGAACAGAAGATATTGGTTCTTTGTTTAAACATTTTGCTCGTGGTGCGGCAAGTCGATATCAGTTACCCCCTCCGGTGATTACAGAAAAAGAGGTTCAACGATTGATCGCCACTCACTGGAGTGAAAATATTCGACAGCTTCGCCAACATGCAGAGCTCAGAGTGTTGACTAAACCCAAGCTGGCATCGCTTGAATCAGAGCCTAATCATAATCAAGAGCAAAGCGACAAAGACCACATCGATCTAAAGACTGAAGAGCAACAACTGTCATTAAGCCAACGAACCGATAGCTTTGAGCAAATCCTCTTGATAGAGGCACTACATCGTCATCAAGGGCGCTTAAAAGAGGTACAGCAAGAGCTGCAAGTATCGCGAAAAACGCTTTATGACAAGCTGAGAAAGCACCAACTTGATAAAACAGATTTCAAAAAACAATAAGAGTTAAAAAATATATAAATTCAAAGATTTAAAGGAGCAAAGCCTTAACATTTATCAAAAGTAAGAATACACTCACAAAGCTTGCACTTTTATTTAGCGAACAAGGACTGTTATGAGTCAGAAAAATTTCAGCAAATTGAATGAGACCGAACTTGAGTATGTCGATGACAAAACAGCGGCACTGCTCCTCAATACGCCCACCAGTGCGCGTATTATGTTGTGGGTTATCGTTCTGTTTTTTGTCGCTGCTATTGGTTGGTCTGCTTGGGCTGAAATCGACAAAGTGACTGTTGGCCAAGGCAAGGTGATCCCTTCCTCTCAGATTCAGGTGGTGCAAAACCTTGAAGGTGGTTTGGTTAAAGAAATTTTAGTCAAAGAAGGGCAACGAGTTCAAAAAGGGCAACAATTACTATTAATAGATGACACTCGATTCCGCTCTGACTTTCGTGAACGTGAGCAACAAGTTGCGAACTTAACGGCTAATGTACTCATGCTGTCCGCCTCACTGACCAGTGTGGTTATCAATGAAGAATTCTCAGTAAAAGAGTGGAAAAAAAGTGTCTTACTCGATTATGGTAAACTCGCCTTCCCACCACTATTCTACGACCTTCACCCCAAATTGGTTAATCGCCAAAAAGCAGAATATCGTCAAGATCTGAATAACCTGAAGAACCAACTTTCCGTTTTTGATCAACAGGTTGGACAGAAGCAACAAGACCTAGTTGAAATAAAAGCGCGTGTTCAGAATTTAAGACAGAGTTACAACTTTGCCCGCCAAGAGCTGGATATTACCAAGCCTCTTGCTGATGAAGGGGTGGTGCCAAAAATTGAACTGCTCAAGCTGCAAAGACAAGTTAACGACACTCGCCGAGAAATGACCTCTAGCGAACTCAAAATCCCTCTTCTACGTTCAGCAATCAAAGAAGCGATGCTCAGTCGTATCGATGCTGCATTGAACTTCCGATCAGAACAACAAGAGAAGCTAAACCAAGCACAAGATAAGCTCTCTGCAATGACGGAATCAGCGGTTGGCCTTGAAGACAGAGTTAATCGAACTGTAGTAGTTTCTCCAGTAACAGGAACCGTCAAAACGCTTGGTATTAATACCGTAGGCGGTGTTATCCAGCCGGGTATGGACATTGTTGAGATTGTACCAACTGAAGATTCCCTATTAGTTGAGGCGAAAATTGCTCCACAAGATATCGCATTCCTCCGTCCAGAATTGAGCGCTGTGGTTAAATTCAGTGCCTATGACTTTACTAAATATGGTGGTTTAGTGGGTGTGTTAGAACACATCAGTGCTGACACCACTCAAGATGAAGAAGGCAATAGTTTTTACATCGTGCGTGTTCGTACCGAGAAGTACAGCTTTGGGGCTAATGAAGAGCTGCCTATCATTCCTGGTATGACCGCTTCTGTCGATATCATCACCGGCAAAAGAACCGTGCTTGAATATATGTTGAAGCCAATTTTGAGTGCTCAAAACAATGCACTAAAAGAGTAAGGACGGTTAATGCTTGATAACGTCTTCCTACGTGCAGTGAAAAAACAAGAGCAGCAGCAATGAAGTCTCGGTTTTCGTTATTGCTACTGTTCCTTACCTCTTTTACTTCCGGGGCACTGAACAAGAGTGACCAAAGGTGGATCGACGCAGTCTCTGTAACCTACGGAGAAAGAGCAGGGAAGCGAGTGTCGACATGGCGCTCAAATATGACGTCGTACGCAGGGTTAAGTGAAAAAGAGAAACTCGATTCGGTAAATCGGTTCTTCAACCAAATGTACTTTGTCGATGACAGTATACTTTGGGGAAAGAATGACTACTGGGCGACACCGCTGGAATTTTTGGGCAGTAACGCGGGTGACTGTGAAGATTTCACTATCGCAAAATACTTCTCTTTACTTGAACTCGGCGTCCCAGATAAGAAATTACGATTAGTGTATGTAAAAGCACTTGAGTTAAACCAATTCCATATGGTGTTGGCTTACTACTCTACACCCAGTGCAGAACCACTAATTTTAGACAACTTAAACCCTGAAATAAAACGCGGCTCCAAGCGCAGAGATCTACGACCGATATACAGCTTCAATGGTAAAAACCTATGGTTAATCAAGTCGGCGGCAGGCAGCGGCAAGTTATCAGGAAAATCTTCAAGATTGAGCTTATGGAACGACTTACGTTCGCGTGAGCGCTCTCTAAAATTAAACAAACCCATTATCAATTACGATGAGTAGGTACAATGACTTTATATAAACAGCTTGTGGTCGGAATGGTTGCGGTTTTCATATTACTGATGACCTCAGTTTTTATGATCGAATTCAATACCACCCGTGACTACTTAGAAGAGCAGCAACGCTCTGAAGTAAATAATACCATTAATACTGTTGGACTGGCGCTCGCCCCTTACCTCGAAGAAAAGGATCAAGTGGCTGTAGAGTCTGTTATCAACGCACTGTTTGATGGTAGTTCTTACTCTGTCGTACGATTGATTTTTTTAGACACAGGAGATGATATTCTTCGTTCATACCCTGTGAAACCAAGTGGTGTCCCACAATGGTTTACCAACCTGAATTTGTTTAAACCGATTCATGATCGCCGCGTGATTACTAGTGGTTGGATGCAACTTGCTGAAGTTGAGATAGTGAGCCACCCAGGCCCAGCCTATACTCAGCTTTGGGAGGCATTTACACGGCTAGTGACCTTCTTTGGAGCGATTTTCTTACTGGGTTTGATCTCGATTTCATGGATACTCCAACGAGCACTACGTCCGCTGTCATTAATCATAAAAAAAATGGATCAAATCGCCAAAAATCAGTTCGGTGAGCCTCTGGTTCGCCCTAAAACAAAAGACCTCATCTTAGTCGTCGATGGTATTAACCACATGTCGACTCAAGTTGAACTTGCATTTAAGAGCCAAGCACAAGAAGCGCAACGACTTCGTGAACGCGCGTATATCGATCCTGTATCTCAGTTAGGTAACCGTGCTTACTACATGTCTCAACTAACTCAGTGGTTAGAAGAGTCTAGTTTAGGTGGTCTGGCGGTGCTAAAAGCCGAATTTATTAGTGAAGAATATGATGACAAAGGCTATCAAGAAGGCGATGCCTTAGTTCACCAATTAGCTGAACAGCTACAGGCTTCTATTTCATCTCCAGATATTACTATCGCTCGTATTTCTAGTGATGAGTTTGGCTTCATTATGCCGAACATTGATGAAAATGAACTGAAACTCGTCGCGAGCAGCATCGTAAACTGCATTCAAAATCTAGGTTCAGATCCAACAGGTATGGCAAATCCACACATAGCTCTCGGTGTGACATACAGCAAGAAACGTAAAACCAGTACTGAAATCATGTCTTTGGTCGATAACGCACTGTCTAGCGCGAAAGCGAACCGTGAGCTCGCTTACGGTTACGTAACTGCTGACGACCATGGCGCTGTAATGGGTAAACAGCAATGGCGCATGTTGGTCGAAGAAGCAATCATCAATGACCTAGTAACTTTCCGCTTCCAAGCTGCAAATAATAGTTTTGGCAAAACCTATCACCAAGAAGTGTTCTCTGCGATTGAGAAAGAGGGGGTTCGTTACGGTGCCAACCAATACTTATACGCATTAGAACAGCTTGAAATGAGCCACATCCTCGATCAATACGTTATCGAGAAGATGATTGATAAACTGAATGCAAAAGAGCTTACTAGCCCCGTTGCTATCAATATCTCGCCAAGCAGTATTTCTCAGCCAAGCTTCATCCGTTGGATCGGAAAGTCTCTTGAGAAAAATGCGTCAATCGCTCATCTGTTGCATTTTGAAATTCCAGAAAACTGTTTCGTCAATGTTCCTCACTACACAGCACTATTGTGTAACACCATTCGCAACGCTGATGCGGTGTTTGGTGTTGATAACTATGGACGCAACTTCCAATCGCTCGATTATATCAACGAGTACCGCCCTAGCTATGTGAAGCTGGATTACCTATTTACTCATAACCTTGATGACGAAAAACAGAAATTTACGTTAACGTCTATCTCAAGAACGGCTCATAACCTTGGTGTGACGACTATTGCGTCACGAATTGAAACTCAGACTCAGTTAGATATTTTGTCTGATAACTACGTAGAAGTGTTCCAAGGCTTCATTGTTGATAAATAGTTGTAAGGTTATATCGCATGCAAGATCCACTATTAAACTCACTGATCTACGTTAGTCGGTATTACGGGTTAGCTAACTCGCCCGAAGCGTTGATCAATGGGCTACCACTCTCAGATGGAAAGCTAACCCCTTTCCTATTCCCTCGCTCTGCAGAGCGTGCGGGGTTAGTGGCCAAAGAAAACCGTTCCGATCTAGAAAACATCCCTCACTTAATTCTGCCAGCCGTATTGTTACTCAAGCAAGGTGAGGCTTGCGTTCTTAATAGTATCGATATTGAGAAGCAAGAAGCTGAAATCATAACAACGGAAAGTGGGATGATGCCAATCGTCATCCCAATAGAAGAGTTAAAAGAGCAATTCATCGGCCGTTACTTCTTAGTAAAAAAACAATTCCGTTATGATGAACGCTCGCCAGAAATTTTAAAAACGCGCGAAGGTCACTGGTTTTGGAGCACAATTTGGCAATCTAAAAAAATCTATCGAGATGTGCTGATCGCATCAATTCTAATCAACCTTTTCGCTATTGCAGCTCCAATGTTTACTCGTTTGGTGTACGACAAAGTGGTGCCAAACCTTGCGTTTGAGACGCTATGGGTACTCGCGAGTGGTATTTTTGTCGTCTTCCTCTTTGACTTGCTTTTAAAGTTAATGCGAAGCTACTTTATTGACGTTGCGGGTAAGAAATCCGATATCCTGATTTCATCTAAGTTGTTCAGTAAGGTGCTCGGGATTCGTATGGAAGCGAAGCCTGCTTCTGTCGGTGCTTTTGCTAAAAACCTGCAAGAATTCGAGTCAATCCGTGAGTTCTTTACTTCGGCAACAATAGGCTCATTAATCGATTTGCCATTCGCTCTTATGTTCCTGGCGTTAATTTGGTTAATGGCTGGCAACCTTGTGTTTGTTCCTGTCGTTGGCGTGGTGATACTGATCATCTATGCGTTGTTAATACAAGGCCCGCTGCGTCGTACCATTGAAGAAGGCTCTCGCCTTGCTTCTCAGAAGTACGCAAACTTAATTGAGAGTTTAGCGGGGCTAGAAACCGTTAAGCTATTCAGCGCTCAAAGCCAATTCCAATTCCGCTGGGAAGAAGCTGTTGCGCACATGGCAAACTGGAACATCAAAAGTCGTCGTATTACCGATAGCATCCAAAATACAGCAGGCTTTGTTCAACAAAGTACCAATGTGGGGATGATCATTTTTGGTGTGTACCTAATGGCAGAAGGCACTCTTACAATGGGTGGCTTGATTGCCGCTACTATGTTGAGTGGTAGAGCAATTGGTCCTCTTGTCCAATTATCATTGCTTTCTACGCGTTATAACCAAGCGAAGTCATCAATGACCTTGATTGAACAAGTCATGTCGATGCCCAGTGAGCAAGAGGAAGGTAAGCGATACATCCACCGCCCTATTATTCAAGGGCATATCGCGCTTGATAAAGTAACATTCCATTACCCTGATTCGCCAATCGCTTCTATAAGAGACCTGACTCTTAATATTAGTCCAGGTGAAAAGGTCGCGATTATTGGGCGAATTGGTTCAGGTAAAAGCACACTTGAACGCCTGATTATGGGCCTGTACAAGCCCACAGAAGGTCATGTTCGCATTGATGATACCGATATGGAACAACTTCACCATGTCGACGTACGACGCAATATAGGCTGTGTGCCGCAGGACAGTAATCTATTCTATGGCACGGTAAGAGACAACATTACCTTGGGACGCCCGTTGGTTGACGATCGTGATGTCATGGATGCAGCCAACCGTGCAGGTGTTACCGCTTTTACTCAGCAAGATCCCGCAGGCTTAGAACGCCAAGTCGGTGAAGGTGGTGGTTTACTCTCAGGAGGTCAACGTCAGTCGATAGCCATAGCTAGAGCCTTCCTAGGGCGCCCTCCTGTATTATTGATGGACGAACCTACCAGCGCTATGGATAACCGTTCAGAGATGCACATTAAGCATCAGCTGAGCCAGCTGTTACCTAGTGAGACTTTGATTCTTATCACCCACAAAACGTCGATGTTGGATATCGTGGATAGAGTGATTGTGATGGAGAAAGGCAGCATTATTGCCGACGGACCAAAATCACAAGTTCTGTCAGACTTGAAGCAAGGAAAGGTAAAAGCGGCAAGTTAAAGCGCTCATGTGACTTAAAGAATCGAACTAAGTCAATATCAGCAAAAGCAAAGGGGGAGCATCAGCTCCCCCTTTCTTATTTGGTCTAATGAGCAGAAAACTGCTCGAACCGCTCTATTCAGTATTGGGCAATTTCAGAGTCGCTCAATTACAATGAGATATCTTCTTTCTCCATTTTGAAAGAACATTGAATTTCATATTGATTGAACGAGAAAACACTGCCGCCGTGCGTTCGCTTAGTCGTCACCATCTCATCACCAAACAAAACAGATACACGGGTGTACACTTTCTCGTGCGCCTCTACTGTGCACTCGGCAAGGTTTGTTTCAAATTCAGCTTCGAGTGTATCCAACTGCGATTTAGTCTTCTCTATCGCTTGATTGTTTTTTTCTCGTTGCTGCTCAATCTCCAACGCTTGCTCTTCGCTTCTTTCCGCTTTTGGTCGCTTCTTAAATTCGAGTTCTTGACGGATGACGTCCATGGTTTGTTCTTGAGCGTGCTTATAAATCTCCTTCAGTTGAGCTATCTTTTTTTGATATCCCTCGAAGCGAGCAAAACCATGAACCTTAGTTGCAGTATCCCCTTCAACGCCTAAGAAAACACATTCCACTTTACCGCCGACTTTAGCTTCACCGCCACTAAGTGTGCCATGCTTCTTAAAGGTATCCATCACAATGAGGTTGTTGCCACAACGAATGTCGTTACTCATGCTATGTAGATTGAGTAGAATGTCATTGCTGGTTTGCAGTTCAGTATTCTGTGCGTAGCTTGCTGTGATAGAGCCTTTGCTAAGTACCTTACAACTTTTTGGCTCATCCTCTTTGGTCGTATGACCAATGATTCCTTTCGCGACTTTTATATCCCCCTGAGCCTGAACTTCTGCAGATTCAATAAAGCCACCAACAGTAATGCTTCCGGTCGCCTTCACTATCATTCCAGGTTCTATATTCCCAGAGACAAACACATTACCTTTGAATTTAACGTGCCCAGTAGATACGTCGACATTGCTAACACATAAGGCGTCATCCACTTCGATACTTCGCTCTTTAATAATGGGCAGACCAGAGGATGAAGAAAGTAATAAATTAGGGTCGTCAGGGGAAATGTGGGTGCCTTTTCCTGGCTTAATCAAACTGTCTTGGCCCGGAAGGGGTGGGATAATTCGACCTTGGACGGTAAAGCCCGCAATACCCTTGGTGGCAGGAGTTCGTTTCATTAGCGGGTCATTCTGACCAACGGTAATGGTTTCGCCGAGATCTCGCATATCGATCTTACCGGCGTCTTTACTGCGAGGCTTTAATACTTGATGAGTAATATCTTCAACCAATGCTGAAAACTTAGCATCTTTACCCTTCACAGCTGGAGAACCTTTGGCAACGGGCTGAGTAAATTTTTCACCCGGCTTTAGCTTGCTGCTCATCATCAATACTTTTCTAAGTGCTAGCTTATTAATTCCTTTCGTTATGTGAGCCTGAGCCAAGCAATGAATGATATCGCTGCCACGTAATGCCTGCCCATTATATGCCCCAGTTACAACAAGACTTGCGAGCATCTCATCATCAGACAGTTCAACCGTAACACTGGAATTACGAACTTCAGCAATTAATATTCCTTGATAAGCTTCTCCCTTACCTTCTTTAGCAAGAGTGACAAAACGCAGTATCTCTTCTTCGAAAATAAAATAGTTTGATGCGTTCAAAGCTTCTAAGGTTGTTGGTAATGTCTTATTGTCAAAGCTTGCGTTGACCACAAACCCAGACGGCAGACATGCCATCACTTGCTTCCTATCTTCCGACAATGTAACGATGCTATCCCACATTCGAATTGTGTACCCTTAATAACTCTGTTGTTATGCAGTCTATATAATTCGCTCTGTGCTTAGAATCACTACAGTAGAATAATCAGCGTCACATCACTTACTTTCGATGTTGCAAAGGGACTCATAAATAAGACTGACCGATTCTAATCTCTTCTTCACCTTTACAAAAAAGATTCTTTCACGATTTTTTCAAACTATGAGTCTTGGGTACGAGCATAAGATCGCAATACAGCGACGGATCTTCATCACCAAACGATTCGGGATGAATTGATGTGAGAATATGAAATTATACCTTCCAAACAACGGCGATAATTAGATTGGTAGAATTGAGATAGGAAATGAGCGCCATGATGGACATGTTCAACAAATTGAGAAATTGCATAAAGATTGGATAATTGAAATCACATAGGTCATTACATACCGCGGTTCAGTTTACAGTGTAAATCCGGCCTTCTAATTTACACTGTAAATCTAATTAACAGCTCGACATATGCTCTGTCGTTCCAAATTTAGTGACGATCGTTGACCTACTTATTTACAGTGTAAATTTAATAGTAGAGTACCGACATCTTTCCTAAACTGTAGCTCAGCTTGTTTTCGTCCGACTAAATTAAACTGTTCGACACAAGTCCCCCACTCTTTCTGCTGCACGACTTTCGCGATAAGTAAGTCTGAAACAACGAAACCTGTATCGATTATAGCGTCAGATTCAGTTATGTGCGCTTGATGACCATTACTTTGTAGAATCAAATTCAGGACACTGAAACCAATGCTGTCGTAACTATTACCACCATCGACATAATTCCTGAGGAGTTGGATTTCAGACTCTGCCATAGATTCCGCTTGCCTTGGTAATAATGCGCGCACCATATCAACCTCGAGAGAAGCCAAAGAACCAGAAGTGAGAAAACAGAAACTACGTTCAAAGTGACTTATCAGATTGTAGACCCAATTCTGTGCGCTTTTATTAAGTGGCTTAACCATCAATACCGAGTGACAGCCGCTTGCTTGATCGCGCTGGTGGCCAATGTGCACAGGTACAAAATCGTTATCGCGCCAGAATGAAATCAATTCACTGGTCGCGCCAAAGCTCGTTGCTAAGTAATCCGCCTGATTAGTTTGCTTTGACAACTGCCCCAACATCCAACGACCAATCCCCGAACCTTGATGACGTGTTGAAACGGCAATACGCATAACTCGAAGGCAACGACTGAGCGCCGCTTGCGTACAACCCAGTTGGTTTGCGAGTAACACTGGAGCTAGGTGACCTTGAGGTCTTCGTTTTCCAAGTTGAATCTGAGCAATCAGATCGCTATCCAACCCACCTTCTTCAGTTACCAACATACAACCTAAACATTCGTTTTTCTGCCAAGCAGCGTACAAACGGATTGCTGGATTGTTGAGAAACTGCATTAGATCGTTTGGTGACGTTTGATAATGAGCGTCAACAAGAAGAGAAAAGCATTGCTGTAGCGGCTCCGGGTTCGCCAAGCATTCTGCCTTTGATAACTCGACCAAGCTCAGTTGGTTGATTGCCAGATCAGAAAAGCTATCTAACTCATGAATCACCGAGTCACTTAGCGACGCGTCGTTACCAAGCAAGAAGCAATCAAACAACCAACGCTCTAGTGGATCATTGCGATTCCAACGAATGGGCTGATCGAGCTTAAAACCTTTCCACCCCGGGCGATGCTCTGAAAGCCAAGACTCGAACTTAAGTCCAAACCCTCTCCCACTCCCCTCGTATCCGTGAACGGTGGTTGAAAAAACCATACGATGATAAATGCCAACCATAGATTTGAGCATCGGGATTGGAATTGCAGCCGCTTCATCGACTAATAGCAAATCACAATCAGGCTTAGACTTAAGTAATTCATCTGGTGCTACGAATCTTAAACTTCCGCTTTGATAGCAAATGTAAGTTGCGTTGAGCACTTCACAGTCTTCTAGGCTTTGACTCGCGTGGGAAAATACAGGCTCGATTGCTTTCACTGAAGGCGCTGTCACGATGATATTTAATCCATGACGCTCAACCAAAAGCTGAGCAGCGGCAATACCCAATGTAGAGCTTTTACCACGTCCTCTATCTGCCGTGAGAACTAAAGGTCGTTTACGATGCCCAGACACCACTTTTTTAACCAACTCAACAGCCAGATTTTGCTGTTCGAATTTGTCCAAACTGTTTTCAAAGTCTTGCTTGAGAGGAAGTGCTTTAGTCGCTTGAACAACATCGTCTGTTTCGTTGTGTTGTGAAACCGAAATGAGCTTATTGAAACTCTCCTTTAACCAACGTTGGCCAAAGCTCTCGTTATCTTCAGAGTCATCAACTTTTGGCGGCAACACCAACAACAGCCCACCACCGATTAACGAACCTAGTGCAGCGCTAAAACCATTCGCATCAAACTGCTCTCTAAAATCACAAACAAGAACTTGGGACTCACGACCAAGCAATTGTTGGCCTTTTTTGACTGGAGCATGAATCACTCCTTCAAACGGAGTTCCACCAATCTGGAAGATGCTCGGAGTGTACGAATTTTCAAGGAAGGTTAAAACAGCAGAGTTTTGCCAATCAAAGTCGCCATCAAAGACCACACCGTAACGGTGACCATTGTGTTGGGCAATATTAGAAAGTGTATGCAGAAAAGTATTGGTTGGGTTTGTCATAGTTAGCGTCCAGATTCATCTAAACACAGTTTATCACAGCCAAATAAAAAGCCGCATAAAGCGGCTTTAGAGGAGTAATGAAAGTCGTGACTTAGTCTAACTTAGATTGTACGAATGCTAGGATTTCTTCCATTGTTGTATCATCAACTTTCTTAAGATTTAACGCCAAGTTTGAACCCTTACGGCTATATGACGCTCGACCTTTAATAAGTTCAACTTTTGGAGAAGCTTTCTTCGCGGGTGCTGGTGCTAGTTCGAGCACCCAACCTTCTAAAGTCTCTGTCACGTCTTTTGTTAAACGAGTTACGCCTTGAGCTTCGCTGCGCTGCCACACAAAACCTTCAGAAGCACCACACTTGGTCAGTAATGTTTGTTGCTGCTCACTAGTAAGACCGCTAAATTGTTTGTGTAACTTAACAATAGTCGGACGGCCAAGATCGCTCACATTTGGGTAAGCTTGTAATAATTCAAGTGGTAAAGCGGCCGCTTTCAACGCGCCACTCACCAAAGCTTCACTGCACTGGAACATTTTAGCGAGTGCTTTCTGGTCTTCAGCTTCGCCTTTATCAAGCTTCGCTTGCATCTCCTTCCCCTTCTCATAGAGAGAAAGTGGTTTATGAGCGTTAGCTACATCTGATAAAAACTTAGCATGTTCGCCGTTAATGTTTTCAGCGACATAGATCAAGAACTCTTTGTCAGCCAAAATACATGACATACGACGACGGCTACCATCAAGAACTTCAATCTTGCCGTCTTTGTTCTTACGGCCAACCGCTGGATATTGCTGGCCGCGCTCTTTAAGCGTAGTTAGTACGTCAGAAAGCGCGTGCTCATTCAAGAAAGACTGCTCACGAGCATTCTCTTCAAAAACAACCGTTCGTGTTGCTACATCAGCGGCTGGAATTCGAACCAATTCAAATGAAACTAAATCTTCACCCGCAACAGAAAGCTCAATCACTTGAGCTTGCTCTTTTACCGCAGTTTGAGCTTCTTGTGGCGTAGCTACGCGACGTTTGTTTGCTTTACCAAATAGCTTTGCATTTAAGTCAGATGTTTTAATTGCCATTCTTGTTATCCCTGATTAAGTGAAGGCCAGTTGCTATGTAATACACGCTCTAATTCTAGAGCACTTTTTTGTACTGCGTCTTGAGCCACAGCCAGAGTTTTCTTACCGCCCTCAAAGTCGCTTACCGTCAGATCGAAAACCGTGCTGTAAGTGTCAGCACAAGTTTCAAAGGCGCGGCTTCTTGGAATCGTGGCCATCATTACTTGGTCATTCAACAGGTAGTTCATCTCAGTCAGAACTGATACCTGCTTTTTATTGTCGTCTTCAAACATCGTTGGCATTAGACGAACGAACTCAAGCCCTTTCCAATCGTCCGGGAACATTTCATAAACCGTTGGCAAGTGCTGGAAGAAGTTAACCGTTGAAGCCCAGTCCAAACGCTTGGCTGCACATGGTATTAAAAGCGCGTTCGACGCGTACATTGCATTCCACACTAACGGGTCCACGTGTGGTCCAGTATCAATCATGATCACATCAAAATCATCGGCGATTTTGTCGATAAGCTTTTCTTTCAAAAGACGAACAATATCAAGTGACTGATCTCTAGACAGACTTTGCCATGCTTCAGCGTTAAACATCGCATCTTCTGGGAAGGCTGAAATAGTCTTCAAATTAGGATACTGAGTTGGCAACAGCACGTTCTTACGCAAGAATTCTAGGTCAACATCCTGCTCTTCTGGCACATTATCCAACATGATATCAACTGCAGAATAAATGCTGTCATGCTCTGCACCACTAATTTGTGGGTTTAAGAACAGACGCAAAGAGCCTTGTGGATCCAAGTCAATCAAACAGATACGGTAGCGCTTGTCCAAATTTAGAGATAAGCACGCAGCTAAGTGAACTGCCGTCATTGATTTACCCGTACCGCCCTTTTGGTTTTGTACGTTGATAATCCATGGTTTGTTGTCAGCATGCTGCTTACGTTGATGGAACTTCGGCACTTCTGCCGCGTCCATCAACATGTGAGCTTCTGTCAATGAAATCGAGTAGTGATTGGCATTGTTCTTTGTAAACTGATGGCCATCAGCTTCAAGTTTAGTGATCGCTTCATCGAGTTTACGACGCGTTAAACCAGAACGAGTCTCCATCATAGCTTTAGACATTGGAGGGAAATGTTCATCACTTCGCTCTTCCAAAATAATCTCAATTCGGTCAGCCTGAACTTGTTGAGTTTGTTCGGCTAGCTGATAGAGCTTATCAATCGTTTGTTCTCTTTTCATTGCCAGTTTCCGTAATGATTAACTAAGTACAAATTGTACAGCGATTAACAACAAACACAACAAAAACATGAACATGCATTTATGAGTAAACTCACATAAAATAGACAGTGTTTTTACAATTTGATGAAACATCACCTCAGAGTAATACTAAAAGTCATCATTTTCATCATGCACAACCATGTTATTTCTAGTGCACATTTAAAATGTTACAGCATCACTTATTTACAATGTAAATGAAATTATCCCTAAAAAGCTGCGGAACGATTGAAACACAACCATAGATTACGGTTGGTGTAATTTGCATTCGAATTTATAGATTTTCAATTCAATAAAAATTAAAAAACGCTCAATGGACAAAAAATTCAAAACACAAGAGAAGAGGAGGTGCAAAAAAATAACAGAGGATTCTAACCTGAGCGGAAGAATGATCATGGAACACATCTAATGTAAGAGAATTAATAACACCAAATTACGAAGCATGATCAAGGCGCAAACTTAGCAATATTGATCCGAGCAACTGCACATTACAAATGATCAAACTCCGGAAAAATGATCAAGTAAATATCGTTCCGGAAGCATGTAATTTAAGAGCTAAGTTACGGACAAATGCTTTTGTAATGGGGATTCAACGCCTATAAGGGCTCAATGATTGAAAATTCAATCTACACTGACCGAGAATACGCAAACATGACAATTTCATGATCATGCTTCCTAGTTAACTCCCACCTACGCTAAATACATCAAAGCTATCCATTTTCAACAGATACAGGTTAAATTTTATCCTCAATAGGGCGGGAAGGATAAAAAAGTACCATCACTTGATCATTGTTCCGATAGATTGGCCATCATAAATATCCGCATTGAGTTGTATGAAGTGACTTAGAAGATGATGTTGACTTCCGAACTGTGGATAAGCTGTATATGTATAATGATCATGCTTTCAAGCCAATAATGATCATGCTTACAATGACTTAATGATCATACTTCTGGTGTTCTGTGATCATGCTTTCTTTGATTTAATGATCATAGTTTCGGGGTTTTTATGATCATGCTTTCCAAGGGGTTTTATTTTAAACCTTTAAATTCAGCCACTTAAAACCACGAGAACAGCCTGATCATTAGATCACTTAATCATTTAAGATCATATTAATCAAAAAGATCAGTTATTTAAAAGCCAATAAATTCTCTTTATTTATGATCATTCTTTCTTTATCATTCAGGAACTATAGTGAAATTACGGTTAGTGTGATACGGATCAAAAATGAAACCAGAAGAGAAATTGTTAATTAAGGCACGAAGCCACAAAGATGGTCATTTATTTGAGGTATCTGAAACAGCCGTTGAATGGATAGAACAATATCAACACTTCAAAGGTGTCACCAAAAGCATCGTTGAGCTTCTTAACCTAATTTCACTTCGTGGGTTTAGCAGCAAAGACGGTTACGTTTCTACTACCGAGATTATTGAATCAACCGATGGTCAAGTTACTCGTGCAGCCTTACAGCAAAGGTTAAGAGCTGCGGTCAGTATCGGTCTTTTCAGGCAAATTCCGGTTCGCTTTGAAGAAGGTCTTGCTGGTAAAACTATGCTGCATCGCTTTGTTAACCCAAACCAATTGATATCAGTACTGGGTGCTACTAGCTTAGTGACAGAAAGCGTGAAGCAAAATGAGAAGCAAAAGCGATCTAAAGCTCTAGCTCAAACCAAAGTCAACAAACGCTTATTGAATGAACACGGACTCAATACCCCACCAACGATGAAAGACGAAGCCGATCAATTTATTGTGTCGCCAACCAATTGGGCGGGTATTATTGATCAAGCCTTAGCGCCCCCTAGAACGCGCAAGAGCTACCAAAAATCAATGGTTTCGATCTCTGGCACTCGAGCGGTGATCGAGACACGATCTTCAAAAAACATTATGACGGTTGATGATCTGATGACGCTATTCGCGTTATTCACGCTTACTGTTCAATATCATGATCATCACCAAGATGATTACCATCTAGACGCGAAACACACACCGAACAAAACACCACTTTACATCACGGATATTTTGTCCTTGCGTGGCAAGAAAGACAGCGGGCCGGCACGTGATTCGATCCGTGACAGTATTGATCGTATCGAATTTACCGATTTCCAATTGCATGAGCTCACAGGCCGTTGGCTTAGCGAGAACATGCCAGAAGGCTTTAAGAGTGATCGTTTCCGATTCCTAGCTAGAACCATTACCGCATCGGAAGAAGCGCCTACAGAAGGCTCTGACGGCGAAATTCGCATTAAACCGAACCTATACATCCTGGTTTGGGAACCTTCGTTCTACGAAGAGCTGCTGACGCGTGACTATTTCTTCCTATTTCCGCCAGAAATCCTGAAGCAACATACCTTGGTCTTCCAAATGTATTCGTACTTTAGAAGCCGCATGGCACGTCGCCATTCAGATAGCATGTTGCTCAGTGAGCTCAACCAGAAATTGGCGCGTAACATCGATTGGCGTCGTTTCTCGATGGATCTGATCCGCGAGCTCAGAAAGTTAGGTGAAGTAGGGGATCAAGAAGATACCTTCCTGGTTAACCTTTGGGGTTATCACTTAACGATCACCGCGTTGATCGAAAAAGGAAAAACGACTGATTATCAGGTTGATATCAAATGTAATGTGGAAGAAGTCTTACGTTACTCAAGAGCACGCACCACCAATGCAGGCAAGCGTAATATGGCACCAACGTTACCGAACCCACTGCGTAATGAAATGGTGTCTAAGCAGAAATTGGAAGAGTTGTCTGAGATTATCGATGGTGAGTTTGAGCCAATTCAGCGCAAAGCACCGTCGCCAAGAGGCAAATTGGGACGTCGAGTTAAGCAGCGTAAACACTCTGTTGAGATCAACGCTGACGAGATCATGATTACTCTCTCTAAATATACCTCTGCAGAGGCTCTAGAACGCAGTATAACGGCTTTATCTGCTATGACAGGGCATTCACATGCTTCAATCAAAGAAGAGTGTTCTGAGCTCATTGAGAAGCTTGATTGGTTGAGAGTAGGGGAGGACGTTATCCCATACGAAACACTGAGTCGCTTGATTGAGCTTTACAACGACCGTGACAGCACCAGCAATCGACACTTGTCTATTGAGCGTTTGATCTCTGGTTTAGCTGTGCGTCGTAAAGTGTGTAAACAAGTTCACGAAGGTCATTTAGACGAAAACGTGTTCTTAGCGCTCGACGAAATGGCGATTGGCCACTAACCACCAATCACTGTCACTGCTCAGTTGTAAGAAGCCCGTATTTACGGTCGACGAATGGATAGTTTGAACACATTAGGTGCTGATTAAAACCGCACCTAACGCTGACAAATTGATGACAATGTAGCGCATCCAGTTGATTATTATTTATCCCGAATAGACAACCTTTTGTCCTTTCTTATGATTAATAGATTGGCTCATATTTTGTTACATCATACTGAATAGATTTTTGCGAGTTCCTAAGGGACTCGCTTTTTTTTGCCTGCAATTCGGCTAATCATTAACATTCAAAAGCTTACCATTTAAATTCTACAGCTTATGGAGTCCGTTCCTGAAGCATGATCAAGGTGAGATCATGCTTTCTACGGTGCTTATTTTTGATGGGGTTCAGCTTTGATGTTTGATCGAACAGGGGTTGAACAAGGAGTGGATCAGTGCAGTTGACGTAGAGCCATACCTTGATCATCGTTCTGGTGTTGACTTGCCATAAAGCGTACATGCGATTCGATCAATTTTTCTGATTCTTCTTTCCAGCGCGGTTCTTGTTGTTGGTTGGTAAACTCCAAAGCCAATACACACAAGTGCTGTAGCCGCTGTGTACACCACTCTTGTAAGTCAGGTTCTGATTTGGGATTACAAGACACAGCTTGAAGCTTGCTATAGGCAAACATCAGGTATTGGAAAGCTTTTTCCTGATGGTGCGAGCCACTAAGTTCGTTTGAGATAGATGGTGGGCTTGGTGGTGGAAGCTTTGTCGATGCCGTCAGAATTTCATCTTTATATCGATAAAACGTAAAGATTCTCAAGCATCCGTCTAACCAGCATGCGATGCCTTTGCTCTGTTTATCCGTGATCAAAGGCCCCCAGAGTGCATCTGGAGGCGTTAAGATCAAAGGCTCTAACTTCTCCACTTGATCATGCTTTCGGTCTTTGTACCAATTTCCGATCCGCTCTAACCAAGTGTCTAGTTCATTCATGCAACGTTATCCCACTGTTTAACATAGTGATTATCTGAAACTTGCTTGATCTCATGCTGTATTTCACTGCTTTGTTCACGAATACGATCAGCGTCTATTGAATAGTTTGGCTCATTTTTCACGAGTTCGCCAAATGGTAGATCAGGATCGGGCACAGCAGAGATCAATAACTTAGTGTACGGGTGTTGTGGGTTGGTTAAGATCGACTGGGTTGATCCCCACTCAACGATCTGTCCCTTGTACATCACAGCCGTCTCTTCTGCGATGTAGTGTGCTGTTGCTAGATCATGCGTAATGTACAAAAAACCTATCCCTAACTCTTTCTTCATCCTCTGCATTAGGTTCAAAACACCGAGTCGTATTGAAACATCCAACATCGAGGTGGGTTCATCGGCAAGGATAACCTCAGCACCGACTGCAAGTGCTCTTGCTAAGTTTATGCGCTGTCTTTGGCCTCCACTGAGCTCATGAGGGTATTTGGTGAGAGTTTCGATGGGCAACTCCACCAGCGTTAACAACTCTTTGAGACGCTCTGTGAGAGCTTGTTTCGTAGCAACTTGCTTGTGGATCTTAAGGGGCCGCGTTAAGTGGTGTTCAATGGTGTGGGTTGGATTGAGTGAGCCAAATGGGTCTTGAAATATCATTTGTACGCGGCTTCGGTAATCCAAGATATCTTTACGACTTTTTAAGGTAGAAATATCTCTGCCATTGAACAGTATTTCTCCCTCTGTTGGCGGATACACTTTGGTCATCAGTCGAGCGCAGGTGCTTTTCCCGCAGCCTGATTCGCCAACCAGTGCCAATGTTTTACCTGCATGTAAATCAAAACTCACCCCATGCAGTGCTCTAAAGATCTCTTCTTTGCCAAATCCACCACCAACAGTGAATTCTTTAACGAGGTTTTTTACTTGAAAAATAGGTTGTGACATGGAGCTCTCCTAGCACGCAGTTGCGTGAGCGTGTTCGTGAATATTGGGGAAGGAACTCCATAGCTTTTGGGTGTAGGAGTGCTGAGGGTTATTGCGAATCTCATGGGCTTGGTTGATTTCAACTATCTGTCCATGACGCATGATGGCAATTCGATCGCACAGTTGGCTCATTAGTGCGAGGTCGTGGGTGATAAACAATATTGAGAAACCAAACTCTTCTCTGAGTTGGTGTATTTGCTGCAGAATTTCGCGCTGTACAACCACATCCAGTGCCGTGGTCGGTTCATCCATGATAATCAACTTAGGGTTGAGCGCGAGAGCTATCGCAATCACCAAACGTTGACGCATCCCACCGCTAAACTGGTGCGGGTACTCGGCTAGACGGTGGCGAGGGATATTGACTAGGTCGAGTAACTTTTCGGCGCGATCTTTTGCTTGCTCGTTGTTCATGCCCTTGTGGTGGCGCAATACATCGGCAAACTGTTCTTCAATGGTCAGTACAGGGTTAAGCGAGTTCATCGCGCTCTGGAACACCATTGCGATCTCACTCCAACGTAAGGTGTTCAAGTGGCTGTCCGATAAGCTCAGCAGATCTTGCCCGCCAAACAGTATTTGTCCGCCAGAGATGAAAGCCGGTGGCTTATGCAGGCGGTTAATGGCAAATGCGATGGTACTTTTGCCACACCCGGATTCTCCCGCTAAACCAAAAATCTCGCCTTGGCCTATGTTAAAGCTTACGGATTTTACGGCATTAAAATCGCCGTCATCGGTAATGTAATCGACACATAGATTCTTCACTTCGAGAAGAGGTGTCTCTAAATTTTCCCTAGACATGATAAACACTCAGTTATGATATTGATAACTATTATCATTAACATGTGTTGGATTTTGTGAAAGAGAAGAGCACAAAAAGAATGAAGTGACTCGAATTATTTTTTGATTATTTCATGAAGTTTCAGCGGGAAATAGGAAATGAGAACGAGGAAAATGAGAGGTGGATCAAACCACATTTCTTATGGGGAATCTTTTAAATGTAATGGCAGAAAATGGCTTTGGCAAAGTTTTAATGAGGCATTTATTAATTAGCTTTGTGAAGCGTCGGAATCATCACATTTCAGTACAGAATTGCTTAACAAGCGAAATAGCATTTGCTACAGATTACCTGTCCATTACATGGTGCTTTTCGGAGGAAAACATGTCCATTAATTCTATCAACCATGATGAAATGACAAATATTGCAAATAAGTGGGATGCTGAAGAAGAAGTATCTTTCAAACCAGAAAAGAAAATGAAATCTGCTGAAGCTCGTCGTCGTATTGAAGCTCTAAGAGAAATTAGAGAAAGCGGTTTTAGTCTGGAAGAAGCGAGGGAGCTAGGTCTAATTCATTAACAACCCCCATTGCATTTAGAAGGGTGGCGCACCGCCACCCTTTGATTTATATGCTTTTTTTGAAGAAACTTGTGCTTTTTATAAGTAAACCATGCTCCTTGCCTCTCACCATTTAAATCCATTGTCCTTCCTCTACATTACTTGTTCTCGACTAAAAACATACTCTTTAACTAAGTTGTTTGACAGTTATATGCAACGCCACTAATTTTAAAGTTAAAGCAAAAATATGCGATGTTGTTGGTAAGGAGAAGGCTATGTCTAATTCGGTGGCTAAAGCCAAAGAAGTGCTGTTCTATGAACCTGAAGATCCAAACGGGTACCTGTCAAATTTTGCCGCTTGTCCTATCAAAATCGACGATCAAGTTTGGGCAACCAGCGAGCATTATTATCAAGCGATGAAGTTTGCCTCTCAAGCGCTGCGTAACACCATTCTCGAAGCCTCGACTCCTGCTGAAGCATTCTCTTTAAGCCGTGATTATGAAGAGCAAGTTCGGGAAGATTGGTATGATATTCGTGTTGAAGTGATGCAGTTCATTGTCACAGAGAAGTTCAGGCAGAACCCACAGTTTGCGTTGTTTCTTACTAATACCGGAGATTCGGTGATAAAAGAACATTCGCACAAAGACCACTTCTGGGGGGATGGTGGCGATGGAACCGGCGAGAACCATTTAGGCAAGATTCTGATGGCAGTACGACAAGAGCTTCGTACTCAGCAACTGCATTTGATTGCTGTACACTAATCCATTTACCTCCGTGGTTCCAAATTAAGTAGGTCGATTACAGGTAAACTCTTTTAGCCCTTAAAGATGAATTAAAAAAGGCCGCCCTATTTAGCTTCTGTGCTAATCAGGGCGGCCTTTTAGGCTTAAGAGCGAGTTAGTCATCGAAGAGAGCTAAATTACGTTACCTAAGCTATACCTTTATGCGAAGGTTACAACTGATGCTGTTGTTATAAGTAACTCTGTACGATGTCGTTGAGCTGACCATCGTCTTTCATTTGGTCGAGGCGCTGGTCGATGAAGCTTTGCAGTTTAGGATCCATCTCTGGGTCAAATGCTAAATGGATGGGGTAGTTATTGATCACTGAGCCAAATTCTTGCATCTGGTAGTCATCAATACTGAGTTTCTGCTCATTTAGGTTGTATTTGATTCGAGATTCCATTTCAACAAAAACGGTATCACCCGGAGTTCGGTTTAATACACGAAAAGCCGCGCTGTAGTCTTTAACTCGAATTTCGTTAAGCTTACCTTGTTGGATATAAGGCTCTAGATTTGGATATTCAAACCCCACCAGCAATACCACCGCTTTTCCGTTTAAATCATCGATAGTGTTGAACTCAAATGGCTTCTTGCCGCTGCTGAGTAACACATGTTTTACATTGTAAATCGGATCTTTAGACAAGTTTACAGATTGGATATTTCCCCAACTTGGGCTGCCATAGGTGACCCAGTTTGGATTCTCTCTAGCGTCGAGCTTATCGACCATTCGGTTGAAAGGGTAGGTGTGGTAATCGATCTCGTATTGGCTGTCATCAAATACGGCTTCAACAATATCCGAAACCATTCCTCTGTGAGATGACCCGTCAGTTTCGATCTGAAAAGGTTGCGCTTGGCTTGCAATAATGTAGTAGTGAACAGGTTCGCTTGCAAAAGCATAACTGCTTGAAAACAAACTGACTATGGATGCAACTATTAGATGTTTTTTCATAACCTTCCCTAGTTATTTGATGAATGACTACTATTATACTAGTTGAGTAATTGTAGTTTGCTAGGATAACAATAATGGTAATTTTTGTATGGTGAATAAAGGAAAACGCTATATTGGACTCTCCCGACAGTTGATCGGGGTAATCATCGCAATCAGTACCTTATTCACAGTCATAGTGACAGGTCTAGGTTTGTATGTGGAGTACCAAAATCGAGTTTCTTTTATCAGTTCTCAGATCGAACAGGTTAAGGATGGTTATCTTTCCGGCTTAACCGCCAGTTTGTGGGTTGAAGACCGAGAGCAACTGTTTGTGCAAGCTGAAGGTATCTCCCGCTTACCCTCGGTCAGTTATCTGTTAATAGAAAGCCCCGATGAAAAAATTTTAGAATTAGGTCAACAGACGTCCGGTCAGTCTTATTCTCAATCTTGGGATATGGTGCATCAGATGGGAGGCTCAGAGTTCCAACTGGCGACGCTCACGGTGCAGTCTGATCTGAGTATGATTCTCAACGACTTTGAAGATCGGGTATTATTATTGCTCGCCTTCGAAGCAGTTAAAATCTTCTTATTGTCTCTGGTGTGTTTAACCATCGTCTATCGCCTTGTAGTCAAGCGCTTAATGACCATGTCTTCTCAGATCAACCATCAACAGGTTGAAGACAACAAACCGCGATTTTTAACACCCACTAACTCTACCTACAGTGATGAGATCTCGACACTAGAGAGTAGCTACAATCAGTCGATTGAACGTATTCGTCAACAATACCAAGAATTGGAAAAAGCCAAAGATACTGCAGAGGTAGCGAACCGTAACAAGAGTGAATTTCTGGCCAACATGAGCCACGAAATCCGCACTCCAATGAACGGGATTATCGGGCTTTCATCACTGCTTTCTGAAATGGATATGCCGAAAGAGCAAAAAGAGTATGTCGACATGCTCAACACCTCTTCGCTTACTCTACTCGATTTAATCAATGACATTCTCGACTACTCGAAGATTGAAGCGGGTCGTTTAGAGCTTCAGCAAGAGCCGATGAAAATGATGGGTATTGCTGCCGATGTAGAGTCGACCTTCAGAGTTAAAGCCGAGCAAAAAGGGCTCAAATTCCAACTGGCGATTGATCCTAAGATCCCAACCATGGTGATTGGTGATGGCACCCAGCTAAGACAAGTGCTGAATAACCTAGTCGGCAATGCCATCAAATTTACCGAACATGGTCATGTCATGCTCTCACTTCGTTTAGAAGAAGTCATAGAGCCGGAACAGAAGCTCAGAGTGAAATTTGAGGTGACCGATAGTGGTATTGGTATCGCAGAAGACAAACAACAATCGGTATTCGATAAGTTTCAACAAGCCGACGGCAGCACCACCCGCATCTACGGAGGCACGGGGCTTGGTCTTACGATATGCGATAAGATTGTGACCTTAATGGGCAGTAAGCTTGAGCTAACCAGTATCGTAGGCAAGGGAAGTACATTCTACTTTACCGCTGACTTTGACCCGAGCTTAGACGTTGACGAGAGCAACATAGATTTTAATAAAGTCTCGGTACTTCTGGTTGATGACAGCCAGTTGAACATGCGTATTACCTCAACACAACTTCAATCATTCGGCGTTAAGTCTGAGTGCTGTGAAACCGCCACTCAAGCGTTAGAGCTTGTTTCAGAGTCTGTGGCGAAGTCGTTGCCTTATGATCTGGTGCTGATTGATAAAGTGATGCCGTCTATTGATGGATTCCAATTAGCAAGAAGTTTGATTGAGCGTTTTGACAAAGCTTGTCCGAAGCTAGTGATGATTTCTGCCGATCCTCGAAAACAGGATGAAGCACGCGCCAAACAAGTGGGTTTTGTTGCCTACATTGCTCGCCCTTATCAAGATAATCAGCTTAAATGGACGCTGAGTGAAGTCCTGGCGAGATCGGCTGATACCTCAACCTTTACCTATCCAAATCGAGGTGAGGTAGCGTTTAAAGATAATCAACCCGTGCCATTAACCAAATCATCGAGTTCTGTTGAAGCTACAACATCTGCTTCTGTTAGAACGACACAAATAGACAAACAAGCTCCAATCAAAGAAGAGCCAAAACCAGTTGCTGCTCCGTTTAGTGGTAAGGTTTTGGTCGTTGAAGATTCTAGAGTGAACCAACAAGTTGCCAAAATGATGCTTAAGAAGCTGGGGTTTGAGGTGGATATTGCAGACAACGGTGAAATTGGTGTCGAGAAATTTAAGGCCAATGACTATGTGATGATTTTCATGGATTGCCAGATGCCAGTTCTTGATGGTTTCGAAGCGACTAAGCAGATCCGAGCGCTCGAAGAAGGAACCTCTAAACACATTCCGATCGTTGCGCTGACGGCCAACGTCGTGCAACGAGATAAGCATTTGTGCTTCGATGTGGGTATGGATGAATTTTTACCAAAACCCGTCAATCAAGGGAAACTGAGAGAGATCGTTGCCAGTTTCTTGTCGAAAGGAACTGAGTCGAGCAAGGAACATGAGCAGAAAATCGTTTAGGTTCAATTAGCTGATGTCTCGCTAAAGCATATCCAACTCTATAAGAAACTCCGACAGAATCAGTCGGAGTTTCTTTTTTTTGCTAATGAGCACTTGGTTAGCTAATACATCTAGTTAGCTAAATACATATAGTTAAATACATATAGTTAAATACGTCGCGTATCAATACTGATTGAATCCATAAGCTGTTGTATTTAGGAAAACAAGCATGTGGTGATTGTCATAGCCGTGAAATACAACTGCCACGAAAATATGCTCTTAATGTCATAATCCCGTTATAGCATGCAGCCAACTAGAACTCCTTTTTAACCTTAACGAAACTCAACCTGTGAGAGCCTAAGATGTTCAAACCTTTGTATGTATTTGATATGGATGAAACGCTGATCAATGCCGATGCAGCGATGCTCTGGAATGAATTCTTGGTTGAAAAGGGCATTGCCACTGCGCCCAACTTTATTGAAGAAGATAAGCGCTTAATGGGTTTATATTCGGAAGGCAAACTGAACATGGAAGATTACCTAACGTTTTCCATGCAGCCTTTAGCCGATATGCCAACAGAGCAAGTTACCGCTTTGGTGGAAGAGTGTGTTGAACAGCATATTTTGCCTAGACAGTTCAAGCAGTCGAAACCTTTGATTGAGCAGCTTGAGAATGATGATATCGATATGTTGATCATCTCTGCCAGCGTGACTTTCTTGGTGGAAGCGGTCGGTCGCAAGATTGGTATCGAGAATGCACTCGGTATTGATTTGATTGAAAACCAAGGCCGTTTTACTTCTCAAATATCAGGTGTGCCAAGCTACCGTGAAGGCAAAGTCACCCGTTTAAAAGAGTGGTTAGACAATCAAGAAACTAACTACTCAGACATTCATTTTTATACGGATTCAATCAACGACTTACCTTTGTGCGAACACGCTGACTTTGCTTACTTGGTGAATCCATGCCCGCGTTTGAAAGCACTGGCTGATCAGCCGAATTGGTCGATTCTCAACTGGGATTAACGCAAATTTTCAATTCGAATTAGGTTCGCTCTAGAACTCATCAAGCCGCTGACGACAGCGGCTTTTTTGCATCATCAGTCTAATGTTCGATTTATTACCTTAGCTGACAAAAGGATAGATGTAACAATTCAATAACATCTCTTACTCTGCTGTAAATCAAACCACCATCTTTCAATCCCTTGATAGCACTCACTTTCTTGTCTTGATGATTTGTGTGTAACAAATATTTTACAAATTGACAGGGTTTCATCGAAATTGCCCATTTCCCTCCACCCATTCCATTATCTCGGCTTGTGGGCCAAATTTAAGTAAGGACAAAAAATACACAACACAAAACCAATAGGTACAAGGAGAAAGTTCATGGTGGATACATACAACCCGCTTGGTACGGATGGATTCGAGTTTGTTGAATACACGGCCGTTGACCACAAGGGAATTGAGCAACTTAAAGCGCTGTTTGTGTCACTTGGTTTTGCTGAGATCGCCAAGCACCGCTCAAAAGAGGCTTGGCTGTATCGACAAGGTGACATCAACTTTATCGTCAATGAACAGCCTCACAGCCAAGCGGCAGCGTTCGCTAAAGTGCATGGGCCATCGGTCTGTGGCATGGCTTTTCGTGTCAACGAAGCAACAGCTGCAATGGAGCAAGCGTTCAAGGGCGGTGGTGAAGAGTACAAGACAGAAATAGGGCCGATGGAACTGAGCATTCCTGCCATTTACGGTATCGGTGAAAGCCTGCTCTATTTTGTGGATCGTTATGGCAAGCAGAGCATCTATGACGTCGATTTCCGATTCTATGACGATGCGGAACAGCGCATGGCCGAAGCTAATGTTGGCTTGTATGAAATCGACCATCTCACGCACAACGTGAAACAAGGCAATATGGATGTATGGTCTGGGTTCTATGAGCGTCTGGGCAACTTCCGCGAGATTCGCTACTTCGATATTGAAGGTAAGCTGACAGGCCTTGTGAGCCGCGCCATGACCTCACCGTGTGGCAAGATTCGTATCCCAATCAATGAGTCTTCCGACGACAAATCACAAATCGAAGAGTTCATTCGCGAATACAACGGCGAAGGCATCCAACACATCGCACTCGCCACCGATGACATCTACAAAACCGTGAAGACTCTGCGTGATCGCGGTATGGACTTTATGCCAACCCCAGATACCTATTATGAGAAAGTTGACGATCGTGTAAAAGGCCACGGGGAAGATACCGGTCTGTTGCGTGACCTACGTGTTCTGATTGATGGCGCGCCGACCAAAGACGGCATCTTGCTGCAAATTTTCACACAGACGGTAATTGGTCCTGTGTTCTTTGAAATCATTCAGCGTAAAGGCAACGAAGGCTTTGGTGAAGGTAACTTCAAAGCGCTATTTGAATCGATTGAAGAGGACCAGATTCGTCGAGGAGTATTAGACGATGCATAAATGGATCTCGTTTCCTCATCGGGAGGGTGTGTGCTCTAAACAAGCGCACGCCGATTTTCCCGAAGAGGCAATTTATGAGCGAGAGGCGGGCCGAAGTGGATTCTTCGGCCCTGCCGCTCATTTTCATCACCAACATGCCCCAACAGGTTGGTCGGAGTGGGAGGGCGATTTACGTCCTCGCGCTTTTGATTTTACGCTGGTGGAAAAAGCTAGCCAGATAACCCCTTGGGCGGTGCCTCATCTTTTGCACAATGCGGACTGCAAAATCCGCGTGTGGCGCATGGATGAGAAGATGGATTTCTTAGTGCGTAATTCTGATGGTGATGAGCTGCTGTTCATTCACCAAGGTAGCGCCGATCTCTATTGTGACTATGGTCATCTAGCCGTGAGTGAAGGGGATTACGTGATGATCCCGCGCTCGACCAACTGGCGCTTAGAGCCAAGTGAGCCGATGTTCATCTTGATGATTGAGAACACCGACGCGGCTTACTCCCTGCCAGAGAAAGGCATGGTCGGTAATCACGCGGTGTTTGATCCGGCGGTGCTTGATATCCCGTCTATCAATGATCAATTCCGCGCTCAGTATTCAGAAAACCAGACTCAGGTTCAGGTGAAGCGCCACGACAAAGTCAGCGTGATCACCTATCCGTTCAATCCATTGGATGCGATTGGTTGGCATGGCGACTTAGCGGTGGTGAAAGTGAATTGGCGCGATATCAGACCGCTGATGTCACATCGTTATCACTTGCCACCTTCTGCGCATACGACGTTTGTTGGCGCAGGCTTTGTGGTGTGTACCTTTGTGCCGCGCCCGATAGAGAGCGACCCCGGAGCATTGAAAGTGCCGTTTTATCATAACAATGATGACTACGACGAAGTGCTGTTCTATCACGCTGGTGATTTCTTCAGTCGCGACAACATTGAAGCAGGCATGGTGACCTTCCATCCGGCTGGGTTTACGCATGGGCCTCACCCAAAGGCTTTCAAAGCGGGTCAGGCGCACAAGAAGAAGTTTACCGATGAAGTGGCGGTGATGATCGATACTCGCCATGCGCTGCAGTTCTCTGATGAACTCGATAGCGTTGAAAACAAAGAATATGTCTACAGTTGGCAAGACTCTGGTTTGAAAGAAATGGCTGACGATAAGAAATAAGGGACAAGGATGAAATTAGCAACCAAGAAAAATGGCACTCGCGACGGTCTACTGATGGTCGTAAGTAAAGATCTTAAACAATGTGTAGCTGCCACCGAAATCTTCCATGCGATGCATCTAGCGCCAACCATGCAGGTAGCATTGGATAACTGGGACAGCGTGGCTTCTCAGTTAGAAGAGTTATACACCTCGTTAAACAACGGGCATGTGACTGGCAGTGAAGTGTTTGCATCTCAGTATTGTGAATCACCTCTGCCACGCGCATATCAATGGGCGGATGGCAGTGCTTATGTAAACCACGTTGAACTGGTGCGTAAGGCGCGTGGTGCTGAAATGCCAGAAAGCTTCTGGGTTGATCCATTAATGTATCAAGGCGGCTCAGATGCGTTTATCGGCCCTCGTGACAATATCGAATTTGCCAGCGACGAGTGGGGCATCGATTTCGAAGGTGAGGTTGCGATTGTCACCGGAGATGTGCCTATGGGTGCCAGTGCTAAACAAGCGCACGATTCGGTTCGTCTACTGATGTTGGTGAACGATGTGTCTTTGCGTGGTTTGATTCCGGCAGAGCTTGCTAAGGGCTTTGGCTTCTTCCAATCTAAACCGTCTTCGGCGTTCTCTCCGGTCGCTGTGACACCTGATGAGCTTGGTGAACAATGGAAAGGCAGCAAGGTGCATTTACCGTTGATATCGACCTACAACGACCAACCTTTTGGTTGTCCGAATGCAGGCGTTGATATGACCTTCAGTTTTGCCGAGTTAATTGTGCATGCCGCTAAAACGCGACCATTATCGGCGGGCGCGATCATAGGTTCAGGCACGGTATCGAATAAGCAAGGCACTGATCATGGCACCTCGATTTCTGAAGGTGGTGTGGGATATTCATGTATTGCTGAAGTACGCATGATAGAGACGATTCGCGATGGTAAACCTTCGACTCAATTCATGTCGTTTGGTGACTCGATCAAGCTTGAGATGTTTGATGCGGCGGGTCATTCTATTTTTGGCGCGATAGACCAAAAAGTGAGCCAGTATCGAGCGCTATAATCCACGTAATAGGATTTCTGTATGAGCGAGAGCATCGTGAACAAGAACATTATACTTTACGGTTACTGGCGCTCGTCCGCAGCCTATCGGGTGCGTATTGGATTGAACCTAAAGCAACTCAACTATGAGTCGAAATCGGTGCATTTGGTGCGTAATGGCGGCGAGCAACATGACCCACAATATCGCGATCTCAATGCCAGTGAACTAGTGCCTGTGCTGGTGGATGGTGACGTTCAACTCAATCAGTCACTGGCTATTCTTCAATATCTCGATGAACACTATTTGTGTGAGAGCAGCCCTGACTCCTCGCTCATTCCAGAGCAAACACCACTGCGCTATCAAGCGTTGGCGATGGCTCAGGATATTGCGATAGAAATTCACCCTCTGAACAACCTGCGCGTGTTGCAGTATTTGGAGCGAGAATTGTCGTGCGAGCAAGAGGCGAAAATGGATTGGCTTCACTATTGGATGCACCAAGGTTTCAGCGCTCTAGAAGAGAAGTTGGCAAAGCACAGAAAAGCACATGGCGACTCGGTGTATAGCCTCACGGATTCACCATGCATTGTCGATATCTGCTTGGTGCCGCAGGTGTATAACGCGCTGCGCTTTGGCGTTGATATGTCACCTTATCCGCTAATTAATTCGATTGTCGAAGCGTGTAACCAGTTACCCGCTTTTATTGGGGCGATGCCAGAGAATCAAGCGGATGCGAATGCACCGATGTGAACGTATTGAATTGTTTTTAATGAACTGGAAACGTTATTTGGATTAAATCACGTTATAATTAAGATTTGGTATATTCAAAGATATTATGTATTAATTATTTTCAGGTTTAATTTTCAATTTTATGAATATTTATCTCATCTAGAATTAAACGGGCCGAATAAAACAAGCCTCATTATAATTAAATAAGAGGCTTGTAGTATGATTTATATTAGTGGTTTTTATCACTCGAGAATATTAGTAATAAATAACACCTTCGCCTTTCGTTATCAGAGTGCCAGCTTCATTGGTAATTATTTTATCTAAATCAAATAATGAACCAATCGCCGCATTACCCAAGCCAGCTTCAACGAATTTACAAACGGCATCAATTTTTGGCCCCATAGAACCAGCAGGGAATGAAAACTCTGCTAAACCAGCAGGCGTTGCTTGCTTCATTTCTGCTTGGTCTTCTTTACCATAGTTACGGAAAATTGAACCATCGGTTAAGATAATAAATAGGTCAGCATGGATTTTTTCAGCCAGTAATTCAGCCGTAAGATCTTTGTCAATCACGCACTCTACGCCAGTACTCTTACCCTGTTCAATACTCACGGGAACACCGCCGCCGCCACAAGCGATAACAAGGTTTTCTGTATCTAGAAGAGTTTCAATTTGCTGAATTTCAACAATGCTTTTTGGCATAGGAGAAGGCACAACGCGACGGTAGTACTCGCCATCAGCTTTAAATTGCATTGTGCTTTGAGCCATTAACTCTTTGGCTCGTTGCTCTGTATATACAGGGCCAACAAATTTAGTCGGGTTAGCAAACGCAGGGTCTTTTTTGCATACTTCAGTTTGCGTGACTAGCGTTGCTACGTCTAATTCAGGGTCAATGTTTCTGAGCTCTTGTTGTAACATGTAGTCCACCATGCCACAGGTTTGAGAGCCGAGCACATCCATTGGGTATGGGGTAGGCTCTGGCGAATATTCGCTATAAGCTGCGTTTTGTTCCATCAACAAACCTACTTGCGGGCCATTACCATGAACGATAACAATCTCATGCTCGCGTGCGATTGCAGCAATACTCGCCGCTGATTTGATTATATTTTCACGTTGGTTCTCAGCCGTTAATGCTTGGCCTCTTGCTAAAAGAGCGTTACCGCCTAAAGCTAATACTATGCGCATGATAATGTCTCCGATCATTTAATAATGATTTTATTTTACGTAGGGATTAACCGCTTGTTTCTAATTAAATTCAAGCTTATTAATAACAATGACTAGATTTTTAATTACTCTTAAGTAATTAACATGCCGAGATAGTATGGGAAAATAACCGTCCTAAATGTGATAGCTATCAAATTATTATTTCACTAGAAATGGAGCTGTGGAAATGAGAGTTATTGCAATTCGATTAAATATCCATAAGCTGGGATACAATCCAGTGGTGGACTCTTTTTTTGTATAAATGATTCGTCTTTAGTGAATATTATCTCAGCCCAAAAAATGAATAATTTGACATTTTTGTTTTAAATATGACGTTCAGATCTCATTAAGAACTTTAGAAAAGGTACGGGGCAAAACTGAGGCGAGGGTTCACGAGCTTAAAGAGTAGTTTAGATTCGGTTTTCAATCGGCTGCCTTTACTTCAGATGTTATCTGACAGCCAAGTGAAAAGTGGAGATAGCTTGCTACGTTCTAGGCCTAATCGCTAAAGCGAAACAACGCGCTTTATCTCTTCCAAGACCTCGGCGTTAGCGATAGCCCCGAGGTTTTCTACACTCTTACCATTGATCACCTGTTTCACTGCCAGCTCCACCAGTTTGCCAGAGCGTGTTTTTGGCACATCGCTGATCGCAAATATCTGGCTTGGCACGTGTCTTGGTGAACAAGAGGATTTGAGTTTGCTTTTGATGGCTGTCAGTAACTCATCATCTAGATCCACACCTTGTTGTAGTTGAACAAACAGCCATATCTGTTCGTTGCGGTCGATGTCTTTACCGACTGCGATAGAATCAACTATGTCGTCAATGGTGTTCACTTGTTGATAGATTTCAGCGGTACCAATTCGCACGCCACCAGGGTTGAGCGTGGTGTCGCCTCGTCCGTAAAACAGATAGCCGCCATGCACGCTCTGTGCGACTTCATCACCGTGATGCCACACATTATCGAACCTGTCCCAATAGGTGCTGTGGTAGCGCTCTCCAGTGTCATTCCAGAAACCAACAGGAAAGTTAGGTAAGGAATTGGTGCACACTAGTTCGCCGCGTTCGTGATTGACCTTTTGGCCAGAAGAATTGAACACCTTGATGTAGACCCCGAGCCCTGCCTGTTGGCACTCACCGCGATACACAGGCGAGATTGGGTTACCCAAAACAAAGCAGCCACAGATATCCGTGCCGCCAGAAATAGACGCTAAATGCAGGTCTTGTTTGATGTGTTTGTAGACGTAATCGAACTGCTCTGGGTAAAGCACAGAACCCGTCGAGCACAGTGTTCTTAATTTAGGAAGGTTGTGACTGTCGATCGGTGAGAGTTCCGCTTTTTCAATCGCTTCTAGGTACTTGGCTGAGGTGCCAAATGTCGATACATCAGCTCGCTGCGCTAAATCCCACAGAACGTTAGGTTGCGGATAAACCGGGCTGCCATCAAAGATGACCAAACAAGCCCCACTGGCGAGTGCAGAGACATGCCAGTTCCACATCATCCAACCACAAGTGGTGTAGTAGAACACGCGATCGTTTGGCTTAACATCGCAATGAAGTTGATGCTCTTTAAGGTGGTTGATGATAGTGCCACCAACAGAGTGCACAATACACTTGGGTTTTCCGGTGGTACCGGAGGAATAGAGCACGAACAACGGTTCATTGAAGCCGACACGAGTAAATCGAAGAGGTTGTGGCTGATAGTGATTAATGATGCTGTGCCAGCTTTGGGTTAACACATTGTGTTCAACGTTGTTCTTCTCTAAATGACTCTTCTCTAAATCGCTCTTATCTAAATCATTGTTCGGTTTCAAATAACCGATCTCACACACCTGTTTTAATTCGTTTAAGTGTTCGATGATTTCACGGTTCTTGTCCGTCATATCGAACGTTTTGCCACTGAAGGTGTAACCGTCACAGGTGAACAACACTTTGGGTTTCACTTGGCCAAATCGCTCAATCACACTCTCGACGCCAAAGTCAGGTGAGGTTGATGTCCAAATCGCCCCCAAGCTGGTGGTCGCTAGCATTGCGACCACGGTTTGTGGCAGATAAGGGGTATAAGCGGCAACTACATCACCTTGCTCCACGCCACAATCCAGGAGCCACTGTTGAACACTAGAGACAGCTTCACACAGGGTTTTCCATGTATAACTCTGTTGTTCGCCACGCTCATTCTCAAACCAAATCGCACGTTCATCCGGCATCTCTTGCGCCAAACGCAGCAAGTTTTCGGCGTAGTTAACTTGAGCATTCGGAAACCACACCGCATCGCGATTTGATTTCGGCTGCTGCCAGCGGCTCTCACCTTGAGTTTTGATGCGCTCGCCTTGTGCTTTATTAATACAGTCTTGCGAGCCGACCATTCCACAAAACTGCCACACGTTTTGCCAAAACGACTCCGGCTGATCCACAGACCATTGATGGAGATCCATGTAGTTTTTCAATTCCCGCTCGAGTACGCCCTGCTGATCGAGGCTATTCATAAATCGGGTTACGTTTGCGTGTGCGATACGCTGGTCGCTAGGTTGCCAAATTGGCTTATTGCTCTCGTGCATTCCTTTACCTTTAACAAAAAGTTAACGATTTCAGTCTGGTATTTAGGTTTTACAAAGTCAAAAGATCAGCAAAATAAGGGGTTGTCGGAATTGTGTAAATAAAATGTTACACGATCGCTTGTTTCGAAAAATCGCGCAAATTGGCGGATATAAGGAGTGGAGATAGGCTTAAAGGAAGACATTCGAAAGGAGGTGTGTAATGACTCAATATCATTCTAAGCCCGTGAGCCAAGAGGGATGGGTTGAGTGGAGCCTCGAAGAAGACGCCATTTGGCACGACTTAGTGAAAAGGCAACTGGACGTCATTAATGACCGCGCATGCGATGCCTATTTGCACGGTCTGGCCCTGCTGGATTTGCCATTAGACAGAGTTCCCCAGCTTCCAGAGATAAACAAAGTGCTAATAGAAACAACAGGTTGGCAAGTTCAGCCTGTGCCTGCATTGATCGATTTCGACCGATTCTTTGATTTGCTCGCCAATAAGAAATTCCCAGTGGCGACATTTCTGAGAACGCGAGACGAGTTCGATTACTTACAAGAACCTGATTTCTTTCATGAAATTTTCGGCCATTGTGCCATGCTGACCAATGCCGATTTTGCGACCTTCACTGAGCATTACGGAAAACTAGGCCAAGCAGCCACACCTAAACAGCGCGCGTATCTTGCCCGTTTGTATTGGTTTACGGTCGAGTTCGGTTTAGTAAAAGAAGGCGATAGGCTGAAAATCTATGGCGGTGGCATTCTTTCGTCTCCGGCGGAAACCATGTATGCGCTGGGAGGGGATTTGGCCGTTCGTGAGCGGTTCGATCTGCAAACGGTTTTAAGAACCCCTTATCGCATCGACATCATACAACCGAAATATTACGTGATTGATGAGCTGTCTGAGCTCTTCAAAATCAGTCAGGAAAATCTATTGCAGCAAGCTGATCTCGCGATAGACGAGGGATTACTACCACCACTTTTTGAACCTAAGGAACCAACACATGTTGAATGAACAAAAATGCGAAGCCTGTAGTATCGATGCAATTTCTCTTAATAAAGATGACCAACAATCTTTACTGTTGGAGTTGTCTGATTGGCAGATCATCGAAAGAGACGGTATCCCACAACTTGAGAAGGTGTTTAAGTTTAAGAACTACAAACAAGCATGGGCATTCAGCAATAAAGTGTCAGAGTTGGCAGAAGAAGAATTCCACCACCCTTCGATTTTATTGGAGTGGGGCAAAGTCACCGTCACTTGGTGGAGCCACTCAATCAAAGGCCTACACAAAAATGATTTCATCTGCGCCTCACGCTGTGATGTGTTCGCCGTGAGTGAATAGTCTTTTTGAGCTGGAGAAGTGTTTCTCCAGCCTCAATGATTCGAATATCTCATTATTCGAATCATATTATGATTTGAATGATGAGATTAAACGGCTCATAATGTGATTAGAATAAGTGTAACTTTCGCATCATGAGGCGTAATATGTGGATTTGGCAACAAGATAATTGGCCAAACTTTGTTTGGGATAATCAGAAAATAGGCGTGAGGTTAAGAGAAGTACGGCTTAATCAAGGCATCCTATTGGGCAAGATAACCTCTCAATCCTCAGACCAAACGCAAACAATGCTCGATACTTTGCTAGCGAACATTGTCCATTCTAGTGCGATCGAAGGAGAAAAACTCAACGCCTTCTCGGTTCGTTCTTCTTTAGCCAACAAGCTTGGCGTGAGTGAAGATCGCCCTTTTCCTACGACCGAACAAACCGATGGCCTAGCCGAAATTATGTTGGATGCCGTGCAGAACCTCACTGAGCCATTAGAGCTTGATAGGATTTTGCATTGGCACGATAGGCTGTTTCCTCAAGGTTACACCATGTTTAACCCTGTGATCGGAGGTCAGCTAAGAGGTGATGCTCCCATGCAAGTGGTATCGGGAAGAATTGACCGCCCGACCGTACATTTTGAAGCGCCTAGCCGAGATATTCTTGATGCTGAGTTAGATGCGTTTATCACATGGTTTAATGGTTCACTTACCGATGAGTCACTCGATCCTTTACTTAGAGCTGCGATAACTCACCTTTGGTTTATCACCTTACACCCATTAGATGACGGTAATGGCCGTATTACTCGATTGTTGACTGACTTGGCGTTAGCACAGGCCGAGCAGCAGTCGGTACGCTTCTATGCGATGTCGGTGGGGATTCTCGCTAACCGCAAGCATTACTACGAGATATTGGAGCGAACCCAGAAAGGTGGACTCGATATTAGCGAATGGTTGATGTGGTTCTTAGATACGTTAGACGAGACGTTTTCAGGCGTTTTCGCTGAGGTTGATCAAACCGTTTATAAGACTAACTATTGGCGAAGTATCGACCAAACTAAGCTTACAACAGAGCAAGTAAAAGTACTGAATAGGATGCTCGATGGTGATTTTTCTGAAGGTATCAATGCCAGCCAATATCAGAAAGTAGCAAAGGTGAGCAGTGCCACTGCAACACGTCATTTGAACGCTTTGATTGAGCATGGCTGCTTAGTCAAATCTGGTTCTGGCGGACGAAGCACGCGGTACTTATTACCAAAGTAAGTGATAGACGTTCGTGTCGCAAGTTGCCGATATTAATCTGAATATCGGCGACTGTTAGCGGCTTTTAGAGATAACTCTTTAGTGCGCAGATTTGTATTTTTTCCAATAATCAAAGCTGTTAAGTAATGCTAATTCGATACCTTTTCCATGGTATTTGTACGACACATAAAATCGTTCTATATAAGCGTAGAACTGAGGTGTATGCTGTGAAATTATTGATCTTTTTTGTGCGTGGACACTAACCATGAGGTAACCCACAACTGTCTTTTTCTTTGTTTCAGCGACAAAAAAATAGACATTTTTATTGTTCAGCTTCTCCTTGAGTAATGACTCCGTGAAAAGTAAATCAATGATTCTTAACTTACTTAAGTTGTAGTCACTTAAACTGTATTTGTTCCTATCTTTATTCGAATGACTAATATTACTGTGGCTGCCGGTTAATTGTTCGTGACACAAAGCATTGATAGAGAATAGATCGTTGAGAGTCGCTTTTCTAATTAACACCTTAAATCTCCTTTTTCTACGGTTATTCTTCTGACGCAAAACGTCTAAGATGCTAAGTAACTGATTAGAATAACCACTAGTAATTAAACTTAATTTATTGGCAGATAGACGTTTTTGTATGTTCGTAATATTCATCCGCGCGCTGTTTTAGTGCTTGGATTAAAGCACTTGGCAAGTTCCTTTCTTTTATCCAATGTTCAAATACTTCTATTGATTGAAATGTTCCAGACGAGATTAGATTGGAGTGTTGAGCTAGGTGATTTAACCAGTAAAGTGTTTGCAGAGCTTCCAGTGGATTTTTGGGGAGTTGTAGCTTTCCTTTTCTGACTTGTCCCTTGATATAAGGCTTCGCTGAATCGTCAAAAACTCTGCTGTTGTGTTCGGATTCGGAAAGTGGGTCTGGATTAATCAGCATTGAGCTATATCGTACGTAGAGTAGGTATTCCTGTTCTACTTGATCAAGCTCGTTGAAAGAATCGATTTTATCCTTAGGAATTGTCGTTTCATGTACTCGGTGATGTTCATCATTTAACAACAGCAACAGGTTAATTGGTTGAGCTGAGTAATGTTCAAGTAGGCGAGACACTGACTTCCAATGAAGCAGTAAATTCCGAATCAAACCTATGGTGATTGGCCCTTCTGGGTACAGCTTATACATGTACTTAACTTCGTCTTCATTAGACAAAATATGATCTAATGCAAACGTATTGATAAAAAAAACAGGGTGTACATAAGTAGCAATATTTCTGCCTTCCACACTGAACGGGTTATCTAAAGGGATGACTTGCACATCAACCTTTTCTAAGGCGTTTCGTAAGGCGTTCAATAAAATATCATTGGATTCGGATAGGTAAAGGTAAACCCTTTTTTTTACTGTTTTGGTTATGACGGTAAGCGGGTGTTTCTGCGTTGGGTTAGAGGTAAAATAAGAGGTCGCAAAATAGTTAGAGAATAGGATTATATTTGGAGATGCTCCTATCTTTTTTAACATCCCTTTTAAAATAAGACATCCACCAATCATTGAAGACATAAGAATGATTTGTTTTAAATTCTTTAAGCAAAGCTCAGAAAAGGAAGACAATACGTCGCAATAGGTGTGAGCTGGAGTGGCTAAAACTAAAGTATCCCAATAGGAGGGAAGGGGAGATAATTCAGTATAGAACTCATTAAATCTAACTAGCCCGACGAGCGGTGCTAATTGTGGTTTGTTTACCTCGCAACTAGCTAAGTACCCATGTTGTTTCATTAGTCTTTTTCTAGTTTCCCATTGATGGGAACTCTTGCTGATGAGGGCTATTTTTTGACTAAAAGGAGCTAGGATTTGGCTCGTTTGAATACCGGCAGGGCCGGCACCAACAACCAATGTGTTGCCTAAAATCATGATGTGACTCTCAATGTGAATGTTTTCTTTAAATACCTTTCGGCATCTTCGCTGTTTTATTCTCAATAACACCACTTCATCGTGGCAATTTAAAATTTCGTTGTTTATTTAATTATTATTATTAATTGAGGTGAAACCATCTTCTTGAGGAAGAATGTTTCATAGATTCTGATGCTTTATTTAAAGTTGTTTGGGGTAGGCCATCGATTAATTAATCGTTAATTTACGCTGAAATTAATACCCTGCCGTATTTATTTGATTCATTTTGATTGGGTCGGTTGAGGTATCTAGTATCGCTGGAATGCTTCACCTACGTCTAACCAACTTATCCTTAAGAATCAAAATGTCTGGAGAGATACCTATGTCAGCAACTAGCAATAACCAAGAACAGCCAATGGATTCACACTATTTGCCAGAGCCTTATCGAATTAGGGTGATCGAGCCTGTTAAAAGAACAACGGAACGTGAGCGAGAACAGGCGCTAATGAAAGCGGGATATAACCCTTTCTTGTTGGATAGCGACAAAGTGTTTATTGATCTCTTGACCGACAGTGGAACGGGAGCTGTCACGCAGGAGATGCAGTCTGCAATGCTAAGGGGAGATGAGGCGTACAGTGGCAGTCGAAGTTATCGAACGCTTAGCCAAGCGGTAAAAGACATCTTTGGCTATCAGTTTACTATTCCTACACACCAAGGACGTGGTGCCGAGCAGTTATATGTCCCTGCCCTGATTAACAAACGTGAGCGAGATCAGGGGCTCGAACGAGGCAAAATGGCCGCATTTTCAAATTATTTTTTTGATACTACTCAAGGGCACACTCAGCATAATAATTGTCGAGTGATCAACGTTCCTTCACCTGAAGCTTTTAATACTGAAATTAAGAGTGATTTTAAAGGTAATTTTGACTTGGAAGCACTCGCGGCAGGAATCGAAGAGATCGGTGCTAAAAATGTGCCCTATATCGTAAGTACGATTACTTGTAACTCTGCAGGTGGTCAGCCTGTTTCTCTTGCCAATTTGAAGGCTGTTTATGAATTAGCGCAGTCTCACGATATTCCAGTTGTTATGGACTGTGCCCGATTCGCAGAGAACGCTTACTTTGTTAAGCAGCGTGAAGAGGGCTATGCCGACTGGAGTGTTCAAGAGATAACTAGCGAAGCTTTTAAATATGCCGATCTCTTTGCTATGTCAGCGAAAAAAGATGCCATGGTTCCTATTGGTGGGCTACTCGCTTTCAAAGACGATAGCTTCTTAGATGTGCAGTTGGAATGCAAAACACTATGTGTGTTATTGGAGGGCTTTCCAACATATGGGGGTCTAGAAGGTGGAGCGATGGAACGTTTGGCTGTTGGACTTTATGATGGAATGGAAGAAGACTGGTTAGCATCACGTTTGCAGCAAGTCGAATACTTAGTGAACGGCCTAGAAGCGTTAGGGGTCCGTTGCCAGCAAGCGGGTGGGCATGCTGCCTTTGTTGATGCCGGTGCATTATTACCTCATATCTCACCAGAACAGTTTCCTGGACATGCTTTGTCTTGTGAGCTTTATAAAGTGGCAGGTATTCGAGGTGCAGAAATCGGTTCTTTATTACTAGGGTGTGATCCTGAAACAGGAAAGCAGCTTCCTTGCCCGGCTGAATTGTTTCGTTTAGCTATTCCCAGAGCAACCTATACACAGGCCCACCTTGATTACATTATTGCTGCTTTTAAAGAAGTGAAGAAACGTGCTTCATCAATTGCAGGTTTAAAGTTTACTTATGAGCCTAAGGTATTGAGACACTTTAACGCTACATTGGAACCTGCACTTTAAGTTGTGCCCCTTTGCACACAGCAAAGGGGCTACCTCTCTTTTATCTGAAAAAATTCAAGCAACGAGGGTTATGGGTTAGCGTGATAGTTTTTCTGGGGCTGAGAAGCTAAGTTGTTTTGAGAGGCTAAGATGAATTGAAGTTCATCCTTTTTAGTTAGGCAGATTTGGCTCGATTGGTTATTGACGTTGACGTTGACGATGTCAAATTCGTGCCAGAAGTAGAAATAGCTGATTATTAGTACAGAGAGGATGGTGGAAGATAGGCCAACAAGAGCCCATTGGTAGAGTCTTAAGTAGTTAGAACGAGGTAACTTTATCTGTTTCGGTGGGTCTAGCGAAGTTTCAAACTCAGGAATGTGGATCTTGTAACCTTTTCTTGGAACATTTACGATTTTGATACTATCAAGTTCTAAGACTTTTCTGAGGTTGGTAATAGCGACTGGCAAAGAGTTAGGGCCGATGATATCCGGGTTCCCCCACGCAGCAATGATCAGCTCTTCTTTAGTCGAAATAAATTCTTCTTTTTGGATCAGAGTTTCTAATATGCAGCTTTCAGGTAGAGTGATTGAAAATGATTTTTGATTACTGAGGAGGAGTTGAGCCCCCGATTCGTCTCTTTGCAGTACACAATTACCTATAGGCAGTTTTACGTTGTCCAGTTGTGCTCTTAACATAGTGTTTCTCCATATACCTAGAGAAGGGGGATTAAATTGCACCCCTAGGATTTTATATAATGGCTCATATTTTGAATATTATTAATAAATTTGTGAATAAAATTTGAATTGAAGTGTAAGTTTTTTGCACATCAGATGGTGCTATCTGTTTTATATAAAACTGAACGTGAGATTTTTACCTCCTTTGTTTTCTAAGTAGATCTTCATCCAACGCCAGTCATTGTCCTTACAGGCTTTAAAGGTGCAATGAACATTTTTGCCCTCAACGATCTCGTTGTCGCAGAAGTCGATAAATGATTGGAAAGAACGGCATATAAGTGTGTCCATAAATTCGTAATCCTTTTGAGAATTTATTCATATAAATCTTCTTGATTTTATCTTTAGAGACGACGTAGTTTTAATAAAAAATGATTATTAATTACCTCCAGACACCTCTTTCATACAGGAAAGGAGGACGAGATAGACTCTGACTTACTAGGATTGAATTATAATTATGCACTTTGATTGTTCTGGGCGTGGGGGGGAGATGCGGGATTTAATAAAGGCTCTCGCTTCATTTATTAGTTATAAATTATTGGAAGATTTGTCAGGTCGCTCGCATAATTTTACCGTTGGTTCTTAGGAACCAGCGACTCTTGCATTTTGCCAAATCTTTTGGGCACATAAGGATGAAGTCACCCTCTATATATTTGATAGCAAAGTTCCCCAAAACCAACTTTGTTATTCATTACTGGGCAGTGTTACTTGTAGTCGTCCTATTTTTAAGTGACCAAGATCATATCAGAAACTCTGTCATTTTCCTTCTTACAAACAAACATGTTTTGCTGTTCAATACGTTAAACGGAGCCACTCCATTTTAGGTGAACCTTGTTTGGTTAAGGCTTTTAGACCTGATTGAAACTTTTCCTATACGCTGTTGTGTAACATCTGTATTTCCCCTTTCACTTTCTGTTTGTGCAAGGAGAAAAGTTGATAAAGATGAGCCCATAAATTACCCATTAATTACAAGAATTCATTTTTCAAACCCCTCTTAATACCTTCTGACTAACAAAAGTTGAGCCGAGCTGTACAACTACCATGACAACAACAGGAAGTTATTGATATGAGCGAGAATGTACCATTTACGAAAAAGACAAAGCGTTTTTGGCTAACGCTTTTGGGAGCCGTAATGTTTGTCGTTGGCACGCCAACCTTGACGAATGCGGCTGAAGATAAAGCTCTAAAGGGAGCTGTGGATTATTATGTTTATGGTTTAACGTCCAGTGAGAGCTTGCCGAACAAAGACAGCAGTGCGGCAGCTGGTATTGCACGGATTACATTGAATTGGCTAGCTTACCAAAAAGAGAGTGATACCGGAGCTTTGCAGCTGAGGGTTGATCATAAGCACGGTTATACAGATAGTACGCCCTCTGAATTTGTCATGGGTAATGTCGGAGGGTTTGGCTTAATCCAACCAGCTTTTAGTGATATAGGTTTAAGGTTAACGAATCTTTATTGGACACAAACCTTTAATAAACAATCTACCGATATGATGGTTGGCTTTTTAGATACGACTGATTATGTTGATACTTATCAGTTGGGTAACCCTTACTATGGTTTTTCTAACTTACAGTTTAGTACCGGTTCCGGTTCCATCCCAATCCCAGATGAATCAACATTCGGCGGTGTTCTACGCCATATGATGTCGGAAAACTATTATTTTTATGCAAGTTTCTCTGATGCAAAAGCTGATTCGACTAAGCCTTTCGATGGTGTTGAACAGTTCATCAATGATAATCAATATTTTAAGTCCCTAGAAATAGGTTGGGTGGAGTCGAAAGACGATTTTTATTTGAAGAATTCACACCTAACAGTTTGGCACAGTGATGGGCCAAAAGAGCAAGCTAGCGAAAACTATGGCGCAAATTGGTCATCCATATATAAAACCGGCTCATGGATACCATTTTTCAGAGCCGGTGTCGCGCAAGGACCTGAGGCTCTATACAAATCTTCGGTCGTGTTTGGCACAGGATATAGTGGGGTAGGGCCTGGCACGCTTGGTATCGCTCTAGGTTGGGCTAAGCCTAATGCCGAACTAGATGATTCTTATAATTCAGAAATCTATTACCGCATGAATTGGGGGGCTCTCTCGTTAACTCCTAATGTGCAATATCTTCACACTTTACCGTTTAACTCAAAAGCCGATGACAGTTGGATTATAGGTTTAAGAGGCAACCTTCACTTCGGTTTTTAATGTAAGCCAAGCCGTTCTTTCCTAAATCACAACGGGAGAGCGGCTCTTTACGATGAGGCTTCAAATCGGTACCTAGAAATTGAATTAATTACCAATAATTAATTTATAAAAAACACGAAATTTACGTACCTTGGTTTGAATATTAAATGACATTCGTGAACCCATGACTACCAAGCGCCTACTTAGTATTAGTAAAGGAAGAAGAAAAGGTTACTTCTCTCGAGACAAGATTCAGCAGGATTACAATGTGCTCGAAGGAGCGCGCCAAAGAATATTGTACCTTCTCGACAACTTTAGCCACTTTTATGTATCGTTTTCCGGAGGGAAAGATTCTGGTGTTCTTTTGAACTTAACTATCCAAGAATCAAAAAAACGTGGCCGACTACCTGTTGATGTACTCATCGTAGACTTCGAAGCCCAATACCACGAAACTCATGCTTTTATTGAGCGTATGGTACTTCGTGGCGAAGTAAACCCATACTGGGTTTGCTTACCGCTTAGTTTAAGAAATTCAATTTCACAATTTCAGCCTAAATGGCTTTGTTGGGATCCAGATAAGGAAGCGCAATGGGTTAGAGAAATACCACAACATGAAGGCGTGATTTCTGATCTGGAGCATCTCTCGTTTTTTAAAAAAGGCATGGAATTTGAGGATTTCGTCTTTAAATTTGCTCATTGGTACCAAAAAAAGAAAGGCACACCAATTGCTGTGCTCATTGGTATACGAGCGGATGAGTCTTTACATCGTTTTAAAACTATTAAAAATCGTGCCAAAAAGAAATTTGATGATAAATATTGGACGACTCAAATGCAGGGCGACGTCTATATGGCTTACCCTCTTTATGATTGGAAAACTCCAGATATTTGGGTCGCGAACTCGCGCTTCAATTGGGATTACAACCGTATTTACGACTTAATGCATAAGGCCGGCGTCCCTCTTTCACAGCAGCGGCTTTGCCAACCTTTTGGAGATGAGCAAAGAAAAGGTTTGTGGCTATATCAAATATTAGAACCTGATACCTGGCAAAAACTAGTTGCCAGAGTAGAAGGGTGTAACTTTGGTGCTCGATACTCAAAAAGTCAGGGGCGTATCCTTGGTTATTATCGATTTGAATTACCACCGGGACTTAGCTACCGGCAATACAGTAAATACCTTTTGAAAACCATGCCGCCACATGTAGAAAAACATTACCGAGACCGAATTTTTAAGTTCTTACAGTGGTGGCGTAAAAACGGTCCTCAAAAAGGAGTGACCTGCATCCCTGACTACGCAGAGAGTAAATTGGAATCTAAAAAGCAAGTTCCTAGTTGGAGAAGAATTTGTAAAGTACTGATTAAAAATGACTATTGGTGCCGAGGGCTCTCTTTTGGGTACAACAAGTCCTTAGCAAAAAAATACCATGCCCTTTATGGAGAAGAGAGTAATACGAATGGAAAGTGAACCTACTCAAGCTTATCAGCACCGCCCCAAGAAGCGGTTGAAATCTATCAATAACACGAACAAACAAATCATTGATAAGGTCGCAATTTACAATAAAGCAGTCAAAGTACTCATCGAGCTTATTCCTGACTTACCGCCAGCTTGTCATGTTGAAATGATCCCACTTGATGAGATAGAAGCTAACCAATACAACCCAAATAAAATGGCGCCTCCAGAAAGTAAACTTCTAAAAACGTCGATGGAGAAAAATGGCGTAACTATGCCTATTTTAGTCAGTTGTTTGAATACTTCGGTGAAAAAATATGTCGTCATCGATGGTTGTCATCGCTATCAATTATTATTAAATCACCCCGAACTGCAAGCCTTAAAGGGCTACGTACCCGCAGTGGTGCTTAGTTTGCCTGAAGAAAAGTGTATGTCGACTTCGGTTCGTCATAATCTTGCTCGTGGTTCACATCAAGTCGAGCTTACAGCTGCTTTGCTTATCCAGCTTAAAGACATGGGATGGACAAATCATAAGATTTGCTACGAACTGGGAATGGATAAAGATGAAGTTTTACGATTGCAGCAGGTCACTGGGCTTGCTGCTGCTTTTAAAGATCAGGACTTTTCACAAGCATGGGAGTAATTATTTTTCTAGAAGCCAAAAACAACACGAACGTTATTCTGTAGATGTCCAAATATGATCCTAATTTAGTATTTAATTACTATTTCACTCTGAAATTTAAGCGCTAAAGTCGATGACTCTAGCGCTTTTTTTGAACGCCAAATCCACTAAAAAAAGAATCGGATAACCGCGTCTAAGAAAGCAATGTGAACCAACGAAAGGAAAGGTATTCATTTATGGATAGTATGAAACAGAAACAGACAATGACAACCAAACCGCCTTCAGTGATTGGAGGTGCCTGTATCGTCGCATGCATTTGCATCGGTGCTGGTATGCTTGGGCTCCCCGCTGCTGGTGCTGGGGTCTGGACCATCGGTGCTTTAATGGCTTTGCTCTTCACTATGCTCATCATGACAACCAGTGGTTGTCTATTGCTTGAAGTTCTAAAGGATTACCCGTACAGGTCGTCTTTTTCTTCCATCACTAAAGACTTGCTAGGGAAAGAGATTAATTTTCTAAATAACTTAATGATTTATTTTGTAGGGGGGATTTTACTGTACGCTTACATCACCTCATCCGGGCTGATTATTAATGAATACTTTGGCCTGGCCCCAAAACTCGCTTCTATTCTTTTTGTGCTTATATTTTCAGTATTAGTTTGGCATTCAACAAAAACGGTTGACCGTATTTCTATCGTGTTAATGCTATTTATGATCATCAGTTTTAGTTTTGGCACTGCAGGCCTTTGGTTCAACGTTAACCTTAGTACCTTGCTTGATGTTGCTCATCTAAAATTTGAGTATGCACAGTACGTGTGGGTCTTTTTTCCCATTGCTTTAACTGCATTTGGGTATCACCACAGTGTATCTACATTACGAGATTACTACCTTGAAGAAAGGCTCGCACAAAGGGCTATTGTAGGTGGAACACTTATTGCGCTTTTTATTTACACCGTTTGGTTATTAAGTATTTATGGTAATTTACCAAGATTTAGCTTCGGCCCCATTATTGCCGAAGGCGGCAATATCGATACCTTGTTGATTAGCTTAAAAGCGGTCTTGGCTGAAGAAACTTTATCAAATGTGATTAGTGCTTTTTCTGCGGCTGCCATTTTGTCGAGCTTTGTAGGGGTAGGCTTGGGTGTGTTTGATTTTTTGGCTGACCTCTTTCAATTTGATGCTACATCCAAAGGAAGAACTAAAACTTGGGCGGTTACATTTATTCCGCCGCTTATTTTTTCCCTTCTCTTTCCTTTCGGCTTTCTTACAGCCATTGGTTATGCCGCATCGGCCGCGGCTATTTGGGCGTGCATCGTACCTGCATTGTTAGCAAGGAAATCAAGGCTGCAAAGACCAGCGTTTTATAACCTTGAAGAGAGTGAAGAGGACCAGCAAAAATCGAAGCCTTACCAAGTGCCTGGAGGAGAGTTGGTGTTGATTGGTGTATTTGTTTACGGTGTGAGTATCATTATTATCAACGTATTAGTTATGTTCGAAGCACTGCCCGTTTTTGACGGAGTCTAACCTTATTAATTATTAAGTGGCACACCGTGTCACTTAATCTTCTACCCAAAAACCTTCAAATTAGGGCTAGTGACCCTCAACCTAGCAGTGACTCTGTAACGTTATATTTAATCTTTAGAGCTACCCGTATATTTTTGCTTTTTCCTGTTATGTATCACGGGGGTAAATTCGACCTAGCTATCAGCCTCACCTAACCCGCTCTAGATGCAAGCTGCGCGCTAGTTATCTACTTCAAACAAGACAGAATGATTCAACCATCTCACTTGTAACTATAAGTCATTGTTCGTAATAGACAATTGTTAGTAGAATTGCATCAACAAAAAATAGACATCAAAATTTTTATATTCAAACATATAAACTTTCTGTCAGATAGCAGTCAAGGACCTTTAGTATGGACGCACCTCAAACTTCAGAGTTATATGAATTGGCAACCTCAATAATCCCAGTTGTTAGTGGAGCCTTAATTGCTCTTGTTGGGGCTTTAGTTGGAAGCAATTACACCCATAGATTAAATTCAAACGCGAATAAACTCGCAGAGAGGCGCTCGAAGCTGGAGTTAATAGTAATTGAATGCTTTGAAATTAGTGTTTGGTTAAAGAAACAAGAGAACTATTACTTTTTTGGAAGTGACGAAACGATCGAACAATCACCCATGGCAAAAATTGCAGCTTTGAATGCGATTTATTTTGAAGAGCTGGATGAGCAAGTTAACTCACTGTCTAATGCGGAGATTTGCTACCGTTCTTTCCTTGTTGAAGGTGCAAAGCTAAAGCTAGAACAAGATTCAAATGCTCCCTCAATAGAACATTTAAATAAAACTGGAGAGGTCTATAGCAACTTAATTGCAGAGCGAGATTCTCTGGTTCAAGCAGCTCGAAAATTGATGAAAACATTGTCCGAGCCTTAAAAAACTACGCCATCCTTTACAGTAAGACATACGCATGAGCCTTTTACACTCCGGATGTATCGGTTTTCCTTCATCCCAACTCGTGACAGTCCTCACAGTTTTAAAACACAGTTCAGCAACCTCTTCCTTCGTCATTTGGCACTCTAACTCTCGAAAAATGTAATTCTTACTCATTTCGCGATACTTCAATGATAAAACCTCTAAATACAAGAGGTCGCACTGATTCAAGGAGGTTTGCACGATTGAGCATAAGCAGACAAAGTGCGCACTAAATAGGTAACCCCAGCTCTAAGCTGGGGCTAAAAAACGAAACGAATAACAACTAAGGCGCGACAGCTACGGCCTCTATTTCAATCAGGGCATTGAGAGGAAGTTTCGATACTTCGATGCAGGTTCTCGCGGGGAAAAAATTGGCGCCGTTCTTAATAAAGAAATCGTTATAAATTTCATTTACCACGGAAAAGCTTATCATATCGGTAAGGTAGACGGTTGTTTTCACTACATCTGACATGTCAGCGTCTGCATGGAGCAAAATCGCTCTCATGTTCTCTAGACACTGCACGGTTTGCTTCTCCAGACTACTTTTGACCAAAAGTCCGGTATGAGGACTCAATGGTAATTGACCTGAAGTGAAAATTAGCCCACCGGTGATGACCCCTTGAGAATATGGTCCGATCGCTTTTGGGGCTGCTTGAGTATCAATGATTTTGCGCATATTTTAATTTAACCGTGTTTGTGAATGAAACATCAACACTATCGGTTTGATTAAAAAAACACTTATTATTTAATCATAATTAAAACTGAATTTTAATACTCCCTTCCTTTCTAATCGAGCAAATGAGCTGTAAACGGTAGTTACATACTGAGCAGGACGGTGCGCTATTGATTAAGCAAGTTCATCGCAATTTAACCATTCCAATCTCCGCCTTTCAGCTTATAGCGGCTCTTCAGCCAAACGCACTTTCCCAAAGTTGCTTGACCTGCATCAGCGACTTGCTGCTTTCTCGTCCTACAACCCCCACTATTGCTCATAGTATTGGTTTTATGAGGCTGCTCTATGATATATTTCTCGGCCAAGCGTATTACAGACGAAGGCTAATAATGTCTATCAACCTTTCACTCCTTCCACCCAGTGAGAAAAATAAAATCGAACTGGATAAGCAGGCATCGTTTCTTGTATGGAAACTGAAGCAAGCGAAATGTGGCCCTGAAGCCATTGTTGAAGAAGCAATGAAGCTAGGTGATCCAGAAGAAAAGGCTTGGTTTGATCAGTCTGTTGAAAAATACAAACGAGTAATGGGTGTCGCATAAACGCAGACAAACCTTACCCAGCAAAGCTGTTGAATTGAAATGACGCAGTAATTTGCTAGAATTTGCACCGTTAATTGAATCAGAGAGAAGATCCCGATGGGAAGAAGTTTTGAAGTGCGCAAGGCCTCAATGGCGAAAACTGCAGGCGCAAAAATTAAAGTTTATTCTAAATACGGTAAAGAGATTTACGTACTGGCTAAGAACGGCAGCTCTGACCCAGACATGAACTTACCTCTTAAGCACCTGATTGCTAAAGCGAAGAAAGACCAAGTACCCGCTCACGTTATCGACAAAGCGATCGATAAAGCGAACGGCGGCGGCGGTGAAGACTTCCAACCAGCTCGTTACGAAGGTTTTGGCCCAGGTGGCACAAGCGTAATCGTTGACTGTCTAACTGACAACGGTAACCGTACTTTCCAAGACGTTCGCCAATGTTTCGTTAAAACTGGTGCGAAAATCGGTGTTGAAGGTACTGTTTCTCACATGTTCGCTCACCAAGCTGTATTCCAGTTTGCTGGTGAAGATGACGAGATCATCCTAGAAACGCTAATGATGGAAGACGTAGACGTGACTGACGTTGAGCTAGAAGACGGTGTTATCACTGTATTCGCTCCAACGACTGAGTTCTTCAAAACGAAGACTGCATTACACACTGCGTTCCCTGAGCTAACGCTAGACGTTGAGGAAATCACTTTCGTTCCTCAAACAACTACGCCAGTAGCTGAAGAAGATTCTGAGAAGTTCCAGAAGTTCTTAGACATGCTTGACGACTGTGATGACGTTCAGCAGGTTTACCACAACGCTGAGCTGTAATATCAATCAATAATTGATAGCTTTGCTCTTGTGAGTAGAATGTAGAATACAAAAAACCGAGCCTAGTGCTCGGTTTTTTTATGGGCGTAATTTAGGCATTTATCTGTGAACATAGCTTTTTTATCGTAGCTCTTTGGTGGAAGAACCTAGGTCATAGCTCCTGAACATTAGCCCTTGATCATCGTTCTGTGATCTCTGGTACGCAAAGCGTTCTCGGGCGACAAATCCATGCTGAGAGTTTTCTGATCAAAGGGAGCACGGTGAGGTTGAGCGTGATGGCACACGGCCAAGCAATCAAAAAGCTTTGCAGCCAGATTGGCGGCCATTCGTGGCTGAATCCCATTTTGTAGCCAGAAATTAACCCAGACATGATGGTCGCCATGGTCAGGGAGGATAAAATCGCGGTTACCCAAAATTGTTTGTTGTTCATACAGTGTTCTCCCGTGATTTTCTGTTGTTGATGAGATAAGGTTACATCTATCCATTAGTGAGAAAAATAGGCACATATAGAAGCATGAATTCCATATTTGGAAACATTGATGATCTGTTCTTATTCTGTGCAGTGGTTGAAGAGGGCTCTTTGCTATCGGCCTCTAAACGGCTGCAATTGCCTGTATCGACCATGTCGCGTCGGTTAACCGCATTGGAAGAGCGCCTGAATATCCGACTTTTAGAAAAGAAAGGTCGTGAGCTGGTGGCCACCAAAGACGGCGAGGCGGCCTTTGCTGCACTGAGCAGTGGCATGGAGTCTATCCATCAAGGCTTTAATAGCTTGTTGGAAGAGCGTGATGCTATCCAAGGCAAGATTAAGCTCGCAGTGCCTCATAACTTCTATAGTGGCTTTCTAGGGTCGACAGTAGAGCAATTCCTCACTCAATATCCGAACGTTCAGCTCGACCTAACCCTGAGCCAGCAACAGCTTATTCCGCAGACCGATCGTGACTTACTGATCACGTTTAAAATCTCGGATATGGAAGGCATGATTGCTCGTCCACTTTTCAAGGCCAAACACGGATTTTTCGCGAGCCAAGAATATTTGGATTCGCGTGAAACAATAGAAAAGCCGGACGATCTGGAGCTGCAAGATTGGATTAATGTCGATGATGTATTTGATATGCCGCTCTACAAATCCGATCGCTTAGAGCAGATGATCACGATTAAACCCAAGTTCATCGTCAACGATATCCATGCGGTGGCGGCCGCGGCGCAAAAAGGCTTGGGGCTTGCTTCATTGCCTTTTCGTCATGTATCCCCTGAGATGAATCTGATTCAAGTGCTCCCTGAGTATCATCGGGGTGATCGCCAAGCGTATTTAGTGTACAAAGAAAGAAAATATCAGCCAAAGGCTTTGACCCTGCTTATTGATGCACTGATTGAGAGTGTTCGATCTTTTCATAGCGATGACTTGGTCAAATAAAAGGAGAAAGAAATGAAAGTAAGTTTTATCGGGCTAGGCGTTATGGGCTTCCCAATGGCAGGCCACCTAGTCAAAGCCGGTTTTGAAGTAACGGTATTTAACCGCACTCACAGCAAAGCGCTAGACTGGGCTGATAAACACCAAGGTAAAGCGGCAGAATCTGTGGCTGAATGTGTAGCGGAAGCTGACGTAGTATTGGTTTGTGTGGGCAACGATGACGACGTGCGCAGCATGACAACCAGCGAAACAGGCGCATTGGCAGCAATGAAGCCAAACGCAATTCTTGTCGATCACACCACAACGTCGGCAGTTCTGTCTGAAGAGCTTGAAGTGGTTGCGAAGCAAGCAGGTATTCGCTTTATGGATGCACCAGTGTCTGGTGGTCAAGCGGGCGCAGAAAACGGCGTGTTAACCATCATGTGTGGTGGTGAACAAGCGCTTTTCAACGACCTTCAACCTGTATTCGAAGCTTACGGAAAATCGTCAGTTCTGATGGGTAAAGTCGGCCAAGGCCAACGCGCAAAAATGGTTAATCAGATCTGCATCGCGGGTGTATTGAACGGTTTATCTGAAGGCTTGGTACTTGCTGAAAAATCAGGTTTGGATATCCCAACTCTGGTTGATTGCCTTAAAAACGGCGCTGCGGGTTCATGGCAGATGGAAAACCGCGCGACCACAATGGCGCAAGACAAGTTCGACTTCGGTTTTGCAATTGATTGGATGATCAAAGACTTAGGTTTCTGTCTAGATGAAGCAGAGCGCCAAGGCATCCAGCTTCCACTGACTGAAAAAACCAACAACGCTTACAAGGCATTGTCTGCTGAAGGACAAGGCCGCATGGATACATCAGTATTGATGAAAGCCGTGGTTGAAGAGACGAAGAAGTAGAAGTAATAGAAGCTTCGTTTAGATAACTAAAAATAGCCGCTGATTAGCGGCTATTTTTGTTTGTGTGAACTTAGGAATGCAGTGAAAGCGTTTGTTTAAAACTCATTAAATAATATCAATTAGGATAATTCACACAAAAAAAAATGATAGAAAAACAAGTAAGGCACTGATTTAATAAACGATATTTTTTTGGTTCGGTGGTTTATAGGCATTTTTACAAACGTAATCTCAAATTAGACTTGAGGTATAGCCTTATTTTTGATGTAAATTGTAACAATTTGTGATCTATAGCGTTTTACCCTTAGAATATTGCGATTCATATCACGACATTAGCACATATTTCGGATCAATAATTTACCTCTAAAAATAACCACTTAGTAAATAAAAGAGCGTGATATGAAATATAAAAGCTTGCTACTACCTCTATCCCTAGTCATTTCAGCAACAGCAATGGCTGGAGGACACCGTGAACCTTATCAAGCCCAAACCGATTTGATTGATAAAACTTTTACTGAGCAACAGGCTCCAACAATACGAGTGGCCACATTCAATATGGCGGCCGCTCGAGTATCATCATTGACCGAAATTGCTAAAGCGATTAAAGCGCTTAATGCAGATGTTGTAGCAATTCAAGAAGTTGATGTATTAACAGACCGAAGCGGAAACGTCGATCAGCCTAAAAAGTTGGCCGAACTGACAGGGCTCAATATTGAATTTGGTCGTGCCATCGATTTTGATGGTGGCCAGTATGGTCTTGCCATAGCCTCGAAGTATCCTATCTTAAAAACTGAAGTCACCCAGCTTCCTTCAGGTAATCGTGAGCAACGTATTGTATTCGAAGCGCATATCGACGTTCCTGGCTTTAATGCACCGATAACAGTGTTCAATGCTCATTTAGATACGAAAGAAGATCCAACAATGCGAGTGGGGCAAGTTCGAGAGCTGAACGATACTGCAATTGATACACGTGGCATCAAAATTTTGCTTGGCGACATGAATGATGTTCCTGAATCTGTGACCTATCGAGAGCTTTCTCGATACTGGAACAATATTACTGACCAGAATGTCGATTTTCGCAGTTGGCCAGCCGGTAATCCTGAAATTCAAGTGGATTACGTCATGACCAGCAAAGCGCAAGTTTGGAAAATCAAAGAGATAACTGTACCGCAAAATAATACACAGTATGCTGACACTAATTGGCCTGCGGTTACAGATCACCTACCTATTGTTGTCGAAATGAAAATGCTCGAACAATAATCTATCCAGTTTAAATTTGTTTAAGTCACTACTCTATCTTAGGCTAGGTAGTGACTTATTTGTCCTACTCTACTGTTTTGAATTGCAAGCCCTATCATCCTACGGGGCTGTTATTACGGTGAGAATCTCCAAGAATAAAAAAGATCTTGGATAAGAGTTCTTACAATTCAGAGACATCCGCAAAGATTTTATATTGATGTATCAACCCCTGTTTGAAAGATAAGAAAGTCGCGAACTTAGCGGCGTACGAGCTGCCATTTAGGCGCACATAGTCAACTTGCCCCTCACACGCAACCGTATCATCGTTTACGTAGATCCCAGAAAACGTATGCGTCATTGATTCAATTGATCCAAAGAATGCTGCGTTGACCGCTTCGACAGCTGGCTTTCCTACTACTGGTGCGGCGTTCGAAAAATGAAACGACACGTCATCATGCAGTAGTGCCATTAGGGCGTGGGCATCCTTTTGGTCGACGATTTGATATAGATGTTTTGTCTGTTCGATTAATGGTGACATAGCAGTTGCTCCTTTGAATTTGAACTAATTTGGATTTGAACGAGATTAAGATTTAGCGTGATTAAATAAGTACAGGCTTATCAACAACAGTATTACGGATGCGATCAATTGCAGCGTTAATGGCTCGCCATACCACGTGATCCCAATGGAAACGCCGACGACGGTCACCACATTTCCCACTTGGCTAAAGCCCAACCCGTCAGTGATCCGTTGAAAACGAAACGTCAGTAAATAGCTGAGTGCCGATAAGCATGCCATCAGCGCAAGTACGCCAGTTCCGTTTGCAATGACCTCACCATCGATCGCATGAGTAAACGGAAGCCATACCATGCTCTGTAGTGTCAGCATGCCAGCGGCCAGAACAATTGGATTGGCAAGAGAGGGGAACGCGCGACTGCGATAGACATTGCCAGCGGCCAAAAATATGGGTACGAGTAGCGCAATGGCTAGTGCTGACCAAGGGGATGAAGTGTTCATTTGTGGTGACAAAGTCACAGAGAGTGCGGCAACGACCCCAACCATGATTCCAAGTACTTTTCGCCAGGTTAACGAGGACCCTTGAAAAGGTAAGGTGAATAACAAGGTAAAAATGGGCGACAAAGTGACGAGTACACTGAATGTACTGGTATTAAGAGATTGTAGGGCATAGGTTGACGCCAGATTAGGGATTGCGACGCCCAGTAAACCAGCCCAAAGATAATAACGGTAATGCACCAATGCCGTTCGGTTGAGCTGACCTCGCATAACCAATAACGTCATCAACAATAAAGCGGCACCTGCTATCGGTATTATCGCGACATCAACCGGTGGAATGCCAATGGTCACAGCATATTTGGCTAACGCAAAGTTTACGGCGACAAGACTGCCAATGCTGACCACGTATAGCGGAGACTGGAATTGCCGACCGATACCATTTATGTGCCTTCTTGCCGTTATCGGTTTTATCAGTGATTTCATGTCTTACTCTATTATTGAAGTCGATGAAATCAGCATAAAAGACCTAGATTGATTAGAGAATAGGCTCTACACTCTCCACACTGTATCCAAATTGGCGACAATCATGCAGTACTTAGACGCTATTCCTTATTTCCTTGCGGTCGTAAAACAATCGAGCTTTGCGGGTGCAGCGCGTGAACTGGGCGTGTCACGTTCGGCAGTCAACAAACGGGTGATCCAACTGGAGTCGAGCCTTGGAGTGCGTTTGCTGCATCGTACTACGCGCCAAGTATCGCTTACTGAATCTGGTGAGCAGTTTTATGATCACCTCACCAAAGCCAATTATTGGCTGCAAAAAGCTGAAGATGCAGCAACCAGTCAGCAAAATCAGGCAATTGGCACATTGCGGGTTAGTGCACCAATGTCTTTTGGTCGTCTGATATTGGCCCCTCTCATCCCACAATTTCTCAAACGTTATCCTCATATTCACATCGACATGACGATGGACGATGGTTACGTCGATATTGTCGAAGGAGGATATGACGTCGCGATTCGAGCTGGGGATTTAAATGACTCGAGTTTGGTGGCGAAGCGGTTAACCAGCGTCCGTAGCGTTATCTGCGCCTCGCCTACGTATTTTGATGAGAATGGTTTGTCGATCCCAACCGAGATCTGCGAACTGAGTGCACACAACGCTTTGCTCTATCGTCATACATCTGAGAGTGCCGAGTGGTTTTTTGGTCACCAAGATCAGGTGACCAGCGTTGTAGTGAAAGGCAATTACCGAGTCAACAACAGCGAAGCATTACTGTGTGCGACCATGGCAGGGCTTGGGATCGCTAGGCTTCCCGATTTTATCGCCAATGCTCCCATTCAGTCGGGGCAATTGCTGCCCTTGCTATCTAACTATCTGATGCCAGAGAAGAATGTCTATGCATTGTTTCCTGAGCGAGATCCAATGCCACTCAAACTACGATTGTTTATCGATTTCCTTGCAGCTTCGCTCAATAATCGTTAAAAGTTTATTAAGTTGATAAGAGGCTTTAGGCGTACCTAGCCTTTTATGTTTTCACTACTTGTGCTTTTTGTTCCCGCCACTCACACCCTCTCTAAACCATTCACTCCTCATAATTACCATTCGTCGCATTGATAAAACGGCACGACAAATTCTAGTTAACCTTTCAACGTCAACATTTGAAAGGGATTAGAAATCATGACTACTTCACACTCATTTAATTCAGGCTCTACCACTTCTCTGCTTAAGCGTTCATTACTGATTGCACTTGTTTCATTGTCACCCACTTTGGCGCAGGCCAACCCGAGTTCAGACGTGCTCGATATCTACAATCAAGCCGCGCAAGGCAATGAAGACTTGGTTGAGGTGGCTTACGAACGTCTGAACGACACGCTGCAACAAGACGGTGCGACACCATTGACCTTGGTTTACCTCGGAAGCACAGAAACCCTGATGGGGCGTGATGCGTTCTTACCTTGGAACAAGATGAAGTATGTGGAAAAGGGTTTGTCGACCATTGATAAATCACTGGTGCTGCTTAAAGACGAAGACCAACCGATTCATGAGCAACCTCGTGTTCAAGGGCTGCCAGATTCTTACCTAACTCGCGCCATGGCTGCTGTGACTTACACCTCTCTGCCTGACATGTTTAACCATTTCGATCGTGGTTATGACCTGTTCCTCTCGTTACTTGCGGAAGATGATTTCCAACAACAACATTTCGCTGCGACCTCGTGGATTTACCGTTACGCCATTACCGCATCGATTCGTGCTGAAGACTTCGAGCAAGCACAGGTGTGGCTTGAAAAAATGGAAAGTACCGATGCCGGAAACATCGAGACCATGACAGCGAAGGCCCTAATAGCGAAAGCCAAGTAACAGTTGCCAAAGCCAAATAACAGCTGTGAAAGCTCAATTGCGGCTTGCGATAGCTTGAGAATGGATCGGTAATAAGAGGACAACGAAATGATTGAATTTAAAGATATCGGCAAAGCATATGTCACGGGCGGTCAACGTGTTGATGCATTAAACGGGGTCGATGGACATATCCAACGTGGTGAAATGGTGGCGTTATGTGGGCCATCAGGTTCTGGCAAAAGCACACTTTTGAATATTGTTGGATTGTTGGATATGGATTACCGAGGCGAGATCAATATTGATGGAAAAGCGTATCCGACAGAGCAAATCGCCGCTGCACGTTTTCGTCGTCAGTCGTTGGGTTTTGTCTTTCAGCGCTTCAATCTGGTTCCTGTGATGACAGCGCTTGAAAACGTCGCTTACCCATTGATGTTGAACCAATGTTCGAAACAAGAACAGCAGACCAGAGCGCAAGAGATGTTAGAGCGTGTAGGGCTAGGAGATTACGTTCATCATCGCCCAGACAACTTGTCTGGAGGTCAGCAGCAACGTGTCGCGATAGCCAGAGCGCTAATCCACAACCCAAGTTTGGTGATTGCCGATGAGCCGACTGCGAGCCTAGACAGCCACACCGCCAACCTTGTGATCGACATTATGAAAGAACTCGGCCACGAAATGGGCACGACTTTTATCGTCGCAACGCACGACCCAAGAATGGCGCAGCGTTGTGACCGAGTGATTGAACTTATCGACGGTCAACTGGCGCCACAAGCTGCAACCACGGAGGCGATCTCATGGGCAAGTTAACACAAAGAATGAGCACTTTCTTGCTTCCTACCTCGGTGCGTTTGGCGTGGCTTAATTTATTAAGAAACGGTCGCCGCAGTCTGCTTTCGGTGTTGATCATCGCCATTGCCGTATTTGCGCTGATTTCGGCTGGAGGTTACGGGCTTTACACCTACGAATCTTTGAGAGAATCGACCGCGCGCGATACTGGTCATCTTACTTTGAGCACACCGGGTTATTTTGAGCAAGATGAAGACATGCCGCTGAGCAATGGTCTCGATAATGTTCAAGCGCTCACCAAGAGCATTATTGGCGACAGCGATGTGCGTGGTGTGCAGCCGCGAGTCTACTTCAGCGGTTTGGTGTCTAACGGCAGCAAATCGACCATCTTTATGGGAACGGGCGTCAATGAGCGCGAGTTCGATATGAAAGGGCCTTTCTTAGATGTGCGCAGCGGGCAGACTCTCTCGGATGTGAAATCACCAAGATACGACAGCCAAGAGCCACAAGTGATGCTGGGAACCGACTTGGCTCGTAACCTCAAAGTTGCGGTTGGTGATTGGGTTACACTGCTTGCGACTACTAGTGATGGCGCTTTGAATGCCTTTGATTTTAAGGTGCAGGGCATCTACTCGACAGGGGTGCCTGAGCTGGATAAGCGTCAACTGTATGTTCATATCACCACTGCTCAAGAGCTTTTGGCCTCAGACAAAGTCAGTACCTTGTCGGTGTTCCTATTTGAAACCAACAAGACCTCGACCGTTCAACAGCGTATCCAAACTGCTTTAGATCGAAATAGTGCTAGCCAAAACGATCAAGGTACAGAGATCGAGATCACCCCATGGCAAGATCGCGCGTTTTTCTACACCAAGGTTAAAGATCTTTACGACCGTATCTTCGGCATCATGGGCGCAGTGATGGCATTGGTGGTGTTTGTGTCGCTGTTTAACACCATGACCATGTCGGTGACTGAGCGCACTCGTGAAATTGGCACCTTGTCGGCACTGGGTAGTTACCCTTCTGAAATCGTGGCAGGCTTCTTAAAAGAGGCGGGATTGCTGGCGGTGATTGGCAGTGCGATCGGTGCGTTAGTGAGTGGTTTGGTGTCGGTGTTGCTACTGGTGGTTGATATACAAATGCCACCACCTCCGGGTCGAACCGAAGGTTACCCACTCAACATTTACTTCTCATTGGAACTGGTTGGTTACGCCACTTTAGGTGTGCTGACGATATGTTTGCTAGCTGCTTATTTCTCTGCTCGCAAAGGCGTGAATAAGCCAATCACGGAGGCGCTGGTTTATGTATAAATTTACTCGTTCACTCACTGTTTTAGGTTCTGTATTGGTTTTGGTTCTAGCATCGACACCAAGCTGGGCAGTCGATTCACAACAAGTTACTGAGATGATCGCCAAGGCAGATAGCTACCGATTAAACAGCGCACAAGCGTCTAAGGTGGTCTCATTAGTTGCTCTATACCAAGACGAACAACTGGATAAAACCCGTGAATACAACGTCTACACAAGACCAAATCGAGAGTCATTAGTGGTCTTTAAATCAGCCGTTGAGGCAGGTCAAAAGATGCTAATGATAGAAGATAACTATTGGTTGTTGATGCCTAAATCGCGCCGTCCAATTCGTATTACACCGATGCAAAAGCTATTGGGTGAAGCCTCGGTGGGCGATATCTCGACACTCACTTGGAGTGAGGATTATCAAGGCGAGTGGGTTGCCGAGCAACAAGTTGAGATGCCGACTGGCGAGACACTCGATACCCATCACCTAAAACTCGCGGCGAAAACCAAGGGTGCGAGTTATCAATCGATTGACCTGTGGTTAACGGCAGATCGTGCATTTCCAGTTAAAGCGGATCTGTATCTGCGTTCTGGAAAACTGGCGAAACAAGCTTGGTTTACTGAAGGCGTGCGTGATGGATTACCAACAGTGGTGTCGATGACCTTGCTCGATAAGATTCAGCCGAGTAAGAAAACCGTGATTGAGTATCGCGAAGTGATTGAACAAAGTTTGGAAGACAAATACTACAACCCTGCTTACTTATCGCGTAACAGCGTGTCTGGGCTGTAGGTGGACGTCATGAAAGTTTCCAATCGCCGATTCCACATAAAGTCTTCAATCGCTACTTTGCTTGCCTTGTCTTGTGTCAGTAACACGATTCAAGCGGACGATCTGAGCTTGGCGTGGGACTGGCAACTGAGTGCAGAAGCCGTTGAATCGAGAGAGTCGCCATTCAATCCTTTAGCGTCTGATAATCGTCAGTCTTTAAATGGCTTGCTGGATCTTGAGGTTGGATATGGCAATTGGCTTGGTCTGTTCGCAGTGAAAGCCAACGATATTCTAAGCAACACCCCTCAAGAACAAGACGCGAGCTTTGAGTCTGAATTTATTGTGCGTGAGTTGTTTTGGCAAGGTGGTGTTGATATGTCGAATTCATTAATCGGTGACCACTACCTCGATGTCACGCTTGGTAAGGTTCGTTTGGATTGGGGGGTGGGTTATGGCTACCGACCGTTAGACATCATCAAGCCTTACCGTCAGAACCCGGTTGGTATTGTCGCAGAAGAGGGCGCGGGTGTGGCTTCGGCGTCACTGTTCGATATGACGGGAGAATGGACACTGCTTTACAGTGATTCATCATGGACTTCTCAAGACGTAAATGAATTCGAAAAGCAGAATCAGCAACAAGGGGTTGGCTTACGTCGTTACAACCTAGTGGGCGATCATGAGTATCAGTGGGTCGCTTATTATGACGATGTACGTCACGGCTTGCTTGGAGCGAGTTTAGTGTCGGTGTTGAACCTCGCTTGGGAGTTTCATGGCTCGGTGGTCTATCAACGACAAAGCCTTGGCTACAGTCAGCCTGATTCAATGCTTAAACCGGTTTATCTTGAAGAGCAGGGCGAAGCTTATCAAGCGTTGGCAGGACTAACATGGGCCAATGACACGGGTCACAATGTGGTCTTGGAATATTGGTTTGATAGCCGCGCTTGGAGCAATTCTGAATGGCAAAGTGCAATAGAAAGTGCCGAGTCTTTGTCGGTTAATTCGATGACAGCATCACTGGCAGGGTCTTACGCGCAAGGTTATCAACACGCCAATTTGGTTCAGCACAACATCATGTTTCACTGGTCTTTGGATTCGACACATGGCTGGCTTGAAGATATTACGCCAACATTCGATGTGATGTTGTCTCCTCAAGACGGCGGTTTTATTGCGACTCAGTGGCTCAATTATCAAGCATTAGATAATGGCAATTCATCGTTGGATTTGGAACTTGCTGCACGCTTTCTAGGCGGTAAAAATGATTCTGCTTACGCCAGCTTACCCGATAGTCATATGATTCTCTTAAATATCAAAGGGCGATTTTAATGGACACTTCTTCAAACAGTCGATTTTCATGGATTAAGAGTTTCGCGTTCACCACGCTATTTTGTGTTCTTATTGCGATTACAACCCATACGATTTGGGGCGGCGGATTAACGGTTAACCTGGCAATCAGTTTTGGCTTTGGTTACAGCGCCGTGGGTTCTTCTTTCATCTTGGTGAAGTTGTTTAAGAGGACATCTCGAACGCTTGAAGTGGGTATCTCAATGGTGATCGCGATGACCTTTGGTACCTTGAACGCGCACTATTGGTTGAACGGATATTTTGGATCCAATATCTCGGACCTTAAATCTGTCGTGTTGCTCGGTGTGATTTTCTGTTCGGTTTGCTATTACTATTTCTACACACGAGAGCAACAACTGCGCGCTGATAACGAATTGGAAGTGGCCAAGCGTAGTCAGGCCGATCAAGAAAAGGTGGTGGTGCTGAGTCAGCTTAAGCAACTGCAAAGCCAAATTGAACCGCACTTCTTATTCAACACACTTGCGACCATCAATGTGTTGATAGAGAGTGATAGCGCGAAAGCCAAGTTGATGCTCGAAAAGCTCACCGACTTGTTGCGTGTGACCTTGAAAAACAGCCGCACTGAGCAATCGACCATCGCACAAGAGGTCGACTTGTTAGACGCTTATCTTAATATCCAAAAGATACGCTTGGGTGAGCGCTTAACGTTCTCGATTGAAACACACGAGATTAGTGATTTTCAGGTGATTCCACCGTTCTTGATTCAACCCTTGGTCGAGAATGCACTCACGCACGGCATTGAGCCCAAAGCGGCGGGTGGCCAAGTGAATATCCGTATTACTCAACAAGCCGAGCAGTTGAAGATTGAAGTGTCAGACAGTGGTGCAGGGTTGAAAATACCTTCTGCGAATACGGGGCATGGTGTTGGGTTAAGCAATATTCGTCAAAGAATCGAAACCCTTTATGGTGATCAGGCGAGCCTAACGATTACTGAACAAGCTGAGGGTGGGGTAGTCTCTACGATCTTGTTACCACTGACTGACGCAGCCACTTAGAATTACAGACCAGAAAGCACAGAACAGTGACGAAAAATAGACGATTTACAGTGTGAATTTAAAGGACTAACCATGAACAACCCAGCAATACAGCCGAGCGTAACGGCGATTATCGCAGACGATGAAGCACTGTTAAGGCACCACCTAGACAAGAGCCTTGCTGAGGTTTGGCCGGAGCTGGAGATCGTCAGCAAGGCACAAAACGGTTTGGAGGCGATGCAGAGTATTCAGCAGCTTAAGCCCGACGTGGCGTTTCTCGATATTCGTATGCCTGAGCTGGATGGAATCTCGCTGGCGAAACAATTGAACAAGCTAGATTCGCCGCCATTGATTGTGTTCATTACGGCTTATGACGAATACGCAGTTAAAGCCTTTGAACATAATGCGATGGATTACCTGCTTAAGCCAATCAATGAAGAGCGCTTACTGGCGACATGCCAGAAGGTGCAAGCGCGTCTGTCGAGCAATCAAACACAATCAGGTATTACGCCAGAACAGCCCGATATCACGGCGTTAATGGCTCAGCTTCAACAACTATCACAATCGTCTTCCCAGCAAACACAGCCTCCTTATCTATCGCAGCCCCTTTATCAACAGCAGAAGAAACATCTCACGTGGCTCAAAGCCAGTGTCGGAGAAGACATTCACCTTATCGCCGTCGATGATGTTGCTTACTTCAAAACGGAAGACAAGTACGTGTCGATATTCAAAAAAGGTCAAGGCGGTTTGCTAGAGGAGTTTATTCTTCGCGTGTCGCTAAAAGAGTTGATCGCCCAGCTTAACCCAGATGAGTTTTGGCAGATTCACCGCTCGGTGGTGGTTAAAGTGTCGGCCATTGATAAGGTGAAGAAAGGGCTCTCTGGCCAAATGTCGGCGTATGTGTCAGGCGAAAAGCTACCGATCAGCCGCGCCTCGCAAGCTCTTTTTAAAGGGATGTGAGAAACCTGTTTAAGGGAATTTAATAAATCAGTTTTAAGGGATGTGAAATCACCCGATCTATAATCTATGACTATCAGCTTGTGTAATTTATAAAGTTGACAGTTTCATGCATGTTTAGATTGTCTCTCAAAATTTAAATGACTGAATTTATATGAAATTATTATGCTATTGCGATCGGATATATTGGAGGAAAGCCCTTCAAAGAGATCGTTATGAAAGCATACTATTTAGTCGTCGTATTGAGCTCCACATTGCTAGGTTGCAGCTCTACTCCTCAACAACAAACGTTATTGAAATCCGATCCATACTGGGTCAAAGGAGAGTTAGATAACGGATTAACCTACCATGTCTACCCTGACCAAGAACAACCGGTCTCGGTACGCTTACTCGTGCATGCCGGATCTTTGCAAGAGAGCGAACAACAGAAAGGGTACGCCCACTTTGTTGAGCATATGGCGTTTAATGGCAGCAAGAACTTTTCAGGAAATGAGGTGGTCGAGCTATTTGAGCAATCTGGTGCCAGTTTTGGTGCAGACTTAAATGCTTACACCTCTTATCAAGAAACCCTCTATAAATTAGATCTGCCCGACAATAAGAACCTAGACAAAGCGCTGGCTTGGTTTAGAGACATTGGCGATGGTTTATTGCTGTCCGAAGCTGAAATCGAAAAAGAGAAAGGTGTGATACTTGGGGAGTTTCGATACACGCGAGTTGAAGATAAACCTCTCTCGTTTAAGTTCTACGATCATCTGGTTGAAGGGACGACTTACCAAAGTAACGATCCTATTGGCAATAAAGAATCCGTTTCTAAAGCGAATGTTCAAGAATTAAAGAACTATTACCAAACCTGGTATCAACCTCAGTTAACCGAAGTGATTGTCTCTGGTGATATCACATTGGCAGAAGTGATCCCTTTGATTGAAGATACTTTCTCTGATTGGCAAAGAGGCACAACACCGGTTCCCGTGAAGAACACGTCAGTGGATTACAATACTCAAGATTTTGTGGCGTATGGATCTGGTGTCGAGCCACCGAGCATCGGGATAGTCATTGACCGTGGGGAAAGAGTGACACAGAGCCATGAGCAACAACATCAGCTTTGGTTAGATGATATTGCTCAACAACTTATCCAACAAAGGTTGAATTCTGACTTTGTTGACGCTGCGTTACCTGTGCAGTGGGTTTTTTCAACACCCTACTTATTAGAGTACCAAAGGTATTCGATTACTACGGTCAGTTTTCCTGTTAATAGCCGAGAGCAAAGTCAGCAGCAGTTTGTTTCTACTCTCGCCTCTTTGCGTGACTATGGCGTAAGTGAATATGAGTTGGCGAGTGTGCTTCAGCAATACCAAGAGAACCTTGACGACATTCAACTAAACTGGGATCAAATGGATGCTGTGGCTCATGCTGATGGTAAATCGACAGCATTGGTGATTAACCAACCCGTTCAATCACAGCTTGATTATAAGTCGAGCTTGAAAACGTTTCTTGCGAATACGGATCTGGAGGCCGTGAATGATAACTTAGATGATTTGCTTTCCAGCCCTTATATTTTGGGGTTAGGTTTATCGTCTAAGGAAGACATGCTAGCAATGGATAACGAGCTAAAAGATGTCAGAAAAGCCTATGAAAAGAAAGGTAACAAGCCACTGCTCGTTACCGCAAGTTCTGCGTTTAGCGTGCCAGAATCTCAAGGCGACATTGTGAAACAAATTCAGGTGAGTGAGGATCCTAACTTACAACAATGGACATTGAGCAATGGTATCGAGGTTTGGTATTTACGAAACCCTGAGGTGGGTAATAATGTTGGTGTTTATTATGCGAGTGAAGGTGGAAAAGCAGCCCTAGATTCGTCTTTATTTCCTGCGTCAGAGGTGGCGATTTCAGCATCGATCCGTAGTGGTGTTGGTAAATTCAGTGGATCGGAATTAAATACCCATTTGAAACGCAAAGACATCCAAATTTATTCCTTCATCAACTTTACTCATCATGGGCTGGAAATAAGCACTAAGAAAAAGACGCTCGCAGAAGGCTTAGCTGCGCTGTATACCATTGTGACCGCACCTAAAATTGACAGCGATCAGCTTGAGGCTGTGAAATCTGAATTTGCACAAGATCGCACGGCTTATCTAGAAACCCCAGTGGGTCAGTTTATGAAAATGGTTAACCATAATAGCTATCAAGATAGCAGTCGTCATATCATGCTGGAAAGTGAAGATATTGAAGCCGTGACATCTCAAGATATACTTGACGTTCAGCACCAACTCTTTCAGAAGTTAAGAGACAATACGCTTGTCATCGTTGCTGATATTAAGCCATCTGAAATTAAGCCTCTCGTACGCCAATATGTTGCTTCATTGCCATTGGAAGCCGTTGTGTCTCCTGATTATCAAGTTGCCTATAGCACTGATTCGAAAGAACGAATCGATATATCGATCAATAATGAAGACAGCAGCCAGTACTTATTGCGTATTATTTCTCAGCAAGCTCGAGAGAAAACAGCAAAGGATGTGTTCATGGACGATATGCTGCAGCGCGTGTTGTCGAGCCGCCTAACGGCTTATGTTCGCGAAGAATTAGGCTTGGATTATGCACCTTACGTGTATTCGGTCGCTCAAGACAGTGAGCCAAGTTACGACTGGTTGGTGGGCTCCTTAACAGCCCCTGAAAACTTAGATCAGGTTGAACAGGCGATTGATAAAGTTATTGCTGAAGCCGTTAAAGGCATTTCTGAAGATGAGACTCGAACCGCTGCTAAACAGCTAGTGGCTGACCTCACGCCACTTCAATATAAGCCTACTCAACAAGCTTGGTTTATTTCACGTTACTTAATTCATGACTACGGTGTTGAGGCACTGTTTGACTTACAGGGAACGACAGATTCAATTTCTAGTAAAGATATGACGGAGTATGCTAAAGAAATTTTTGGAGATAACAGCTACCAGTTGAAGAACTTGTTAAGGCCAAAAAGTTAAGCCCATTGAGAGAGTGACCTTGTAGAAAAGTCGCTTTCAACCTTAAATCTAAGATATCGAACCTAAGCCAAATGCACCGTCATTTGGCTTTTTTATTTGGGTTAGGGTTAGTCTTTAAACTCGTTACTTTTTAATTCATCACTTTCAAGCTTGTCACTTTTAAACTAGTTACTGACTTTTAAATGCTCGTAATTTGCGCCTTATATAACTGAGTGCAATTTATAAAATAAAGATCTAGATCACAAAGATACTCATCCGGTTCAATATTAAATAATAATCGTTAACTCAATCTGTATATTGTCGATGAATGACATTAAGAGGTTGTTATGAAAACATATTATTTAGCGGCGGCTGTATGCCTCACCTTGGTTGGCTGTAGTTCAACATCAAGTATCACCGAAACCTTAATCCAGCCGGATCCGGCATGGACATCAGGCCAGCTAGAAAATGGCCTTACCTACCATGTTTATCCAGATCATGAAGAATCCGTATCTGTTCGTTTAGTTGTGCACGCGGGTTCGTTCCAAGAGACTGACCAACAAGAAGGTTATGCGCACTTTTTGGAGCACATGGCATTCAATGGCAGTAAAAATTTCTCTCAAAATGACGTGATTCGTCTATTCGAAGATGCAGGCGCTAGCTTTGGCGCTGATATCAATGCCTACACTTCTTACCAAGAAACAGTGTATCAATTAGATTTACCTGACAATGTCCAATTACAGTCTGCCCTGACGTGGATGCGAGACATTGGTGATGCTCTGGACCTATCAAGTTCAGAAGTCGAAAAAGAGAAAGGTGTGATTCTTGGTGAGTTCCGTTATGCACGATTAGACGACAAGCCATTCGCAGAACAGTTTTTAGACCACTTCATTGAGGGTGGTCAGTATGAAGGCCAAGATGCACTTGGTACTAAAGAGTCTGTACTCAGCGCGACTTCCCAAGGGCTAAATAACTTTTATCAGACTTGGTATCAACCTCAGAACGTTGAGGTGATTGTCTCCGGTGACATTGACACAAAAACCGTCATTCCATTAATTGAACAGAAGTTTTCAGATTGGCAGCGAGGACAAACTCCCAAGCCAGTAAAACAAAGAATTACCACCTTTAATGAAGGTGATTATATTGAGTATGCAGAATCGGAAGCGCCAAGTATCTCTTTGATGATCAACCGAGGGGCAAGTGCGGTAGACACTCGCGCGCAACAGCATCAACTTTGGCTTGATGAGACAGCACAGCAACTGATCAGGCAGCGACTTAATACCAAGTTCAATGATGCGGCTTTGCCAACTCAATGGATAAGTTCCAAACATTATTCTATGGAATATCAGCGCTATTCATTGGTGGATGTTGGCTTTCCTGTCGGCGCTCGTGAGGTGACTCAAAAGGAGCTAATCGCCACATTGGCATCTCTGCGTGATTATGGCGTCTCTGAAAATGAGATAATTAGCGAACAGCATTATTATCAAGACTTGCTCGATAATGTTGAGATCGATTGGGACAATATGGACAGCGTGCAGCACGCTAACCAGAAAGCGACGGCTTTAGTGAACGAACAAATCGTGCAATCACAACGAGACTATGAAGCGAGCCTTGAAGAGTTTGTCGCAAACCTCGATCTTGATGCGATTAATGCCAATATTAAGGCTTTGCTTTCTAGCGACTATTTTGTAGTGGTTGGTATGAATGAAAGTGAAGATAAAGTCGCCGTTACCCAAGCCATCGAGAGCTTGAAAGCAACTTATAGCGAAAAGGGTGCCAAACCGTTGTTTTCGGTGACCAGCAGTGCTTTTGCTGTTCCTAGTTCGCAAGGCGATATTGAGTTAGTGGAACAGATGTATGTAGACCCATATGTTCAAAAGTGGACGCTTAGCAATGGTATCGATATGTGGTATCTGCGTGACTATCTCGCAGGCGATGACATAGGTATTTACTACACAAGCTTAGGTGGTAAGGCCGCACTCGATCCTAAGTTATATCCAGCGTCAGAGTTAGCTCTTGCTGCTATCGGTAGAAGTGGTGTTGGCAGTTTTTCAGGAACGGAGCTTGATGCGCATTTGGATCGTGAAGATATTCAGGTTTATCCGTTTATCGATTTTACTCACCATGGCGTCGAATTTAAGCTCACCAGTAATGGCTTAGCGGAAACTTTTGCTGCACTCAACGCGATCGTTACATCAGTCAAGGTATCGCCAGAGCAACTGGAGGCGGTTAAGCAAGAGTTCATTCAAAATCGAGATTCTTACTTAGCAAGCCCTACTGGTCAGTTCGCATATGCAATGAACCAAAATACCTATCAAGCGGACAGTGATCATGTGCTGCTCGATAGTAAAAATGTGGAAACGGTTTCTGTTGAAGAGATAAAGAGCGTCCATCAGCAGTTGTTTGGTCAATTCCGAAATAATCAGCTGGTTATTGTGGGCGACATTGATCCAAGTGAACTGAAACCTCTGGTTCGCCAGTACTTGGCTTCTATTCCATTGGAAAAAGCCGTTGTGCCTGACTTTAACGTCGCGTACAAGCACCCATCTAAAGCGCGTATTGATTTGTCGGTCAACACGGCTAATAGCACTGAGTACATGCTAAGAGTCATTGCGGAGCCTTCCGAGCAAACTGGAATAGTAAGAGGGAAAACGGCGAAAGATATCTTTATGGAAGACATGCTGCAACGCCTGCTTGTTACTCGTTTAGACGCGTACATACGTGAAGATTTAAGTCTAGATTACTCACCTTATGCTTACTGTGTATCGCAAGATGGTGATACAAGCCATGACTGGTTTATTGGTGCGCTGATCGACCCTAAAAATGCCGATAAGATAGAGGTCGCGATTGATAAAGTGATTGGAGACCTTCTGAAGGGCGTATCAAATGATGAGATTAGAGCGGCAGGCAAGCAACTAGAAGCGGACTTTACGCCTTTAGATACTAGTGTTGTTGATCAAGCATGGTTCGTGTCTCGTTATCTTTTGCACGACTATGGTGTAGAAGCCTTGTTTAACGTGAAAGCGACGGTTAACTCAATTTCTCGTGAAGATATGAATCAACTTGTCCAACGCATCTTTGGTGAAAATAGCCGTAAGGTTAAGAACATCATGCGTCCTAAAGCCTAAAGCCTAAAGCCTAAAGCCTAAAGCCTAAAGCAGACTGAAACACTTAACCCAAAGCCAAGCGCACATCGCTTGGCTTTCTTGTTTTTACACCATTCATAATATCTATGCACCAAGCTTTGTTGAGCTCTTTTTGAGGTATATAAATCTAAATGCCGTGAGTGCCTAATCGGTTGCATCGTATCATTTTCTAAAAAAATGTTTTAAATCAAGACAGCGTTTCATTTGTATTGTAGATTGACGATCTACGAGAATGTTGTTTGGATATTAGATTGCTTAAACTAGGTACCCGATTAGTCTTAATGTTGTTTTTACTGAGCTTTGGCTTAGTGAATTCTAACGGCTATTCGTTTCCTTCTAAGCCATTCCAAATTCATTCGGCTCAAGAGCAATCTTCGCAGAATGAACAATCTTCCTCGATAAAACAGTGTAAACAAGCCACTACGGATAATCCGTCGGCCTATTTAGAGTGCGATAAGGCTCCGTTTGGCACCGTGCCTTATGGTGACAGTTCCAACTATCATGACACCGAGTCGAGCCTCCAGGCTGCAAACTTCAGACGTATGCTCAGCAACGAGCAAGAAAGCGTGGCCGATCTTGAGCCTGCTTATCATCTACTGATCGACTTTTCACCCCCTTCATTACTGGCTTCTCTGCTCTTTAACACGCCGTTGTTGGATTCCAAGCAGCACTGGACCAGTATTGTGAGTTCTCCGTCCTCCCGGCTTTCTGGGTGGAAAGAGGGCAATATTCAATACTCGCATTTCCGAGAACTTCTTAGCTAATCGTTTGACCCTAAATTGGTCGTATCGATGGTCACCTCGTGCCCGTTGAACTCGCCAATTAACCCAATATAGCGACACACAATTATTAGCCTCACTATTACTCAATCAGCTTGTTTTGGTTGTGACTAGTTGTCGTTCGTGTTCGCAAAGCATTAGTTATACCAATCGCAGTAAATAACTGGCCATCCAAGCTGGTTAAAACGCTCGATCACTGCTTTTTCCCGGCGCTATTTTTGAGCACGTGTTTACGGTGATTGGTAAAAAGAAGAGATCTTGACTGTGAAAAAACGCATTCCAAGAAAACAAATCAACCACTATTCAAAGTGGAAATACGCGGTGCTTATCGCCACCATTATCATCATGGTTCTGAGTGCTTTACCTTCTTGGTATGGCGAGAATGCATCGGTTCAAATCAGCAATCGCTCTGAGCAGACAATCGATGCGACTCAAATTACTCAATACCTTGCGAGCGAAGGCATCCAAGCCAAATCTGCATTTCAAAAAGACCAACGTTTAGTCGTGATCTTGGAAGATGCTGAGCAACAAGCGAAAGCCAAAGAGGTGCTGAATGAGCGCCTATTGGATAACGCGACCGTTGCGCTAGCGATGGAGCCAGCAGCACCAAAATGGTTGACTGACATGGGCTTCGCGCCGATTCAGCTAGGCCTTGATTTACGTGGTGGTGTGCAGTTCTTATTAGAAGTGGATATGGAGCCGGTTTATCACGCGCAAGCTCAAGCGATGGTCGACGAGATCACGAGCGAAGTGCGTTATGCCCGCGGTAAAGTGGTGAACAACCAAGTTCAGTTTGATTTCCGTACCGACGCCGATTTCGAAAAAGCCCAGAAGCTGATTCGTCAAGAGTTCCCACAATGGCTACGTAACCGCTCAGACAAGTCACTAACGTTAACTCAGTCTGAAGAAGAACAAAGAACGCTACGCAACCTTACGGTTCAACAAAACCTGCAAATCATGCGCAGCCGTATTGAAGAATTAGGCATCACGGAAGCATCGATTCAACGTCAAGGTGAAAGCCGTATTCGTATTGAACTGCCGGGTGTACAAGACCCTGCAGCTGCGAAAGACGTGATTGGTGCAACGGCATCTTTGGCGTTCTATTCGGTGTACGACAATGCCACTCGCAGTACTCAAACCCTGAAAGATTCAGACGGCAACCGTGTGGTCGTCGACCGCAAGGCGGTGTTGAGTGGCGAACACATTATTGATGCTCGCAGTGGCATTGGTGAGATGGGCAGTGCAGAAGTCAACATTACGCTGGATTCTTCTGGTGGTAAGAAAATGTCCGAGTTCTCACGTCATAACATCGGTAAGCCAATGGCAACGGTGTACAGCGAATACAGCCGTGATAGAGCGGGCAACAGCAAGCAAGACAGTGAAGTGATTAGTGTGGCAAACATCCAATCTCAACTGGGTAGCCGCTTCAGAATCACTGGCGCAGGCAGTTTGGCAGACGCACAAAAGCTTGCGTTACTGTTGCGTGCGGGGTCATTGACTGCGCCTGTGACCATCATTGAAGAACGTACCATTGGCCCATCTTTGGGTGCTGAAAATGTAACCAACGGCTTTGCTGCTTTGGCACTTGGTCTTGGCCTTACGCTAACGTTTATGGCGCTATGGTACCGCCGCTTAGGTTGGGTCGCGAACTGTGCATTGGTGGTTAACATGACCACATTATTTGGTTTGATTGCGCTGCTACCGGGTGCGGTATTAACTCTGCCGGGTATTGCGGGTCTAGTACTGACCGTTGGTATGGCGGTGGACACTAACGTGCTTATCTTCGAGCGTATTCGAGACAAGATGAAAGAAGGGCGCAGCTTTGCTAGCTCTATCGATCGTGGTTTCGATAGCGCATTCTCGTCAATTTTCGATGCTAACGTCACTACCATGATCGTTGCTGTGGCTCTATATACCATTGGTAATGGACCGATTCAGGGCTTCGCTCTGACACTGGGCTTAGGTCTTCTAACCAGTATGTTTACGGGTATTTTTGCTTCACGAGCAATCATCAATTTGGTTTGGGGGCGTGACCAACGCCACGATGTAAGGATTTAAGCATGAGTACTTCAAAAATGACTATTTCAGACCGCTATTTTTCAAATAGCAATGTGACTCGCCTTCGTAAGGTGATGTCTGTGATTTCTATTGTGCTGTTCATGAGCTCTGTGATGCTGGTGGCAGTGAAAGGTTTTAACTGGGGTTTGGACTTTACTGGCGGTGTGGTTGCCGAGGTTCAACTCTCTGATCAAGTAACCAAAGATGCGTTAAAAACCAAGCTCGACACGGCTTTCCAACAAGACGTTCAAGTAGTCGGTATGGCAGAACAGGATCGCTGGACTATTCGTTACAGCCAACTGACAGACGCCCCACAGCCAAACTTAGTGGATGCTTTGTCATCGGTAAGTGACCAAGTAAAAGTGCTTAACAGCAGCGTGGTTGGCCCTCAAGTGGGTCAAGACATGGTTGACCAAGGTGGCTTGGCGGTATTGGTGTGTTTCCTAATGATCATGCTGTACCTGAGTGTGCGATTTGAATGGCGTTTGGCTCTGGGGGCGCTTGCCGCGATCATCTATGACGTGACGCTTATCTTGGGTTTGTTCGCTTTTACTCAGTTTGAGTTCAACCTGACCGTATTGGCGGCCGTGCTAGCGATTCTCGGTTACTCATTGAATGACTCGATCATCATCGCCGACCGTGTACGCGAAATGCTACGCGGCAATCCAAACGGTGATACTGATAACCTGCTCAACGAATCGGTTAAAGCGACCTTCTCACGCACCATGGTGACTTCAGGAACAACGCTAATTACCGTATCAGCGCTTTGGCTACTTGGTGGCGCTGCGCTGCAAGGTTTCGCTATTGCACTCGTGGTTGGCATTGTCAGCGGTACGTGGTCTTCAGTTTCTGTCGGCATCACACTGCCTAAGTTACTTGGCCTACAGCCTTGTCACTACCAAGTGAAAGCGCCAGTAGAAGTTGAGGGTGAGTACCCTTAGTCAAGCTAAGCTAGCTTATGCACGCTAGGCCGATTTACTTACGCTATTAACCTAAATCAATAATGAAAGCCCCTGAACTCACTTAGCCCCCTAAGTAAGCTCAGGGGCTTTATTTTTTATAAGAGTCAACTGGTTAGAGAAAAGTGAGCCTATTTCAAAAAACGATGGATTGAGCAGGCAAGCCCTCATGATATGAAGTATGTTTAGATGACGTTAGTAGAAATGAGGCAAGGGAATGGAATATCGACATCAATGTCATGTAGGCGACCATGGTGATGCACTGAAGCATCCAGTATTGAGTGCACTTGTTCAGTCATTAATGCAGCAGCATTCACGCCTCAATGTTATCGACACGCACTCAGGTACAGGGTGTTATGACCTAACCACCGCACCAAGTAATCACGCCGGTGAGTTTGCTGAAGGGGTCGGGTACTTGTGGCGCAATAAGGCTTATCTTCCTCCGGCATTCGCTTCTTTTATGTCGGTACTGGAATACTACAATCCGAATCAACTTATCTCTCTCTATCCGGGCTCAGCAGCCATCACTTACCAACAAGGCCGCAGCCAAGACAGTTTCTATTTTTCAGACATTCAGCAAGATGAAGCTGATTTACTGCAAACTAATATTGAGACGTTACAACGTGACCTCGATGTCTCAAGCAAGCTGACTATTTCCGCGGGTGATGGGCTTAAAGCGTTGCCTGACGACGTAGCAAAACACGATAATCATCACCTGATTGTTATCGATCCTCCCTATGAAACCGATTCTGAATATCTCGCAGTGATCGATGCCTTGGTTAAGGCGTATCAACAGTCTGAGACGGTATCTGCACTAATTTGGTACCCGCTTTACACGGATGACAAGAGCTCACTGATTCTGAATCACTGTGTTACTGCAGTGAAAGATGGTTTGCTGCCAAGTCCGATTAAGTCGGAGCTTCGCCTTCGAGACCCGAAAGGGGATGATCGCCTAATCGGCAGTGGTTTGTTGTTATTCAACCCACCACAAGGCATTTCAGGAATAGTCGCAGATACGCTTGATTATTTACACAGCCAACTCTCGACCAATGGTGAAGGCTACTGGCAAATGAGAAGCCTATAGATCTGATTTTTATGGGTTTTACGATGATTTTCGAGATGTAGATCGCTAAATCATTTCAATCTGTATGGTTTAAATTGACCAAACTCTAACTTTTATCGATTGATTTATCGCGATGAATCATATAAAAATAGTACATCAATGCGCACAGGTGCATACTAGCTCATAAGTTAAATAATTATCCCAAATTAATATCAGATTGTGGTTTACCCCCTAAACTGCATAAGGCTCGCACTAGTCACGCGAGCCTTTCTTTTGCCTGAAAGAAAACTTAAGGCATTGTTAGCACTTCAAAACCAACTACAACGCTGGGTAATCGGTATAGCCTTTTTCGTTGCCGCCGAACAGAGTGGCGCCATCAAGATCGGATAGTTCACTGCCGTTTTGTAGGCGTGAAACTAGATCTGGATTCGCAACGAATGGGCGACCAAATGCGACAAGGTCAGCGTAGCCTTTGCTTAACACTTCTTCGGCGCGTTCTGGGGTGTAGCTGCCAGCGACGATGATGGTGTTAGAGAATAGTTCTCTTAGCTCTACACGGAAGCTTTCAGGTATCACAGGCGCGTCATCCCAATCGGCTTCTGATAGGTGCAGATAAGCGATATTTCGAGCTTGCAGTTCCTTTGACGCTTCTAAAATCGTTGGTACGATGTCTGGGCAGTTCATGTCTTTGAAGGTGATGAATGGGGCTAAACGTACGCCCATTTTGTCAGCACCAATCGCTTCAATTACCGCATCCACGACTTCAATTAGAAAGCGAAGTCGGTTCTCACGACTGCCACCATAGCTGTCGGTGCGCTTATTTGAATTGGTTCTTAGGAATTGATCGATGAGGTAGCCATTACCGCCGTGGATCTCGACACCGTTGAACCCTGCCTCGACCGCTTTCTTCGCTGAGTTAGCAAAATCTTGAACCACACGATCTATATCGGCTTGGGTCATTTCTCTTGGTTGAATGCAATCCACCATGTTGCCGTTTCCATTCTCATCAGCAATCCAAACCTGAGTTTCTACCGGAGCCAGTGCTGAAGGTGCAATCGGCAACTCGCCTTTTTGGAAGGTTGGATGAGACACGCGCCCCACATGCCATAGTTGGCAGAATATCGCAGCGCCTTGTTCTTTAGCGGCAGAGGTGACACCTTGCCAACCTTCCACTTGTTCGCGTGTGTAAACGCCGGGTGTGAATGAGTATCCTTGAGAGTCATCTGAGATTTGTGTCGCTTCAGTGATGATGAGTCCTGCACTTGCTCGTTGTTGGTAGTAAGTCGCCATCATTTCATTTGGCACGTTTCCAGGTTGGCTTGTACGAGCGCGTGTCATGGGGGCCATAACCACACGGTTTTGTAGTTCTAGATCTTTGAGTTCTGCTGTTTCGAATAATTTGCTCATGGTATTTACCTTGTGTCGGTCATGTGTTGATTGATTTAGCGTGCGGTGGTCACTATTTCGATTCCGCAGGGCTGAAGATAGAGTCGTTTTGTGGCTTTTCAGCTCGGTTGGCTTTTGCAATAAGCAACAAACCAATCACTGGGACAACAACGGCTGCGAATGGAATCATTCCTGCGCCTAGTTGGCTGTCGAGTACCATGCCGCCTAAGAAGCCACCGAAGGCATTGGCCAAGTTAAACGCTGAGATATTCGCGGTTGCTGCTAGCTCTTGGCCTTCGCCACCGTGGTTCATTACTCGAAGCTGCATAGCAGGAACGTTCGCAAATGATGCAATACCAAAGACAAATGCAGCTGCAACGAATAGGATTTTGTTGTCTACAACAAGGCCAACCACTACTAATGAAACGATCATCGCGATAGCCCAAAACATCGATGCTTTGCCTAAATCTTTGTCAGAAGAGCGTCCGCCCAAGGTGTTACCGATGATTAAGCCGACGCCAACAATCACTAAGATCCAAGTTACTGATTCTTGACCGTAACCCGTGATGCGCATAGCGATAGGCGCAAGGTAGCCGTAAAGCGTCATGAAGCCAGACCAAGCAAAAGCGGTGATCGCCAAGTTGATAAGCAGCATTGGATTTTTGAACGCCAACAGCTGAGTTTTGATGTCTCTCGCTTCGCTGTGACCCGTTGATTTGATAGATGTCAGGATAGAAATCATCGCAATCGTGCCAAGTGCCGCCACAGTATAGAAGGTGGTGTGCCAACCGAATTGCAAGCTCACCCAAGTACCTGCGGGAACCCCAAGAACGTTAGCGAGCGTTAAGCCAGCAAACATCTGACCAACAGCACGACCTGCCATTTTCTCAGACACTAAATTGGTCGCGACAACGGCACCTATGCCATAGAAAGGACCTTGCACTAAGCCTGCGATAACGCGGCTTGCAAGTAGAAGTGGGTAGCTAGGAGCTAAGGCTGACAAGATATTACCGATGATGAACAAAGCCATTAAGCCAATCAGTACCATCTTCTTGTTAAAACGTGCGAGGTAGATGGTTAAGATCGGGCCACCAATAACGATAGCCAATGCGTAAGCACTGATTAGGTATCCGGCTTGACCTTCGGTGATCGAAAGGGATGTGGCAATTTGTGGAAGGATGCCTGCAATAACAAACTCAGCGGTGCCGATGGCAAAAGCTGCGAGTGTCAGTATCCAAACTTGGAAGGGGATCTTTTCTTTATGGATCGCTTCTGGTTTCATAATGAAGTACCTGTGTTAATTCTTGTTTGTTAGGACGTTTACATACACGCCCTAACGATTGTTCTTTGCTTCTTTGCTTCTTTGCTTCTTTGCTTCTTTGCTTCTTTGCTTCTTTGCGAAGTGTTAGCCGAGTAGAGCCCCGCCATTGATGTCGATGATTGACCCCGTTACGTATGGGTTGTTAATCGCGAATAGATAGCCCATTGCGATATCTTTTGCCTCTCCGACTTTGCCTGCCGGTAGGTTGTTTTTGGCGTTGTCGTACATGGTTGAACGAGCTGAATCGTCCATGTTTTTGTAAGCTTCAGTCATGGTAAGGCCGGGGCTGACGGCGTTGACTCGAATCGGTGAAAGTTCTTTGGCAAGCACTTTAGTTACGCTCTCTAGCGCGGCATTAATTGCGGTTTTTACGTAAGTACCAGCAACCACTTTGCGTGACAGCATGCCCGTGGTTAGTGTGATTGAGCCGTTTGGAGTCATGTAACGTGCGGCGTGCTTGGCTACGTTTAAGCTTCCCCAAAACTTGGTATCAAATGCTGCTTTTGCGTCTGCGATAGCAAGGTCTGTCACTTTTCCTGCGGGAGCGTATGAACCCGCGGTTATCACCAAGTGATCAAATGCACCAATCGATTCGAAGTATTCACAAACCGATGTCTCATTGCTGATATCAACGCCGGTGTGTCGGCTGGCAATGTGTACTGTGTTGTCTTCGTTTCTCAATTGCATTGCTAATGCTTTGCCGATACCTGATGTTCCACCAATGATGACGAATGTGTGCTTTTCTTGGTTTGTAAGTTCGTTGTTCATGTTCTGAGTTCCTGCGTGTTCTGCTGATGGTTGTCATTATATTTATTCGACTAAATTTGATAATTGGTTAAAATATAAAATCATTATTCGGATTAACTGAATAGTAGGAGAGGTGAATGGACAAGTTTTCAGATATGGCGATGTTCGTGAGCATTGTTAAGCATCATGGGTTAGCAGCGGCGGGGCGAGAGCTAGGGCTTTCTCCTGCGACCATGACAGCAAGGCTTCAAGCGTTGGAAGAGCGTTATGGTGTGAAGCTGCTGAACCGAAGCACAAGACATGTGTCTTTAACTGACTCAGGGGAGCTGTATCACAAGGCGTGTCTGGAGATATTGGATAATGTCAGCGAGGCTGAAAACCTGATTCAAAATGGCGTCAAAGAGGTTAAAGGCCCACTAAAGATTGCAGCACCTAAAGACATCGGAAAGCAGTACATTCTTCCTATTCTGTCGGAGTTTTGTCAGCAGTATCCGGACGTTATTCCTTACCTGTACTTGAACGATAACCTCTCGAACATTGCTGAATCTGGCATGGATATCGTGATTCGTTATGGTGAATTGGTCGACAGCAGTTTGATATCCAGACGCTTATCGCCAAGCCGACGTGTGTTGTGTGCTTCACCAGAATATCTTGCCAAGCATGGAACGCCGCTAACACCACCAGATTTGGTCGAGCACGATTGTTTGGCGATGCTGCGCAGCAATGAAGAACTTAAGACATGGCATTTCCAAGACCACGACATGAAGAAGTCGATTACCGTTGTTCCAAAGCGATTTTCAGACGATGGTGAAGTGATTCGTTACTGGGCATTAAAAGGTGAGGGTATTGCGCTTAAATCGGTACTGGATGTACAAGACGACATCAATAACCAACGCCTTGTGACGCTACTTAATGGCTACATGAAGAACTTCAATACCTCGACGTCAGTATCGAGTGCCGACTTGAATGTGGTGTACATCAGCAAGAAGTATCAGCCTAAGCGTATTCGGCTGTTTTTGGATTTTCTGTTTGATAATTTTAATGACTTGGTCGAGAGATCTGGCAGAGATTAATTATCGTTAATCTATTGAAAATGAAACCTCAATGACGATAGATCTATAGTGCCTTTGAAGCTTTATTGATCAAATAAACTTTATTACCGAATTGCAGTTTACCCCCTAAGTTGCATCTGGCTCGCATTAGTCACGCGAGCCTTTCTTTTTTTTGGCGATAAGTGTTTGGTTTACGATAATATTTATCTCCGATAAAGGGGGAAGTAGTGAAAATACTAATTATCGAAGATGACACCACCACAAGAGAATTTGTGGCCAAAGGTCTTGAAGAGCATGGTTATGCGGTCGACCAAGCAGAAGATGGCAAGAAAGGCTTAATGATGGCGTTAAGCTCCGAGTATCAACTGGTGATTCTTGATCGCATGTTACCGTATTTGGATGGAATGAAAGTTCTCTCTGCAATCAAAGCGACAGAAGAAAATTTACCGGTATTAATTTTGAGTGCCATGGACAGCGTGGAAGATCGCGTGAATGGCCTTCAAGCAGGAAGTGATGATTATCTGATAAAACCTTTTGCTCTGGCTGAGCTTGTTGCACGCGTAGATATCATTATCAATAGAACTAAACGTCAGTCCGTTACTGAGACAAATTTGATATATGACTGCTTAGAAATCGATTTACGCGCTCATAGAGTAGTGTGTAAAAACCAAGATCTCCAATTGCAGCCGAAAGAGTTTCAACTGATTCAGTATTTCGTTGAGCACAGTGAGCAAGTTGTTTCAAGAATGCGCTTGTTTGAGGCTATTTGGAGCTACCACTTTGACCCGAAAACCAATGTCATTGATGTTCATGTCGCCAATTTAAGAAGGAAGCTTGAAGAAGCAGGTTGCCCTGATTTGCTTCATACAGTGAGAGGGGGCAGGTTATGTCCTTCGTCGATGATTACTCCCTCACTCGCTCCTCTGTATTTAAGACTCTAGTCGGTTTGTTTGTGTTGGTGACAGTGATTAATGTCATCGTGATTAGGCAGGTATACAAAGACTCAGATGCGTTCCATCGGGCACAACTCATTCGACAGCTGCAAGATGAGTCATCCGAATTCAGCTATGCTGCCAATCAAAGTAAAGAGGACGTTGAAAGGTTACTTGCCGTAAAGCAAACATCCGACACTAATTTTTACTATCGCCTTTCTGAGCGAACAAGCCCTTTACTAACCACGTCTTATCCTGTTGTTTCGCTTATGTCTGAAACCGCCAACATTAGCATTGGAGATACGCATCGCTTGGTGATTGGTATTGATAGACAGGCGGTAGAAGAGTATCGAAAAACTCTAATCCCGATTGTATTTTCGGGCATTGTACTTCCTATTGCCGTTATGCTGATCGCGGCTCTGTTTTTTACGGTTCTGATCTTAAAGCGTTTAGAAAGAGTCAACCAAGCGATGAATCGAGTGCTGTGTGGTGAAAAAAGCGTAAAAATCCCCGTATCCAAACAAGATGATGAATTTGATATTTTGGCGATCCATCTCAACTTCATGATTGAGCAAATGGCTAAAAATGAAGAGTCATTGAAGTCGTTAACAGTAGGCATGGCTCATGATATGCGCACTCCCATGGCTCGGCTAAAGTTACGCTTAGAAGAGGTATTATCGGATTCCACATTGACCGATGAACATCAAGAGCAATTCTCGGCTTGCCATGATGAGTTGGAGCTCATCTTATCGCTATTCAATAGCATGTTAGAGATCACCAAGCTGAATAGCGGGCAAACGTTGATCGCCACAGAGCGTGTAGATCTCGGAAAAATAGCTCAAGATGCTATTGAATTTATCAGCCCGATTGCTGAAATGAAGCAACAGAGTTTGGTTTGTCGGCTAGACCAAGAGTGCGAAATATTGGGTGATAAAAGCCTTCTGTTCAGGGCTGTTTTTAACTTGGTTGAAAATGCAGTGAAATACACACCTGAAAAGGGAAAAATTGAAGTGGTGGTTGATTACTTTGGTGTCACGGTGGCAGACAACGGTATCGGGATATCAGATAAAGACAAGATGAATGTTTGTCGGCCTATGTTCCGTGCTGATAAAAGTCGAACGGAATTTGGCAACGGCCTTGGCTTGTCTCTGGTTGATGCCGTAGTAAAGCGTCACCATGCCCATCTTATTTTAAGAGATAACACCCCAGGATTAAGGGCTCGCCTCTATTTTGAACGTTAACTTTAGTGGACTTTGTAGGCTGCTCAACACCTTAATCCTTATTCGTTAGGCGCGTTTTTTAGGGTGTAGTATTTGGTTGAATAAACTGCGCTGAGAGCCAATTTCCATCGTTGCCTTGACTAACGATTTCAATAACTTATCGGATGCGCTATAGAAATTTGTTATTGGATTTGAAAAATCTCTAATATCCAACTTTGAGATAATCTCGTACTGGTTCAACGCATCTGCATCTCTATGAGCAATAGTATTAAGCCTAACTTCACGAAACTGCTGGATAGTGACTTTATGAGCTTTGCGTAATTCCTTTAATGCTCCTGACACTTCTTTTTTTGATTCATCAGATAAACCTGTGCACTCAAAAATAAACCCCATTTTCTTGCCCGTCACCTTTGTCATATCCCATTCATATATGGTCAAGAGCAGAGTACGCAAAGCTATGCCTCGTTTCGTTTCGTTCGGATGCGCAAAAGCATCTGCTTTCAAGGCTTGGATGTCTCTTTCGGCAAGTAGAAAATAAAGACTAAGGTTGAAGAACTGTTTAGATGCAGGGAAATATTCAGCATTGATCTTTTTCATCTGCTCAACAACTGTATGAATTGTGTTGTTAATCACTTTATCTCTAAACTGGAACTCTTTGTTTAGCTTTCGATGTAACCGCCACAAGAATAATGCTTTCAACTGCTTTCCAAATTTCTGATGAAATTTCATACGCCACCATCGTTCTTGAACTTGGCGAGAAGAATTCAAAAATTTTTGACTCATCATAATATTCCACTGTAGCGCCTAACATTTTAATATCGTACATACACGAATCTATTCCGCCTAACATATCAAGATTATTGCTTATAACCAACTGAATGCTATGCATATAATGTAAAACAGTTTTATTGTTTAAATGAGTAACCTTGCAAGCACGCATCATTGCCTAGGAGGAGTACGCACTCACTCTGAAATGGCCTTTGAATTCGCGATTAATCAACGTCTTAAAAGCGGTTGTTCGTCCTATGCATGCCCATCGTCAAGAGCCCGTCTTTTTCTCTTTTTCGCTCCCATAATCTCTTTACGCTGCGCGTGCAAAAAAGCCAAAGCGAATCGCTTTGGCCTGAGTGCTGTAATGTGAATCGCAACGTGTGCTGTGTTTTAGTGACGCTGGGTTTAACTTGGAAGTGGGACCGATGTTAGGTCTTGGCTTTTAGGGATTTGACTCATCGCATGAGCGATCTCCTCTGCCTCTGTGCCAATAATAACCTGAAGGTTGTTAGCCCCAATTTTTACCACGCCCATTGCGCCAATCGCTTTCAGTGTCGCTTCATCAACAATGCTGATGTCTTTAAGTGTTAAACGCAGTCTTGTGATGCATGAATCGATACTGGTTAGGTTGGCATGTCCACCGAGCACTTTTAAGTATTGCGCCGCCTTCTCATTCGATGAAACTTGGTTTACTTCTGCAACGCCTACATCTTCACGTCCCGGTGTTTTGAGATCGAACTTTAGGATGGCGAAGCGGAATATTGAGTAGTAAATCGTCGCAAAGAATAGACCTTGAAGTATCAACATGTAAGGTTTTACTGCGAGCGGAAGATTGTAAGACAGCACGAAGTCAATTAACCCACCACTGAAGGTAAAGCCAGCGATCCACTGCATACTAGCAGCAAAGTATAGCGACATAGCGGCAAGAAGCGCGTGAATAACATAAAGCACAGGTGCCACGAACATGAAGGCAAACTCAATCGGTTCTGTTACGCCAGTTAAGATAGCGGTTAACGCTGAAGCACCTAGAATACCGCCGACTTTCTTTTTGTTTTCTGGTTTAGCACAGTGGTACATCGCTAAACATGCCGCTGGTAAGCCATAACCCATAACAGGGAAGAAGCCACCTTGATAAATACCCGTTACACCGAGTTCGCCAGTGCCCGACCAGAATTTAGAAATGTCATTGATGCCCACTAAATCGAATAGGAAAACTTGGTTAAGTGCGTGGTGCAAGCCAACAGGAATAAGTAAGCGATTAAAGAAACCATAGAGGCCAGCGCCTGTCGCGCCCATTTCAGAAATAGAAATACCGAACTCAACCAGTGCTCCGTAGACGACAGGCCACACATAAACCATGACTAAGCTGATACTAATCGCGGCTAGAGAAGTGATGATTGGAACGAAGCGCTTGCCACCAAAGAATCCGAGAGCCGCAGGCAGTTTTATGGTGTGGAATCGGTTATAAAGAGTGGCGGCGACAATACCTATCATGATGCCAGTGAATGCACTCACTGCTGCATTAGAAGCGATAAGTTCAGATGCGCCCATTTGATCAACAGGGACACCGGTGATCTGTGAGATAACATTCACGTTACCCACGATCATTTCCACGACGAGTAGACCTAATAGGCCAGATAGAGCTGCAGCGCCGTTATTGTCTTTTGCTAAACCATAAGCGACACCAACCGCGAATAACCACGCTTGGTTATCCATAATGCCTTTACCACCGTATACGAGTATGGTGGCTAATGCGCTGTTAGCTCCCCAACCTGATGGGTCAAGAGCATAGCCCAACCCTAGCATCAAACCACCGGCAGGCAGTACGGCGATCGGCACCATCAGTGCTTTGCCGATTTTTTGTAAGTATCCAAGTATGTTCACGTTTTTTCTCTCTCTATTTTTATTGATAGGGAGAGCTTACTTGCATAAGGATTAAGGATCGGTTGTGCTTAGATTAACGATTATTAATGTAGGGCGATGTCGTTGTAAAACTGAGAACTATTGAAGATTTTATGGATAAGTTGATTGTTCTAAAAATGCTAAATTCAAAGCTTCCTTACGGACAACGTAAACCGTTCTCGTTAAGATAGCTTGACCACATGGACGTGATTGGAGAGATAAAAATGAAACTAGTCGGTAACACGGTTATCCAACCTTTTCACAAGGCAACCTGCCATTGCGGTGCGGTTGAATTAGAGCTTAGCTTACCTAACGGGATAGAAAAACCACGTCGTTGTGATTGTTCTATCTGTCGTCGCAGGGGAGCGATTGTGGGCTCTGTTGCGCTGGATGGCATCAAGATCCTCAAAGGTGCGGAGCATCTCAAGCTTTATCAATTCAATACCAATACTGCGAAGCATTACTTCTGCTCAAACTGCGGCATCTATACCCATCATCAACGCCGTTCTAGCCCAAATGAATACGGTTTTAACATCGGCTGTTTGGAAGGGGTGAACCCTTTTGATATTGGTGATGTGGTGACCAACGATGGCGTTAATCACCCTGCTGATCGCTAAGTCGTTACACAATATAAAAGGAATTAATTATGTCTGAATATGGAGCGGTCATTCGCTGGCAAAAAGCGGAAGATGAAGCCTTTAGCGACAACCAATACAGTCGCGGTCATACGTGGGAGTTCGATGGTGGTGTCACTGTACCTGCTTCGTCTTCTCCTCATGTTGTGCCACTGCCGTTTTCGGTGGAAGCGAATGTCGACCCAGAAGAAGCGTTTATCGCGGCACTTTCTAGCTGCCATATGCTGACGTTTTTGGGCATTGCCGCCAAGCAGAAGTACGTGATCGACTCTTACGTGGATGATGCGATTGGTGTGCTGGAAGAAGATGAATCCGGTCGCTCGTCTGTCACTAAGGTGACTCTGCGCCCTAAGATTGTGTTTTTAGGTACCAAAAAGCCGACCGCCAAACAGCTCGAAAAACTGCATCACTTGGCGCACAAAAACTGCTTTATCGCGAACTCGGTCAAGACTGAAATTGTGGTCGAGATGCGAGATTAATCTTAATTAATCACAAGATTTCTTTAAAAACTTCGTCCTTTTTATCTCGCTATCGTCTTAAGGGTATTCAGGCAATCCAGTTGATTGCAAAAGAACCAAGCACACTATTTGAGGAACCCTCCATGACAGCGTTTAACAGTGCATCGAATTACGGTGAACATGCGTTTATCAAAAGCAAACCAGAGATGCTAGAGAGCATTTACAACACTGTCGATGTATTTCCTTACTGGATTGCCGACATGGATTTTCAGGTGGCAGAGCCGATCACTCAAGAGCTGAATCGTCTGGTTGAGCGCGGTGTGTACTCTTACGAATTTCATGAGCAAGCAGTGTTTGAAGCGCTGTCGCAATGGTATTCAAAGCGTCATGGTTTGAACCTCTCTGCTGATAAGTTCGTTCAGGTACCGGGTGTGCTTTCTGGTATTGCATTGTTACTGCGTCAATTCACCAATGAAGGTGAAGGTGAAGGTGATGGTGTGCTAATCCATACGCCAGCGTATCACCAGTTTTCTAACTTGGCGAACAAGGCTAATCGTCAGGTGGTGAACAGCCCACTGATTAATGATGAGCAAGGTTACCGCATTGATTTCGATGGTATGGAACAGCAGATAATCGAACACAAAGTAAAAACGATGATTTTCTGTAATCCTCACAACCCAACGGGTCGTGTGTGGACGCAGCAAGAAATTGAACAAGTCATCGAGATCGCCAAGCGCCACGATGTGCTGATCATCAGCGATGAAATCCACTCAGACATTATCTTTGAAGGTCACGCTTTCACGAGCTTAACCAGCTTTGATTACGACAAGGTCATCACCTTGATTGGCTCTCCGGCGAAAACCTTCGGCATGCACAGCATTTCAAACGGCTATGTGTACACCAACAACAATGAGCTATTTGAAGCGTTCAAAACCAATGTCGCGGCGATGTATCTTGACCATGGTAATGCCTTGACGACGTTTGCGACGATTGCTGCCTTCGAAAAGGGTGAAGAGTGGTTAGATGGTATGTTGGCGTATCTGCAAGGCACAGTTAAGTGGATTACCGAATTTGCAGAGCAGCGAATTCCTCAGTTAAAAGTCTTCCAACCGCAAGGCACTTACCAAGTGTGGTTTGATTTTTCTGAGTTAGGTTTCTCGGAAGAAGATCTAAAGAACGTGGTGTTTGAGCAGGCTAAAATGGGGTTAACTCCGGGCGGCTGGTTTGGCGCTGAGAGTTATCATTTTATGCGAATGAACATCGCGACTTCACGCGACAATATCGAGCAATCATTTACTGCGTTGGCTGATGCGATTGAGGGTTTTGAGCAAGGAGGCCAGAAAAATTCAAACTGCTGTGATCAGGGCAATTCAAAAAGCTGCTGCTGATTATCCATGTTGAATTGAAAATGCTTAGCCGCTGATGCTGATCATTCGGCTGTAAAGTACGAAAAACCGCGAGGCTGTTTAGCGCATCACTGGCGGTTTTTTTGTGTCTGTGTAATTCTAAGCATGATTTTATTGATAGAGAATGTTGAGTTGCCGAGTGGTAGTTAGAGAGCGCTTGAATGATTGGTATAGGTTGGTTGGCAGAGAGTTATGTTTAGTGTCCCACTGAATAGTTTTGTACATCGTGTGAGTGATAAAAGCCAAGTGATGGCGAATGCGACTGAGTGTGGATGCCAGTTGAAGCGAGTGCGACGTTCACGCAACTGGTTGTTGGTGGCTCAGGATCATCAACTCATTGAATTTAAAACCCTGCTCACTCATGAAAAAGACGGTTGGATAGCAATCGCAATCGACAAAGTACTGCCTAAGCCTGTGGTGTGTTTGGCATCGTTGTTAGCCGCTACGCCCTCGATGACGGTCGCGCAGTTAGTGATGGAATCAGGATGTTCAATGGCAGAAGCAAGGCGTGCTATTGATGAATATGAAGGGTTATAAGCGCAAACGATAAGTGAATAGGTTGGTTTTGAAAAGAGAATCGCGAGCAGCAAAAAGCCCGTAACGATATTATGCTTTTTCAGCGGAATATCGTTACGGGCTTTATTATCTGAGCTTACGGTGAAGCTAGATAAAGAGACCAGTCATTTGATGATTGCTGTTAACGATTAATCTGCTGTTAACAACCGATCTGATGTTAACAATCAATCTTAAGCTATAAGCTAACAATCAGCCTTTGCTAAGTGCTTGCTCTAATTAAGAGTTAGCGACTTTTACACGAATCGTGTTGCTGCCAAGCTTTGACATGTTCAGCTTGTTTAGTGCCGCTTTCGCTTCTTCGTGCTCTGGCATTTCAACAAATGCAAAGCCTTTAGATTCGCCAGTGTTTTGGTCTAAAACTAGGCTGCACTCTTTTACTGAGCCGAACTCAGAAAATAGAACACGGATGTCTTGCTCAGCAGTAGAGCGCGATAGGTTACGAACTAGAAGTTTCATAATAAACCTTGAATATGAATTTACGCCGAGCATTGTCGCACACTTTCATGCTCACCCTCACAAATAATTAGCTCGAATAGCTCTGTTTACCTGTTCGATACTCTCATTAGCCGTTAACCGCGGTTTATCGTGATATCTGATACAAATCCATGCTCAGTGCTGGTTAACGCCTGTTGCAGCATTTGAGCAGCCTCTTGAGCTGTCATAAAGCTTGAAGTATCCATCGCTTTGCCGCTGGTTCCCCAAAACTCTGTCGCCATTCCGCCGGGATAAACCGCAACGATTTTCATCGGGTGACCTTTGAGCTCCAACCTTACCGATTCGATAAAGCCTTTTACTGCCCATTTTGCTGCGCAGTAGGTGGATTCTTCTGCTTTCGCGCCTTGAGCCGCGGTCGACATCACGACCGCAATGGTGACGGGTTGATCTTTGTAACGCTGAACAAGCTCGCGAATCAGAAATATCGAGGACTCGATATTGTTTTTTAGCATGTCACTGATCGCAGCTGGATCTTGTTGTTCTATCTTACCGAAGTATCCACTGCCAGCGCTGTGAACCACCAGTTTTGGTGTTTCTGGCAAGGCATCAAGCAGCTCGCTCACGGAGTGCGGGTCACATAGATCACAGGTTTGGCTAACGGTATCTGCTGGCAGGTTTTTCGCTAATTCAGCTAAACGCTGTGAGCTGCGGCCAGTGATCATTAAGCGCTGACGGCTGTTTGATGCGTTCGCATATTGCTTAGCTAAAGCTGCGCCTAAACCGCTGCTTGATCCGGTGATTAAAATCATGGGGACTCGGGATTGTTGAATTGAATCGAGATAGTAAGGCTTTGAAAGCGTGTTTTCTGAGATCTAAGACCAAGATGCTGAGGCTCATGACTAAGATTGCTCGATAGAATTGAGGTTTGAGAAAGTGATGTAAGCCAAGAAAGAAAAAAGAAGGAGTACTAAAAAGTAAAAACGCCGGCATAGGCCAGCGCTTTTGAAAATCAGATTACTCGTCGTCGAACTGTTTGGTCGTGAATGAGTCTTCGATTCTGTTGAGCTCTTCTTGATCTTTCACGCGCTGTTCTTCTTGGCGAATGACTTTCGCTTCATTGAAGCGTTTCTTTTCCGACTTAGTCAGGAATTTTACAGCTTTCTTGTTGGTCAGTGCGTAAGCAACTACGTCTTCGCCTTTTTCTCTGCGGTCGTTTACACGTTGTGAGAAACGTTCATTGTCGCGAGCTTTACGCTCCGCTGAGGTCAACTTGCTCATGCTTTAAAGCCTTTTCAATTATTCATGGTAGGGAATCTACGCTTAGCGAAACCAATGGGGAAGTGCTCATAATTGGTGGAACTGTGTATCACGTTCGCTCAACTGAGTTTAGCCCATTTGTATGCTGGTGGCGCATCTTAGCACAAAGGCTTGAGCATACAGGTATGCTATTCGAGGGATTAAACAGAACAACCCACAATTTTCTGTTGTGGGTTGAGATTGCATTGTGGGTAGAGATTGTTTGCGGGCTGATATTAAAAGGTGGGCTGAGATTGTCTTTTGGAGTAGAGGTTATCGCTGATGGAGCTAAGAATCAGAAACGGCAGTTAATTAAAGTTTCTCGATATACAAAATCACTTCACCGACTTTAAAGCCAAACTTAGACATCTCGGTTTTATTGAACAGGCGTTTGTCGTCCATCAAGAACATCCAATCATCAAGCACCACTTCATAGGTGCTACCGTCTACTTCGATTTCTAAATCATATTTCCAATAAAGCGCTGAACCTTGGGTCTCTCCATATGCCGTCCCAACGACATCGTTGGCGGTGCCTGTGTAGGTATTGTCACCGGTTTTGATGAGGTTCCAAACGCGAGTTGAACGCTCACCATCAGCAAAGGAGAACCACTCTTTGATTTCTCCGTTGTCTCCGTCCCAAGTAGCGATGAGCTTGGCATCAAAGCGGCGCAGTAAGTTACCAGAGCGGTCGAGTACCATGCCGTATGCCATTAGCTCGCCATTGAAAAAGGTTTCAAGCTTGAGCTCTGGCGTAGTGTCTACGTGGTTTTCTAAACTTGCAGAGCCACAACCCGCTAGCCAAGTGAGTGAAAACAGTGCCAAAGCAAATTTTATTATTGTTGTTTTTGGATTCATTTGTTCAACCCTAATAGTTGTTTGCGTAGACCGGGCTCAGATGTGTTCTCAGATAACCAAATCGCGAGAAAGGCTTCACCAAATTGCTTGTCTTGGATGGTGCCGATGGGTTGCTCATCGAAATAGAAGCGACTTACGTTGTCTTCAGCAACTCGGATAGTCAGCGTGCTGCCTTCCTCAACGTTAGGCCACATTGCGTACAAAGGCTTCAACCAACGTTGGATATTGTTGTTGGAGTAACCAAGTTTGCTCCATTGGTCTTTGGTTGCGTCTACAAGGTCTTCGCTGTCAATTGCTCGGTAGTACTCAAGTTTCAAAGCACGCTCAGAGTTAGAAGGAGTGGTGTAAAACTCTGCAGAATACAAAGTCCAAAACAAGTAACTCATCTCACCTTGGCCACGCTTGTTTAAATCATCGACAGCAGAAGCGTTGGCATTCCCGGTAAAAAGGAGTGCTGCGCAAATGAGGGTTAGGGTGGCTAAGCTAAATAGTCGGTTTCTTGATTGCTCGCTTGTTTGAGTGCGAACGCGACTAACATCGCTCTCAGATTTGAACGCTTGCGTAGGGTTGCGTGGAAAAGCCATAAGTCACCTCGTTGTTGCCATTTTGGGTTGTACTAAGTTGGAGTAAGCGGCCACCAGTAAGGGCAACAAAATCCCCCAACTTATTGCAAGGGCAGCTAACACCGATGCGTCTGGCCAAGTAGTCAGAAGGGCGCCTGCTTTGATGCCTCCCCAATAACTACTAGTACCTGCTACGAACCCTATGACAAACAAGATCACTTTCGAGCATTTTAAAAGCCAATTTAGGCTGTGGTTAAAACTGATTAAAAACATGATCCACAGGCAAACTAGCCACACTGGGAACCAAGATTGATTTGCAATTTCAGAGTCGACGGCAAACACGCCGAAGTGAAGTAAGAGGCTATCAAGCAACAGCCCCAATGGTAATAAAATGAGTATTTTCAGATCGCTACTGCGAGTAGGGGAGAGAAGGAAGTGAACGGCCACAATCAGTGGCGCCACGAACGGGGCTTGCGCGGTAAAGAACGCGCTGCAAACCCAGGTCGCTTGAAACAGAACGAGATTAATAATCCAAAACCGTTTCATCTTTTGCTCCAAAGTAACGAGGTTTTCTAGCAACTAAGTGATGAGTACTGATCACGCGCTCTTTGAATGCACCTTCACAGTAGCAGAAGTAGAAGATCCACAAGCGCTTAAACTCTTCTGAATAGCCGAGAGACTCTAACTCTTCCCAACTGTTTTCAAAGGCAACATTCCAATCATTAAGCGTTCGAGCGTAGTGCAGGCCAATGTCATCAATTTCTTGGACAACAAGGTCTGTACTGGTCGCGAGGTGTTGGGTCATCACTGAGACCGAAGGTAGGCAACCGCCCGGGAAAATGTACTTCTGAATAAAGTCGACGCCTTTGCGATATTTGTCGTAACGACTGTCGGCAATAGTGATCGCTTGAATCAGCATTTTGCCTGATGGTTTCAACAGTGAAGAACATTTCTCAAAGAAGGTCTGTAGATATTCATGTCCGACCGCCTCAATCATCTCGATAGAGACCAACTTGTCATACTCACCAGTGAGGTTGCGATAGTCCTCTTTAAGCAGGGTGATTTTGTCGGTTAAGCCAAGCGCTTTTACTCTCTGTTCTGCAAGCGCGTGTTGGGCATCTGAGATTGTGGTTGTGGTGACATGGCATCCGTAGTGTTGCGCCATGAATATCGCTAAGCCACCCCAGCCGGTACCTATCTCGACCACGCTGTCTTTCTCTGACAACTCTAATCGCTCACAGATGGTTTTCATTTTGTTTTGCTGAGCTTTGGATAGAGTTTCTGCTTCTCCGCTGTAGATAGCGGAAGAGTATTGCATCGAGCTGTCTAAGAAGCGTTCATACAACTCATTGCCAATGTCGTAGTGCGCAAGAATATTACGTTTAGAGCCTTGCTCGGTATTGGCATTCTTACGACGCAATAATAGGTTTTTGATGCGAGAAATCCATTGCGTTTTATCGTCAAGCTCGTCGAGTTGAGATTGATTTCGAGCCATGATTTGAATCACTTTGGTGAGATCTGGGCTTGTCCATTTTCCATCAATGTAGGCCTCAGATGCGCCAATACTGCCGTCAATCACGACATCTCTAAAAAAGGTTGCATCGTGAATCACGATTCTACCTTTCAAGTCTGCTTCTCGATCGCCGAACACCGAATGCTGGTCGCGCTCAATAATCTCAAGCGTCGCGAATTGCAGGCTTTCTAGAACCTTAAAGATTAAAGCTCGATATTTACAGTTGCTTGAAACAGCAACGGCTTTAGCTTGTTGTTCAATGTTGTTGTTTTGTTTGGCAAGCTGTTCCATGTAAACCTCGCTGATAACTCATTCTAATATTTTGTGCCAACTAAGCTGGGTTGTGCCCCTTAGTTGGAGCGAACCCAAGCTTGGGTCGAGTTCTATTATTTAGTTGCTGTGAAGACACTTAAGATGTTGAGTCTGGATGCCCCACAAACGGTACTTTTTTCAGGAATAATTTGAGAGCCTGATAATAAATTCCCATCACGACTTTGATCGTCATCGCCGGAATCTTAAATACCGTTCGTCTAATGTTTGTCTTGGTTACTGACTGTTTCGTCAAGGCCAGTGTCGCATCGAAAAGCTTGTCGTCTCGGCGGCTTTCAATGTGGACCAAGGTGCGTTTCGCTGGTGGCTTAATCTTCCAAAAATAAGTCATATTCAAATCCATGAACGGCGAAACGTGAAACTCTTTCTTAACCTTTAATTCTTGGTGCATGTCGATCAGGTAGTAGTGTCTTTCTCGCCAAGGCGTGTTACTCACTTCAGCCAACATGTACTTACAATCTCCTGTTTCGTCGTAACAGAAGAAACAGTTGATTGGGCTGAAGTAGATACCTAAACAGCGGCACTGAGCCAGCATCGTCACACGGTTTGAATCAGACCAAACCCCACCAAGTTTTTGCACTTTGGAAGCTATACGTTGTTTAAGTGATTTTGGTTCATCCGTGGTGGCATTTTCTTTTTTTTCAGCGAGATAATCCGATTCGACAAAGCGAATCGGGTTGTACCATCGAGTTCCGAACAGCGCACTACGCGCTGTGGTTTGGGGCAGTTCATCAAGATCCAACCCCATCATATACAGCTGATAGCTGAACTCATGTGTGATGTCGCCAAAGCGGCGGTGTCTGACGTTGCCCCAATAGATACCGCTGAGCTCTTCACTCTTTTCGGATGCGATCTCCATTTCGGATGCCAGGGTTTGACTGTTCATAGCGCTGAACTCGTACTCAAATCTAAACCGAAGCGTTTGGTCACATCGAGTGCACTGTGGACGCCATCTTCATGGAAGCCGTTGTACCAGTACGCGCCGGCGAAGTGAGTCTGGTTTTTGCCACAGATCTGTTCGCGCTTGTGCTGAGCCTCTACTGTGTTCGAGTTAAGTACCGGGTGATGATAAACAAAGCTGCGAATGATTTTTTCTGGGTCGATGGCTTCGCTCTGATTCAAGGTGACACAGAAGGTGTCTTGGCTTTCGATGCCTTGCAGAATGTTCATGTTGTAAGTCACACAGGCAGGTCGTTTACTGTCGCCATCCAACATGTAGTTCCAACTTGCCCATGCAAGCTTTCTGTCTGGTAACAATCGGGTATCAGTGTGCAGAACCACTTCATTGCGGCTGTATGGGATCTCGCCTAGAACCTGTTGCTCTTGCTCGGTCGCATCGCCGAGTAAACGTAACGCTTGGTCTGAGTGACAAGCAAATATCACTTCGTCGAAGTCTTGTGTAGCGCCATCTTCAAATTCAATCGTGACGCCCGTTTCTTGACGAGTCACTTGTTTGATCGATGTGTTCAAAGCGACGGATTTGTTCAAGCGTGAAAGGATGATTTCAACGTAAGAGCGCGACCCTTTAGGAATTACATACCATTGTGGACGGTTCGCGATGTCGAGTAGCCCGTGGTTGTAGAAGAATTGAATAAAGAATTTAAGCTCAAATTCTTCCATCTCCTCTAGGCTTGTCGACCAAATTGCTGCGCCCATCGGTAGGATGTAATGCTGGCTGAAAAAGTCGGAAAACTGGTTTTCACGTAGGAAATTGCCCAAGGTAACATCCGGTGTGAACTCGTTACTTTCGAATTGAGCCTTACACAGTTTGTTGAACTTGAGAATGTCTGACACTAAAGACCAGAACTGAGGTTTGAAGATGTTACTCCTCTGCGCGAATAACGAATTGATGCTATGGCCGTTGTATTCGAATTTAGTTGTGGTGTTGTGTACGCTGAAGCTCATTTCGGTCGGTTGCCTTTCAACACCGAGTTGTACGAGTAGCTGATTGAAATTCGGGTAGGTTCGATCGTTGAATACTATGAAACCTGTATCTATCGAAAACGCCGAGCCTTGATGTTCAATATCAACGGTAGCGGTGTGGCCCCCAACATAATCGTTCTTTTCGAATACGGTCACGTCGTGGTGCTTATCTAATATGTGTGCGCAAGTCAGTCCAGAGATGCCTGAACCTATAATGGCGATTTTCTTCATTGTTATACCATCCTTGAAGCGAGTTTTTGCCAAACTGGAGTTGGAAGCATTCTTAGTAATTTCATTATTAATATGAATCGTCTTGGGAAATCGATCTCGCTCTTTCCTTGAGCAATACCATTTACGATTCGTTGAGTGGCTGCCTCGCTACTAATAATCATAGGCATAGCGAAGGAGTTTCGCTCGGTTAATGGTGTTTCAACAAAGCCTGGGTGCACAATTGAGACATGAATGTTGTGCTCGGCGAGATCAACTGAGAGCGTTCGACCTAAGTAGGTGAGAGCAGCCTTTGAAGCGCCATAAGCTTCGGCTCTTGGCAATGGTAGAAAGCTCGCGCTTGAACTGACCAAAACCAAGCGGCCGCCGGGCTTGATGTTTTTTAGCCAAGCTTTAAGGGCGTAGCCAATTGAAATTAGGTTGATGTTGATGACGCGCTCGAACAACTCTGCGTCGAAATTGACAGGATCATCGATGTACTCACAATCACCCGCGTTCAAGATCAGTAGGTCGAGCGGCTTATCTTGGTCGAGTGCTGGGAAATTGTGGTAATCGGTCAGATCAAAACAGAGTGGGTCAATTGACGAGTGCGATAAGTCTGTCTCGTGAGAATCAACTAAGGTTTGCAGTTTGTCTTGATTACGGCCGCAAGCAATCACTTGATGCCCTTGTTGGGCGTAATCTATAGCAAGTGATTGGCCGATACCTGAGGTCGCGCCTGTGATCATAATACGCATTATCGGCTCGCTCTTTTTTTGATGGATTTGATCGCGCAACCCAATACTGGGATGTGCTCGTACAGCATAGAACCCACATCCAGATAATCGCGATGATAAACCACTTGATTGTCCAACATTTTGATATGGCTGTGCCCTTGAACTTCAATCGGCTTTTGCCCATTAAGTTGTTTGTGAGCGAATTGCATCGTCCAATACACCGAAGCTTCGTCGTTCACTTCGAAAGTGTGTTCTATATGAAAGTAACAGCTCGTTACCTGGGTGTAGAGGTTCTCGAAGTAGTGCGTAAGCGCCGAAATACCGCTGACATGATGCAGCGGGTCTTGGAATTCAATATCAGGGTGATAAACTGTCTTAAGCACGTCGAAATTGTCGGTTCCGAGTTCTCGATACATGTTGAGAAAGTTATCAAGCCATAGAGAGTTATCCATAATATTCACTCTAATTATTTGAAGAAGGCTAAGGCTCTCAATCGTGCTTCTTTGTGCTCAACGATGGGTTGCCAGTATTCGCTGTCTATTCCGTTTTTAGCGATAAAGTCATGTGGGAAATGCACATGCTTATCTGGGATATTTTGCAGCTCTGGTATGTACTTACGAATAAAAATTCCTTTTGGATCAAACTTTTCACTCTGAGTGATTGGATTGAAAATTCGGAAGTAAGGTTGAGCATCACAGCCCGTACTTGAAGCCCACTGCCAGCCACCATTGTTGGCACTAAAGTCACCGTCGATCAGGTGTGACATAAAGAAACGTTCGCCCCAACGCCAGTCAATAAGCAGGTGCTTGGTTAGGAAGCTTGCCACCACCATTCTTAGCCTGTTGTGCATCCAGCCCGTTTCAACCAGTTGACGCATTGCTGCATCAACCAATGGATATCCTGTTTTTCCTTCGCACCAAGTTTTAAAGCTAGGATGATCGTGATACCAATCTAAACCATTGTATTTTTGCTGGAAGTTAGCGCCTTTAACCAGTTTAGGATGGTGGAACATCAAATGCTTATAAAAATCTCGCCAAATCAATTCGTTGAGCCAACAAAAGGCCGGTAATTGCGTATCAAATAACAGATCGGGTTGTTGCTGAATCAATTGAATCGCTAACCAACGTGGGCTCACTGCGCCAATTGCTAAATAAGGTGATAGGCCCGATGTTCCTTTAACTGAGGGAATATCTCTCAGACGTGCGTAGTCGTTGACTTTATTGCCTAAGAAATTGGGGATCACATTGCCCAATACATCTTGGCTTAATGGCCAGCGACTTGAATCAACACGAGGAAAGTCGAAATCATAGCCAGCGGAGAGGGTTAAGGCTTGTAAGTCGTCAGGAAGCTGTGTTTGTGAACGTTCAGTCGGCACGACAGGAGCTGGACTGCAGATGATGCCTTTCACCTGAACTTCTTTTAACCAAGCGTTCTTAAAGGGCGTAAAGACTTTGAACATCTCGCCTTGTTTGTTGAGAACGCTACCGAGTGGCAGCATAACGTCACAATCGCTGATCTTGAGGTTTAGGCCGCTTGAAATCAGCTCTTTATCGCGAGCTTGTTCATCGACCTCTGGTTCAGAGTTAGCGTAGACGCACTTGGCATCAAGCTGCTGGCACAAATCGATGAGCTGTTTGGATTGGTCGTCAAAGTCGCTAGCTTTCAGGTGAAGCAACGTTATCCCGAATTCAGCGAGCTGGGAATCGAGTTGTTTTAGATGACGATAGATAAAATCAGCTTTGATTGGCGCAAGATGGTGTTGCTGCCACGTTTGAGGTGTCGAAATGAAAACGGCGGTCGTTACGCCGTTTTCAACTGCCGAGAGGAGCGCTGGGTTATCGTGAATCCGCAGGTCTCGTCTTATCCATAGAATGTCGCTCAATATCCGTATCTCAGTTTAAGTTCTTGTGGGTGCGGGTTTAGGTAAACCTGTGATTCAAGGTACTCGTTTGGGTATTCCATCAAGTAGTGGTTGATCAGTGTTAGTGGAACTAACAGAGGAACTAGCCCTTCTCTGAATGATGAAATCTGATTCGTGAGCTCTTGTTTGTGAGCGCTGCTCAGTTGTTTCTTAAAGTAACCTTGTAAGTGATGCAGAGTATTAGCATGACTGCCGCGGTTTGCATGGTGCATTAGCGCCGTCATCAGACCTTCGATGTACTTTTCAGCCAGCTCATCAATCTCTAAATCGTTACTCGCTAAAAGTTTGCCTAGGCTCTTATAGCCTTCAATGTGGTGACACATTACCAGGTACTTGTGAGCGCTGTGGAATTGAATCAGCTTGTGTTTAGTTACGCCTTCGTCAACAAGGTTGAGCCACTTCTGATAAGTGAAGACACGTGTCATGAAGTTTTCGCGCAAAATAGGGTCATTGAGGCGACCATTCTCTTCAACTGGAAGTAATGGGTTGCCTTCCATCACTTGTTTGGTGAACATGCCTACGCCTGTCGATTCAGAGCCGCGACCGTGGTGGTGGTACACTTTTACTCTTTCCATACCGCAGGTTGGGCTTTTTTGACACACAATGAATCCTGCGATGTGCTGGTTGCTCTTTGAATAGTTTTGTCCAAACTCGATCAGATCATTGGTCACATCACCAGAACCGTCAGGTCTAGAAACGTGAATGATATTGTCTAGCTGACGAACTTGGCGAATGATTGGGCGAGGTGTTGGAAGACCCACTGCCATTTCTGGGCATACTGGTTCTAGTTCAACATAATCTGCAAGGTCATCTGTACAAAAACGAGAGCGTTTGTGACCTGTATCGAAACGTACCTTATGTCCTGCAACACAAGCACTAATGCCTATTTTAATTTTCTTTTCCATTGGCCAACTCCTTTGCTCTTGCTTTGAGCTATTTATTATATTTCAACATTGCTAATCGTACTTACAGAGCCGGGTGTGTTTTAAGTCTCAACAGCGTTGATGTTTTAAGCCAGATGTATTTGACGATATACAGGATAACTTCATGCCATCCTGTATATTTATAGCGTGCAACAGGGTTAATAGATATATTTACCGAGTGGATTGAATAACTGGCTCACACCTTTTGTGAAGTAAAGCGCATCACTTGAAACGGTTAAACACACACAGCCTTCTTTAGTCGCAGGTTGGTGGGTGTGTTCTCCATCTAACCAGATGAAATCGCCTTTGTTGTAGACGCCCATTTCGTCTTCGAAACTGCCTTCTAAAAGAAGCGTGATCTCGAAGCCTTTGTGGGTGTGGCAAGGAACTTGTCCATCTTTGTCGATGTGCAGCAAGCTGGTGTGGTGTGCTTCGTCGTCAAAATCGAGTCGCGCTCGCGAAATTTTGCCTAAGTTCATCCAGTCTTTTCTCGCCACTGAGTTCAACGCGCGAGGAATAGTGAACGTGGTGTCTGCAACCGTAACTTGCTGAACTTCGGGTGTCACTTCGATAGCTTGAGATGAATCAGCAGTGATTTGAGCAATCGTATCAAAATCAAACTCTCCATCATCGGATAGGAACGCGTCCATTTCGCTGTCAGAAAGTTGAAGCCCTGAGGTATCGCTTTCAAAGGCAGATGTATCGCTTTCAAAGACAGTGTCAGCAGCTTGCGCCGTCAGCATGCTCACTTGTTTTTGGCAGTGTGCACAAAGCTCTACATGGCTAGAAACAATCAGAGAAACCGAATCCGCTAGATTGCCATCGACAAAATCTTTCAAGATTGCCGCATTTGGGTGATGTTTAATCATGGTCTTGTTCCCCCATGTGAACTTTTAGTTTGGCGAGTGCGAGTCTTAGACGTGATTTAACAGTTCCAAGCGGGACATCGAGTTGTTGGGCGAGCTGCTCTTGCGATAACTCTTGGAAGTAGACACCTTTCACAATGGTTTTTTGAGCGAGAGGCAACTTTTCGATTTGAGTCATTACATGACGGCTCATTAGATGATCGCCAAACTGAAGCTGATCACTTTGTGATTCGGCTACCATGGCGTCAATTGGCCAAATGTCGTCAGCGATGGTTTGCTCTGCTTTCGCTTTTACCTTTCTTAACATATCAAAGGCGGCGTTCCGCATAACGGTATAAACCCAAGTGGTTGCTGCGCCTTTCTCTTCGTTGTAGAGATGCGCTTTCTTCCAAACGTTGGTCATCGTGTCTTGGACTAGCTCGTTGGCAGCGGCTTCACCGCCCAACTTACTGATGCCAAAACGCTTGATTTTGGGAGCAAAGAATTTAAACAAGCAAGTAAATGCCTGCTTATCTCTGTCTGAACCAACCAAAATCAGCCAGCTTGAGAGCTCTGTAGGTACCTTACTTTCGGTAGGTAGTTTGTTGTCGGGGATAATGACATGCTCCTTGCCGTTCCCTGTTCTTCTGCTTTCCACTTGCATAGTAATCAACCATCATGCGAATTTGATAGACACTACGTGGAGAGTGAGAGTAGGGATCACTTTATTTTAAATTAATTTCTACTATACAAAATTATAGTGAATAAAAGTGCTTATTGCCCTGTAATGATTTGATTCAAAAAGGGAACTAAAGACGGAAAACTAGCGGGTTCTGTGAATTTGGTTTTCTTTTCCAATGGGATAGGCATCATTTCGAGGAGTCGAGCACAGATCCATTGAGGACTTTCAAAGTCAGGAGTGGGGTAAAGTGCTCTGATTGAATCGTGTTCTCGAAACAACTCGACAAGAAACGCAGTCACCACGTTCGGCACCTTATAGCTGTGTTGTGGCCAATGAGGCAAAGGGCGGAAATCACTTTTGATTAGGTCATCAGTGTCGCGGAAGGAGGAGTGAAGCTGCACCAACTGTTCGCCTTCAACATCGATTTCCAAGATTTGATCATCGGACATATTGAAATCGACAATAGACACTTTTGTCCCCCAAGAACTCAGACGTTCGGAGTTGGTGTCGTCCTGAGTCGCAATGATGAAGCCGTCTCCTTGCGCAGCATGAGCGACCATTTTCAAATACTTGGGTTCGAAAATACGCAGTCTTTGTCTGCCCCTTGGCAAAATGAATAACGGGAGAGGAAACACCGCAAGCTCTTGAGAAGTCTCTACGGGTGTTTCTGATTCGGTTTCTATCCGTGTGATCTTCTCAGCTGAATTCGGCACATAGCACTCCTTAGTTCATACATGATTGAGTCTGTACGGATTTGATTCGTACGTAATTCAGAGATGTATACGCGTGCTCGTTGAAGTTCGATCAATGTGGGGTGATGTATTGAACAGGAAGTTAGAGAGAGGGAGACATGGTTTTTTGTCGCGTTTATTCGCAATTTAATCGGTTTAACTTTTTTAACTTACGGCATTAGGTAATATGGGTTAAGAATTAGTCAATGGGTAGATAACAAGTGACACGCTTATCTTACGTTGTTTATTTCTTAGTTCTTCTTTACCTGACATCACATCAAAGGAATGGTCATGATCGTTATTTATGGTATCAAAGAGTGCTTAAATCCGATTAAGTTACAGCTTTCTAATGTCTTACAACAATGTTTGAACAGTGAGATGGGGTTACCTGATGACAAACGAGCGCATCGGTTTGTACCATTAGAAAGAGATGATTTCTTTTATCCCGAAGGGCGAACAGAAGCTTATACCGTCATAGAAATCAATATGATGGAAGGGCGAGCGGTGAACACCAAAAAGCGCCTGATTAAGAAGATATTTTCTGAAATAGAAAAGCAGCTGGCCATCTCTCCCATTGATATCGAGATTACCATTAAGGAACAGCCATCGCATTGCTGGGGCTTTCGAGGCATGACTGGCGATGAAGCCCAAGATCTTAAATATAAAGTAAAGGTCTAGGGTTTAAGCTCCTAACTCCTAATACGTAAGACAGAAGGCTTAAGCTAACCTATCTAGTCGTGGTTTTGGAGTTTGATGCCAAAGCCGTTAGATGGGCTGAGTTTGGACATATGAATTTTAGGTAAATGATTCATAGACAATGCCCTAAAGCGACTAGTTTCTTTGTTTTCCGCTGTATGTCACTACAGTTCGTTTGCGACAGTGGCAAGTTTGTTTTAGAGTGCAACTCTTCTCAGCATTTTTAGATTAGTTATGGTTAGAATCAACACGAATTTAATTCAAAAGATACTCATTACACTGCCTTTGTTTTGGATTGTTACCGTTCAGGTGTGGTTAGGTCAGGGGAGTAAGCCTCTTGCGGGTATCACTTTATTGATTGCGGCCTGTTGTGCTCTTTTGTACCGAAAAAACAAGGAGAAGCATGACTGGTTTGAAGATGGCTGGGTGTGGATACTGCTCTTGCTCTCTATTTTTTCCACTATATCTTACGAGTTGCATGGTTTCAGTAGTCAAGAATTGAGGGCAACGTTGATTGCTCTGGTATTTTTCCTTTTTTATCGAAATGGCTTTGTTAAGTTATCAGGTATACAGAACTTATGTTTCACTTCTGTTGTCAGTACAACCGTCCTTGTTGCTTACTATATCTTTTTTCTCTCTGGGGATCGGGGGAGCTTGCCGTCTAATGCTCTTGTTATAGCTTCAATTCAAGGCTTCTCTGTCATTTTATTGCTCGCACTTGGGTGTGTTTCGTATGAAGGGAAAAAGCCCAAAGCAATGGCTATTTTGGCATTTATAGGCTTTCTATCCATGTTTTTGGTGGGGTCAAGAGGGCCTCTACTAGCCGTTATTTTTATTGGTTTAGTTGTCCTATTCAAAATGATGATGCAGCATCGTCAGTACAAGGCGCTGCTTGGTATTAGTGTCATGGTCGTTTTTTCTGTGTTTTTGATGTCGAAATATGACGTGGTAAGTGAACGTATTGACTATAGCTTGCATGAGTACCATGAGATATCACAAGGCAACATGGATACTTCCATAGGCTTAAGATTACAAATGTATCAAGCAGGGTTCGATTTCTTTGTGGATAGCCCCTTGCTCGGCATTGGAGGTGATAAAGAAGCGCAATTAGATAAACTCTCATTCACGCCAACAAATTCGGGTAAGAGATTTATCGTTAATGCGCATCTTCATAACAACTATATTGATAAAGCGGCTTCATCCGGTTTGGTAGGCATTGCCCTTCTTATGCTTAGCCTGATGTACCCTTTGTTTAATTCAAGATACAAGCTATCGCCCATTGTATTGTTACCGGTCGTTTATTTTTCTTTCATGTGTCTATTCGATTCACCTTTCAGGAATGGTGATTTAGCTGTGATGTACTTTGTGTTTATTGGAGTACTACTAAAACTGCAAGTGAGAAAAGAAGCGTAATGAAACCAGCGTATTACGCTAATTTCATTGTGGGTAGTTTTAGTGCGTTTATTGATTTAAGGTTATAACGAACAAATAATGAATAAAAATTTCAGGTATGACATCAATGCATTACGTGCATTAGCTGTCTCAATCGTCGTCATTTTCCATTTTTTTCCGGGTTTTATCACTGGCGGCTTTTTAGGTGTGGATGTGTTTTTTGTCATTTCAGGTTTCCTGATGACAAAAATTATCATGTCGAGTTTGGAAACTAATACCTTCTCATTAAAGGACTTTTATTTAGCGAGAGCAAAACGCATTATTCCTGCCTTAGCGGTTATGTGCCTTGTTGTGTTACTCGTTGGCATTATTTACCTAGACCCTTGGGCGTTAAGAAAATTAGGTAAGCATATTCTCACCAGTGTCGGGTTTGTTTCTAACCATACCTATTTAAAAGAGTCGGGATACTTTGATGTGGCCGCGCAAAGCAAGTGGTTACTTCACACTTGGTCTTTATCCGTAGAATGGCAATTCTATGTATTATATCCTCTTGTTTTAATGGCGACCTACAAGTTATTCGGAGCTAAAGGTGCAGCCGTTGCTATTGGAACGACTCTAATCGGAAGTCTAGCTTATAACTATGCGTATTTAGGGAGCTCGGCTTCTTATTACACATTACCGTCCCGCGCATGGGAACTGCTCGCAGGTTCGGTAGTTGCTTTGAAAAGAGAGCCCATTGAATTCAAAAAATCCAATGTTCAGTTATTGCTGTTAGTTGCTATTGCCTCACTGTTTATATCTCCTTTCATGATCGACAGCAGCACACTTTGGCCGAGTCATGTGACGCTTATTCCGGTCATTGCTACCGCGATAATTCTGCTTTTGAATTTGGACCTCAATTTTACCTTTCATAAATCACGGCTGATACAAGGGGTTGGGTTATGTTCCTACTCAATTTATCTCTGGCATTGGCCTATTAATGTTTTCATTAAAAACCTCACAAATAACACTATTACCCACAATATAATCGGAGTAATGGTTTCGGTCTTGATGGGGATCCTTTCATTTAAGTTCATTGAAAGTTACCGGCCTAAGGAGAGACCCAAAGGCGGTAAATTCTTTTTGAACTATTACCCTCTAGTTCTTGCTTCCTTTATTGCCTTGATAGGGCAGGTTATTTATGAAAGTGAAGGATTACTTTGGCGCCTGGATAAAACACAGCTCGTCATTGCACAAAGTGTCTATGACCGGAATCCACGAAGCGGAGAGTGCCACGTCGAATTTGGACCATCTCCTGAGTGTCACTATGGCTCAGGACCCGTATCCGCGATTGTTTTAGGCGATAGTCATGGCGCATCGATAGTGAGAAGTGTTGAGGCGTCAGCACCTAACGATACATCGGTCATCGACTGGACGAGAAGCGCATGTCCGACGATTTCAGGTATCAAAAGAGTGCTTTCAAGTGGTGAGTTATCAGAAGAGTGTGGGGATTTTGTCTCAGCATCGTTAATTAAAGCTAAAACTAATTACCCTAACGTTCCTGTTGTTGTCATTAACAGAATGGGTGGCTATCTTTATGGTTCGAATGAAGATGGGTGGCAAAGTGAGAACGAAAAGATCAGTTTAATCGCAGGAGATAAAAGGTTTCAGACCAGATCGGAAGAGTACCTGAACTCAATCTTATCCAGTTTTGAAAAGACCATGTGCGAGCTTAGTCAATCTAACCCTGTTTATTTGGTCAAGCCAATCCCTGAGCTTAAGAAAGATGTACCTAAAACTATGTATAAGTATTCGATTTTAAATCAATCTGATATTTCGGTTTCTATTCCTCTTGAAGAGTACCGACAAAGAACCGCATTGATTACGAAATCTTATGAAAAAATCAGCCAAAACTGTCGAGTTACTCTTATAGACCCTGAGCCGATATTTTGTGATGATCAGCAGTGCCTAGGGGATATCAACAATCACCCAACATACGTTGATGACGATCACCTGAATGAATTTGGTGCTGGCCAACTTATTCCTCAATTTCGCGAAAAAATATGGGGTCAATCAGCTCCGTAGGAAATGCTCATTCGCCCTTATTGTTTACACGAAAGAATAAGGGCGTTTCTGTGTTTGGAGCTATTGTGTTGGTCTTAAATGATTCGTTTAGGTAGCGATGTTTAAGATAAATTTCGGTTCAAGTGAACCATTGTGCTATACTCCGCGCCCCAATCCGAATTGGCTTGTTAAATCTTAGGAAATTATTATGAGTGTTAAAAACGAACTTCAACAAATTAACAACCGTCTAGACAAGTGTCGCAACAAGTTAGCGGCTGCTAAAACTCGTAATGATCGTCCTGTTGTTCGTCAATTTGAAGATGAGATTAAGAAGCTAACCAAGAAAATCGCTCAGCTGAAACATAAAGAAAGCTACGATGTGAACCAAGAGCGTAAGTCTCTGGTTGATATGCCATTTAAGCGTGAGATTACTAAGGCTGAACAAGCGGATATGGGTAAACTTAAAAAGTCTGTTAAAGGATTAGTAATTGTTCACCCAATGACCAAGATCGGTAAAGAGCTTCGCATTGAGGTTATGACTGGTTACGCACCGAAAAAATTCTAATTGCCAGTGATGGTGATGAAAAAGGAGCTAGCAATAGCTCCTTTTTGCTTTTTTAGGTATTAAAAAAGCAGAGTCAGCGGTAATAATACTCACGCCGTTTTCAACTTTTTAGAGGTGATTGTTGTCACAAATCCTTTTATCTCCTATAAAAGTTAACGTGCTACTAACATGGCACCAAGTGAACGCAGTAATGTGTTCGCTTTTCGAATCTACAATTTCTCTCCAGTTTGTATAAATATAGGTAGAGCAGCACAGATAATTACAGATAAAACTAGACTCGTTAAGGAAGATGAGAACGTAAAAAAATAGAGGTTATATGAATCAATTAATTTCAATTGGACCACTAGAATCCTTCCTAATCGCGATTAGTGTTTTGTTTCTAGGTCATTTCGTCAATGCAAAGCTTCCTGTTCTCAAAAAGTACAATATCCCAGAGCCCATTGTCGGCGGCTTGATTGTCGCTTTTGCTATTACAGCCCTGCACTTTAACGGCCTTGATCTTGAGTTTTCTTTGCCCTTGCAGAACACATTTATGTTGATGTTCTTTGCAACGGTCGGCCTTGCAGCTAACTACACACAGCTGATGAAAGGTGGTGCCAAGGTATTCCTATTCTTAGGGGTGGCTTCGGTTTACATCATTATCCAAAACGGTGTAGGCGTAACCTTAGCAACGACACTAGGCCTTGAGCCCTTGATGGGTTTGATTGCTGGCTCTATCACCCTTTCGGGTGGTCACGGTACAGGCGCGGCTTGGTCTCAAACTTTTGCAGACACGTTTGGCATTGCAAATACGCTAGAAATCGCAATGGCTTCAGCGACCTTTGGTTTGATCATCGGTGGTATTATCGGTAGCCCAGTGGCGCAAAAGCTGATTGATAAAAACCAGCTTGAATCTGAGTACGGTACTGGCACGCATACGCACGAACGCTTCCCTGAACTTGTTACTTATAACGAGTATGAAGAAGACAAAGTGACGGCGAAGAAGGTGATTGAGGTGTTGTTCATCCTTCTTATCTGTATCACAGGTGCGAAGTACCTAGAGCAGTGGGTGGCGACTTTTGAAATTTCTTGGTTGATGATTCCTGACTTCGTTTACGCGTTGTTTATCGGTGTGTTCATCACTAACGTGTTTGAAGTGACCAAGCTGCATAAGACTGACAGCGAAACGGTCGATATTCTTGGTACGGTGTCATTGTCACTGTTCCTAGCAATGGCGCTAATGAGCCTTAAGCTTTGGAACATCTTTGACCTTGCGATTCCGTTCTTGGTTATCCTTGCGGTTCAGGCGGTGGTGTTAGGTATCTTCTCTTACTTTGTGACGTTTAAAGTAATGGGTTCTAACTACGACGCAGCGGTTATGGCAGGTGGTCACTGTGGTTTCGGCCTAGGTGCAACACCAACAGCGGTAATGAACATGGGCTCTTTGGTGAACCGTTTTGGTCCATCGCCACAAGCCTTCATGGTGGTGCCAATTGTTGGTGCCTTCTTTATCGATATCGTTAACCTGATTATCCTTCAAGGTTACATCTCGTTTATCGGTTAATGTTCGCCTTTGCTTAAACGCGATGAGCTCATCGCACTAAGATGAACACAAGAAAGCCAGTTTGTTGACTGGCTTTTTTATTGCTTGCTTATACTCGAGTTGCTCTAGTATAAGCATCAAATTTTCCCGAATTTGATGTGTATTTTTGCGTTGAATACAGCCGAACATATGTAATGAGTCGACTGCTTTTACACCTTTGTACTTATGATGGTGAACTGATTTGCAACTCCTTTAGTAAAGGAAATGCAGCCTTGATGTGCTCTCCCGTGACAATGAATCCAACCAACTGGTTATCTTCATTGAAGCCTTTGGCGACAATGCCTTTAGGATCGAATCGAGTTTCCCAGCTCTGAGCTGTGTGAATATCGCGCCCTGCCAGCTGAATCGGGTAACTCGGTGTTTTCACCTTGGTGATCATATGAGGCAAGCTGAGCTTTGCATCGCCCACTTTGATCTCGCCTTTATCCTTAGTTAACTGCTTGGCCAACACGTTTGCCGATAAGATTGCTGGCTGCAAATAGGCCATCACGCGCCCTTCAATTTCAGCGCAATCACCAATCGCATACACATTGTTGGCGCTGGTTTTCAGGGTGTCATCGACCACAATGCCTCTGTTGACGTCTATTCCCGCTTGCGTGGCTAAAGCCGTATTTGGCCTTAACCCTGCTGCGGCAATCACTATATCTGCTCGTATTAATCGAGAGGCGGTAGTTTGTAGCCTAACTCCATCGTGGAGGTAAGTCGTTCGACAAATCGCAGAGTCGGTTTCGACGGTAACCCCTGCTTTTGTCAGTTCCCTTTCCAATTCAAGCGAAACGAAAGGTGGCACTAGGTTATTCAATAGATAACTTGCGGGTTCGATAATCGTGACATCTTTACCCGCAGTTTGAAGGTCGAATGCGAGCTCGACCCCAATCAAGCCTCCCCCCACCACAATGATGCGTTGAGCGCGGTCGATCTGAGCTTTGTGTTTATCAAACTCTTCCAAACTATTTAACGTAATGGTTGCGCTGCGTTTAAGCCCTTTCGCTGGTGGTATAAAAGGCGTCGCACCCGTCGCTATTACCAACTTTGAATAGTGGATAGATTGGCCATCAACATGAACACACTGCTGCTCAGTATCTATCTCGCTCACAAGTGCTTTGGTTTTGATGACCACGTTGTACTGCTCAGCCAATTGTTGAGCGTTATGTACTGCCAGTGTTTCCGGCGTTTGTTCCTGACTGAACGCGTGCGAAAGATTCGGCTTACTGTACTCAACCCCGGCATCGGCGGTGATCATGGTAATAGCGACATCTTGGTCAATTTTACGTACCATCTTTATGGTTTGTAGGGCGGCGAAACCACCGCCCACAATAACAATGTTCGACATGCTACTTCTCCACAAACACTTCTTTGCCTAAATGGCATTCAGGGCAAAGGAAATCATCAGGTACTTGCGCCCAAGGAGTTCCAGGTTCGACGCCTTGGTAGGGTTCGCCCAATTGTGGGTCGTACACCCATTCACACACTGTGCAACGCCAGCAAGTGCAGTCTGCACTGTGTGCTGGCTTATCTTGCGCTTCTTCTGGCTTCAGCTCTGTTGCGTCTTTGAGCTCGGTAGTGGTGTTTGCCGGTGCTTGTGTAGCTTCAAGCGGTGTTACATGATGTGATACTTGTTTCGGTGTGCTCACTTCATCTGCTTCTACACGCCAAACCTCGGCCAGTGTTATGCCGTAATCGATACATTGGCGAAGAGCGTCTGTGTCTGGTTTCCAATGGATGTGTTGTGGCGCACTGACTTCAAAGTTGGCTTCACGTAGTCGAGCGTCGATGCGTTTTACCGCGCCGCCTGTCCAACCTGAAGAACCAAATGCAGCGGCTCTTTTACCTGAAAAACGTAAGCCGTGGATCTCTTCTAGTAGTGCAGCGATTTGCGGCATCATCACATTGTTCATGGTCGATGAACCAACAAGCACACCCTTTGAACGGAAGATATTGGCAAGGATGTCATTCTTATCGTGCTTAGAGATATTAAAGACCTTGATTGCTGTTTCTGGGCTGCCTTTACGGATACCTTTTGCAATTGCGTCAGCCATCATGCGAGTGTTGTTCGACATGGTGTCGTAGACAATGGTGATACGATCTTCTTTGTAGGCTTTAGACCACTCGTAGTATTGCTCAACAATTTGCGTCGCGTTGTCGCGCCAAATACAGCCATGAGAGGTGGCGATAACATCGATAGGCACACCTAAGTTCAATACTTCTTCTATCTTCGCTTTCACCAAAGGTGCGAAAGGTGTGAGGATGTTCGAGAAGTAACGCAGACATTGGTCATGAAGCTCGACTTGGTCTAGCTGATCGTTGAATAGGTTCTCATCACAGTAGTGCTGACCGAACGCATCGTTACTGAACAGGATCTCGTCACCAGTGAGATATGTTGCCATTGAGTCTGGCCAGTGCAGCATTTTCATCTCAACAAAGATGAGTTGCTTACCGTTACCGACATCGAGCGTGTCGCCTGTTTTAACGGTTCGGAAGTTCCAGTCTGGCTGGTGGTGATGGCCAACAATAGAGTTAACGCCAGCTTCTGTGCAGTAGACGGGTGTGTTTGGAATTTTGGCTAATAGTGCTGAAAGGGCACCTGAGTGGTCTTCTTCAGCATGCTGACAAATGATGTAGTCGATCTCATTGATGTCGATTTCCATCTCAAGGTTTGCAAGGAATTGTTCAGTAAAGCGATGATCAACGGTATCAACAAGCACCGTTTTCTCTTCACGAATCAGGTACGAGTTATAGCTGGTACCTTTGTTCATGTGGTATTCCTTACCATGGAAGTGTTCTGTTTCCCAATCGTGGACGCCAACCCAGTGAACATTTGATTTAACGTGAATAGTCATAATGATAATACCTTATTTAAATATCTAAGGTCATCATTGCACTAGTTGTGCCATGTTTTTAAGTATCTGTTTTAAATGTGTTTGTTTGGTCTTTGTGTTGTTTGGTGAGTCATTTTGACGCTCTGTATTTTGTGGTTAAAATGAATCTTAGGTGTCTTTATGACTTTGTGGGTTTATAGCGGTTTGGCAAGAAAATTAATGATGTTTGCTCAGAAAGAGCAGGGTGAGGAACCTGTTTCAACAAAGGGGATTATAGCGTAACTCCTGCGCTTCGCGAATTAGAACACGTGGATTGATTAGGTATTGGTGGTCTAAAAAGCGGCTGGAATGGCTAAAGCTGAGATAGAAAGGATGGATGCGAAATACAGACATGAAAAAGGCCAGACGAGTGTCTGGCCAAAACAAGGCAGTGTAATTTAACAGTCTGAAGTGCTGTTGAAACTATATTTTGTAAAACGAAAAAGCGTTTTAAAAATTAAAGCGTTGTAACTGTTTAACGTGTTATAGCTGTTGATTCATTCGTCATCTTAATTAACGCGTTAAAGCGTCGTCACGATTTCATCAAGAGCTAGGCGCGCTTTTGGTTTACCGTGGTTATAGTCTTCGCCGTCTTTGTGGTAGCCGATTGCTAGCGCTACATCAACAACGTGACCGTCTAGTTCGTCAGCAAACTCTTCACCGATCATAGCGGCATCTACGCCTTCCATCGGTGTTGAAGCAATACCAAGACGAGCCAGTGTGTGCATTGTGTTACCTAGCGCGATGTACACTTGAGACTTAGTCCAGTTTCCGTTGAAACCAGTCTCATCTGTGTTCATTTCTGCGAATGCGTAAGCCCCTAAGAACTGCTCGTACATTTCAGCGGGTAGGTGACCAGAGCTTACTTCTGTGTCAGCACGCTTTGCGAATTTCTCTTTAGTGTACTTAGGATCGTGAGCAAACAGGATCGTATGTGACGCTTCTTTCGCATGCGGTTGGTTAAACTGGAACATGTTCTCGAAAGTATTGTGGAAGCGTTGTTTTGCTGCGTCACTCTCAATGATGATGAATTTCCAAGGCTGAGAGTTGATAGAAGAAGCTGACAAACGAAGTGCTTCTTTGATTACTTCCATGTCTTCCGCAGAGATGCGCTTTTCTGCATCGTATTTTTTAGCTGTGTAGCGAGTGTTTAGATCTGAAATGATTGGATGAGTCATGTTGAATCCTAATATCTATCAATATAAATGTTGTAGGGTGTTATGTTCGGTAACGTCAACAATAAACGGATAACGCATTTAGGCTATATCTCTATAGAAGTCGTTTCTAGAACAGTCAGCCTCTAAAAGGCTGAACGCTTAAATGGCTATCGAACATGCCCCAATAAATCGAGTATCTGCGGTAGCTCAAGTTGATGGGTGTAAGATAATAGAAGATTGGCTTGGGAAAAATAGCGAACACATCAAATCACTATGGTTAATAATGTCCATAATGATTTGATTAGTGTGATCTGGATGTGTGTTGGTTTTCGAAAATCAGCCAGTTAGTACGCTTTGATTCCATATTGGCGTAATAAAGAGGGAAGTACACTGTCGAGGTTTGGGATATCTTCAGGGTTAAGTTCAATCAAGCTAAAACCGTGCTCTTGGTAAACTTTCTTGGTCGCATTTCGTTTGTCTTCTTCTATAGGGCCTGAATCTGTTCCCCAGAACTGAATGTATACCTTGCCGCTTGGCAGGTAGAAATCGCTCATTACTTCTTTTGATATCGGGAGCGGACGTTCATAGGCATGAACCACTCCCGCCATATAAAGCCAGTTATCGATGATCAGCTCTCCCTTTGAACGCACATAATGTCCGTCTAAGGTTCGGTGTTTCGCCTCAAATTTCTGACGAAAGCTAGAAAACGAGACATCGGTAGAGTGGCTTTCAGCATCATGCCCTAGAAATTCGACAACAGATTGCTTCAAACGTTTATTGCGAACTAACGAATCGTGCCATACCACAAATAGGTTTTGAGTCGCTTTATCTTCCCTTTGCTCACCGCCTGCTTTTAAGCCTGTTGAGGTGACATGCCAACCATCTTCTTCACGTGTTATCCAACCAAGCTCGCTGAGCAACAGGTTAATTTTTTTTGCGCTAAGTTGAAAGGCACTGCCTAGTTGAGTTGCCGTTAGCGTTTTTCCAGAGAAAGAATCTAGGTCGATGAGTAGTTTTTCTGGCCAGACAATAAAGACACCAAACTTCTTGTGTTCGACATACTCCCCACCAAAGCTTTCGCCTCGTTCTGTGAGTACCCAACGCTCCTGTGAACGCACGATATAGCCAGCTGTTTTCAAATCACTGAATAGAGCCTTTGCTTCTATCCCTTTTTGTTTGGCTAGTGCTGATGTGGAAATCTTGTCTGGCATAGTCTGTTTCTCAATTAGCAGTAGAACTGCTGATTAATGTTGAGGGGCTGTTGTATAGAATAGGGAAATACAATAACACAACTGTTGATACTAACTGCAGTTCACTGGTCCATGTTTTTAGTGAGTATTCGCTCTCATTTTGAATGTTAAGCAAAATGTCGCCTAATTTGTAATTAAATTACAGTTTTAGGATTTTTACCCATCTTGGTGCATATTTATTATTCGTGACACGATGTTCTTTTATACGGGTTATATAGATCTCAGATGCTATATTTTATTAAGTGTGATTTATATCACTATTTATTTTTAAGTATTACAAAATAAAATGTGATCTAGATCTTGCGTTAATGATATCTATTCTCATTAATTTGGCTTTGTAATTTAAATTCATGATGTTTTTGTGATCTAAGGTGTACTCGTTAACCCGAAAGTGTTTTTTGCGTGTGATGGTTATCACGAAAGTTGGGCTGAGGTGCATTTTAAAAATGTTGTGATACATTTTAATCGACTTTTGAGTACACACTTTCGGTCATTTGACCAACCAATACATTACGGGGTTCTACCTATGTTATCACCAGAAGCAAAGATTAAGGTTCAAAACTTTGGTCGTTTCTTATCCAATATGGTAATGCCAAACATCGGCGCATTCATTGCGTGGGGTTTCATTACTGCACTATTCATTCCAACGGGTTGGTGGCCTAACGAAACGTTAGCATCAATGGTTGGTCCAATGATCACATACCTATTACCACTATTGATCGGTTATACCGGTGGTAAAATGGTTGGTGGCGACCGCGGTGCCGTAGTGGGTGCTATCACAACGATGGGTGTTATCGTTGGTACTGATATCCCAATGTTCATGGGTGCAATGATTGTTGGTCCACTGGGTGGTATCGCAATTAAGAAATTCGATGAAGCTGTTCACGGTAAAGTGAAGAGTGGTTTCGAAATGCTAGTGAACAACTTCTCTGCGGGCATCATCGGCATGATCTGCGCGATCATCGCGTTCATCGTGATTGGCCCTGCGGTTAAAGTTCTGTCTTCTGGTTTGGCGGCTGGTGTTAACGTAATGGTTGAAGCGGGTGCATTGCCTCTTGCCTCTATCTTTGTTGAACCCGCGAAAATCCTATTCCTAAATAACGCAATCAACCACGGCATCTTCTCTCCACTAGGTATCCAGCAATCTGAAGAAATTGGTCGCTCAATCTTCTTCCTAATCGAAGCGAACCCAGGTCCAGGTCTTGGTCTTCTACTTGCTTACATGGTGTTTGGTAAAGGTAGCGCGAAGCAGTCTGCTGCTGGTGCATCTATCATCCACTTCCTAGGTGGTATCCACGAAATTTACTTCCCTTACGTTCTAATGAACCCACGTCTAATTCTTGCTGTAATCGCGGGTGGTATGGCGGGTGTATTCACTAACGTAGTGTTCGATTCTGGCCTTATCTCTCCAGCATCACCAGGTTCTATCTTTGCTATCTTGTTGATGACGCCAAAAGGTTCTTACATCGGTGTTGTACTTTCTGTAATCGCTGCAACGGCTGTGTCTTTCATCGTAGCTTCAATCCTACTTAAGACTTCAGCTCAAGGTGATGACGAAGATTTACTAGAAAAAGCATCGGCTCAAATGAAAGACATGAAAGCGTCTTCTAAAGGTGCAGCATCAGAAGCTGGTGTAAACCTAGCGGATGTGAAAGCTGTCTATGTAGCTTGTGATGCAGGTATGGGTTCGAGTGCAATGGGTGCTGGTCTACTTCGTAAAAAGGTAGCAGCAGCAGGCCTAGATATTGAAGTAACAAACTACGCAATCAACAACCTACCGGCTGATTCGCAAATTGTTATCACGCATAAAGACTTAACAGATCGTGCTCGTAACACCGTACCAGGTGCAATGCACATGTCTCTGAACAACTTCTTAGATGGCGCAGTATACGACAACCTAGTAGCAGAACTTGTTGAAGCACAAAGTGGTGAAGCGAAAGTAGAAGCTCCGGCTCCTGCAGCAGCACCAGCTCAAGAAGGCAACAAGCTTGCACTGACTAATGACAGCATCTTCCTTGGCCTTAAAGCGACTCAGAAAGAAGACGCAATTAAGTTTGCTGGCGAACAATTAGTAAAACTTGGCAACGTATCACCAGAATATGTAGATGGCATGTTTGCTCGTGAAGAGCTTGTGTCTACTTACCTAGGTGAGTCTATCGCTGTACCACACGGCACAATCGAAGCGAAACAGTACGTACAAAAAACCGGCATTGTTTTCTGTCAGTACCCCGAAGGTATTCAATGGGGCGAAGATGAAGATGAAGATGATATCGCGAAGATGGTTATCGGTATTGCCGCACAAGGCGATGAGCACAACATGGTGCTGATGGCTATTACCAATTCACTCGACGATGAAGAAGCTGTGGAATGCCTACAGAACACAACAAACCCTGCTGATGTTCTACGTATTCTCAACGGAAACTAACAAGCTCTAGTCAAGCTCCTGAGTGAAGGAGGCCAGTATCCCCCTACTGGCCTCATTTCCGGTCTCAATCTTTATCTGTAGATAAAGGTTCGGTCTGAATAGGTCACTGCTTAATGCCTAGGACGTGATTGAAAGCGGCATGTGTTTGAGTGGTTAGCTATTTAGATTCAAATATTTATAAGGTCAAAATTATGAAAGCGTTACATTTTGGTGCAGGTAATATCGGTCGTGGTTTCATTGGTAAGCTTCTTTCTGATGCTGGTATGAAGGTTACGTTTGCTGACGTAAATGAAACGGTTGTAAATGCGTTAATTGAACGCCAAGAATACCCAGTTAAGATTGTTGGCGAAGAGTGTGTTGTCGAAGTTGTTAAGAACGTGTCAGCAGTAAACTCAGCGACAAGCGCAGTAGTAGATTGCATTTCTGAGTCTGATCTTGTGACGACAGCAGTGGGCCCTACGGTTCTTAAAATCATCTCTAAGTCTATCGCTCAAGGCATTGAAAAGCGTGCAGCTGCAAACAACACTGCACCAATGAACATCATCGCGGCAGAGAACATGGTTCGCGGTACTAGCCAATTAAAAGCAGCCGTGTTAGAGCACCTTTCTGATGAAATGAAAGCGTTCACTGAAGAGCACATTGGCTTTGTTGATTCAGCGGTTGACCGTATTGTTCCACCGGCAGAAGCGGGCGAAACAGACCCTCTAGCGGTAACGGTTGAAACGTTCAGCGAGTGGATCGTAGACCAAACACAATTCAAAGGTGAGATTCCAAATATCCCAGGTATGGAATGCACTGACAACCTAATGGCTTTCGTTGAGCGTAAACTGTTTACGCTAAACACAGGTCACTTAGTAACGGCATACCTTGGTGTGCTTGCCGGTCATGAGACTATTAAAGATTCTATCGAAGATGACGTAATCCGTGCTGAAGTAACAGCGACGATGGAAGAGAGTGGTGCGGTTCTGATTAAGCGTTACGGCTTTGATCCAGAAGCTCACGCTGCCTACATCCAAAAGATTCTCGGTCGTTTTGCTAACCCGTTCCTACGTGATGAAGTGGGTCGCGTTGGTCGTCAACCTATTCGTAAGCTGAGCCCACAAGATCGCCTAGTTAAGCCTCTAAACGGTACATTAGAGTACGGCCTACCGAATGCTCACCTAGTAAAAGCAATCGCTGCTGCGTTCCATTACAAGAACGAAGACGACCCTCAAGCGGTTGAACTTCAAGCAATGTTCGCAGAAAAAGGCTTTGCTGAGACATTAGCGCATTATTCTGAGCTGAATAGTGACTCAGAAGTTGTTAAACTAGCGGAAGAAGCTTATCTAGCATTGAAATGATAAACCATCAAAGTGCCACACCAGTGGCACTTTATTCTTTTAGAGCAACCATGCCCATACATACAACACACGAATCAGAGTTACTTGAAGAACTAGCCGAATCAGCTGATGCTGCGGAGTGCCTGTTGTGCGCCTACGATGTCTTAGAAGACATGCTGGACGCTTTGTTGAAAAGTATCTTCTATAAAGATGACTACGCAGTAAAATTTGTTGTTGACCCTCTCCTCACCACCGATGGCCCTTTAGGGGAAATTCTGGTTCGAACAAAATTATTGTTAGGGTTAGGCGTGATCAGTAAAGAGGTGTATGACGATATTGAAGTTTTCGTTACTCTAAAAGAGTGGGTAAATATTCAAGAAGGTCAGGTGAATTTCTGGGACCAAGATGTCGTTTTTGAACTTAATCGTATCAATGCTATTCAAAAAATGATGCCAATCGACTACGCCCCGGAGTTGGTCGAAGGCATGTCTGATGATATGAAGCGGATGTTTTTAGAGCGCCATTTTCAAAAAGTGCGCTCTACGATAGTGCTAGCGGTTAATGATATACATCAGCAGTTAGCGAAAGAGAATGTGCTGACCTCTTAAGCTATCTCTAGGTAGTGAAAGTAAGCTCGGTGCTATTTATGATCTACTTTTGTCAACCACAGATCACACTGATCGATGAGCTCTTGCAAAAATTGTGTTGGGTTCGCAAGTTTCTCATTTCCTTTTACACTTGTTGTCGTTACCTGCCAAAAACTCAGTGAGACTAGGTTTCTTTTGTATAGGAACTCATTTAACTCTGCTGATGAAAGCGCAAGGGTCTCCCCAAACACATCATATAACTGTTGTATAACTGGCTTTAGCTCTGTGATAGTGCCTTTCAGAAACTGCTCTGAAGTCAGGTTTTCAATGGCTTGGGTATCACTAGAACTGTTTTGTTTACAAAGTGCTCTAATCGACTGGTAGAGTGAGTTTTCCAATCTTTGTACTGAAAGCAGAGCTTTTCCAAGTAGAGATAGTTGTTCATTGCTTAGGTTAGTTGTGTCTGTCATTTAAGTCAGTTCCTAATAAATTGAAGTCTGTTTTACCTGAATTTTGAGCTAGCTTGTTCGGGCGTATAGGTGTCTGCATTGAAAATAATATAGTCACCGCTTATCAATTTTTCACATTGAATTTGTCCTTTAAAGCCAATGCTGCACAGTTTTTTTAGCAAGTGTGGCTTGGCGTTATCGTAGACAATATTTAAAAAAGGAAGGTGGTTAGAGTGAACTACGTTATGTAGATTAAACTCTTCTAATGCCTCTGAGAGGTGATCACTGTCAGTCAGTTCGATGACCTCGACAATTTCATTCAACAACATGTCTATTTCCATATTTTTTAGTTGATAGCGATTGTGACATAAAAAAAAAACCACTTCCGATAGAAGAAGTGGTTTTAATTCTACAATCAAGATCTACATCAAATTATAGGTCTTGAATGTTCTCAGCTTCTAGCTCTTGGAAGTAGCGAAGAGTCTTAACTTTTAGCTCTTGTTGAGCTAGCTCATCAGCAACGATGATAGCTTTACGGTGCATCTGTAGAGCGGTAACAGTCCACATGTGGTTTACAGAACCTTCGATAGCCATTTGAAGCGCTTGCGCTTTGTTGTGGCCTAGAGAAAGGATCATTACTTCTTCAGAATCTAGAAGAGTAGCAACACCGATAGTTAGTGCGTATTTAGGAACTTGGTTGATGTCGCCATCGAAGAAACGAGAGTTCGCGATACGAGTGTCTTCAGTCAACGTTTTGATACGAGTGCGTGAAGATAGAGAAGAACCTGGCTCATTGAACGCGATGTGACCGTCGATGCCTACGCCGCCCATGAACAGGTTGATTTTTCCGTATGAACGGATTTTTTCTTCGTATGCTGCACAGTGAGCATCGATGTCTTCAGCTTTGCCGTCTAGCAGGTTGATGTTTTCTGCTTGAATATCAACGTGGTTGAAGAAGTTTTCGTGCATAAATGTGCGGTAAGACTCTGGGTGGTTTGGTTCGATACCAACGTACTCATCCATGTTGAATGTTACAACGTGCTTGAAGCTTACTTCGCCAGCTTTGTAAAGTTCAATTAGCTCAGCGTAAGTAGTTAGAGGTGTGCTACCAGTAGGAAGACCTAGTACAAATGGACGCTCAGCAGTTGGAGCGAATTTGTTGATCGAATCTGCGATATGACGAGCAGCCCATTTACCTACTTTTGCTTTGTTGCTTAATGGAATAAGTCTCATTGATTTTGCCCCTAGAAATTAAATATTATAGTGTTCTGAAACATTAATTCGCATTATAAAATAAGTTATCAGATTCCGCTATTGTTTTAGGTCAAGTTTTTGCCTTTTTGATCATATCTGTGATTGGAATTCTCAAAATTGCACAATTATTGTATGGATATTTGGTGGCGTTAAACAAGATTAATACGTTTGTCATATATCGTCGGATGGATTTGATTCAGGGGCTGAAGGATCAACAAACTTTATTGGATGAAGAGTAAGGGGGCAATGAAAATGCGATCAAAGTATGGTGGCTATGTGGCACTGCCGTACAAAAAATAAGGAAGTTTCGCCGACAGGCGTGAATTATCATTGGGTATATTTAAGAATAGTGATTATTCAAAGGTATCACTATGAATTTTATATAAATATTGGTAAAACTGGACAGGTTGGCTAAACTTATTAATTACGAAGAAGATGCGAGTTTATTTTAAGTTCCCGCTAATCCGAGATGAACCCAAAAAAAGCTCAAAGTGATGAGGTATCACTTTGAGCTGTTTTACTAATCTTCTAACACTAACTCTCTTTCGTATTCTTCCCGAGAAACTTCGCTGCGTTTGCAGCCGTTTAGGGTATGAAAGCGACGGCGTCCACGAGCCAGTTGAATGTACTTCAACCAAACACGCTCTAACTTGGACTTCGCCTTATGAGGGTGAGACAACACTTTGATGAAATGTTTTTCTTCTGAGTTGCTTGGCGAAAGTTCGCCAGTCTCAAGTGCAAGCATAGTGTCACCAAACAAGGTTAGGATTTCCTCTTCTGAAAGAGTAAAATCACCCGACTTAGCAAACCCTCGTGGGAATTTAATGGTGTCATAAAAACGTTTTTTTCCGTGTCGGAATTCGGTCTCAGACATATCAGCCTCAGTAATGTGGTTAGATAGAAATTAGTGTTTATTGCTCACGCGAAAATATTGTTAAAAGGCTAAAATAGGAAACAAAACGTTTTTGCCTTTACGATAAACAATCCTAGATCGGCTAGTTAGCAGATTTATTACAGAGATGTATTTTTGATGGATGTGAAAGTATTTAGAACCTTTCTTGAGGTTGCAAGGGTGCGCCACTTTGGGCGTGCAGCTGAAAACTTGTATTTAACACAAGCAGCGGTGAGTGCGCGGATTAAACAGCTTGAAGGCTATTTTGATACTCAGCTCTTCATTCGTGACCGCAATAACATCAAGCTGACCTCTTCTGGTGAGCGTTTGATTGGTTATGCTGAAGTGATGGTATCCACCTTACAACAAGCCAAATTTGAGCTGTCGTTAGAAAGTGGAAAAGCGTTGCAGTTAACACTGGGTGGCACACCGAATATCTGGGATGCGTATCTACAAAACTGCTTAAGTGTGGTGACCGACTCTTTCGGTGGCTACGGCTTTATGGCCGAGGTGATGGGGCGCGAGCAACTGAACCGTAATTTGTTAGAACGAACCTTAGATATGGCTTTCGCTTTTGATCAGATCAAAGCGGAAGAGCTGAACTGTAAAAAAGTCGCTGATTTGGTTTTGGTGTTGGTATCAACACAACAAGATGATCTGGAATCTGTATTCCAACATAAATACGTTTATGTCGATTGGGGAACGCGCTTCGGTTCTGAACATGCCGAGCGTCACCCAAAAGTGCCCGCGCCGTATTTACGTACCTCTACTGCACGTATTGCGCTCGATTTTATTTTAGAGAAAGGTGGCAGTGCGTATTTACCTGTTTCTATGGTTGAACCTTTTATCGAGTCGGGTCAATTGCACAAGGTCAAAGGGGTTGAAGACTGGTATCGCCCAATTTACCTGAGCTACCGTAAAAGCAGTACTTCGGTTGATGCGATCATTCAGGTTGAGAAGTTGGTTAATGAAATTGACCCATCGACTGCCTACACGTTGCAACAAGCCGCTGAACAAGCACCAGAGTAGCGGCATTCGCGGTAAGCAACGGCTTTGTTGATTAGATTCAATAAAAAATGGCTCCTAACTAGTTATATAGTTGGGAGCCATTTTCGTTTTAAACCAGAGATGATCTTCATTGCCAAGTCAGAGATAACCCTAACTCGGATAAATCAGTTTAAGCCTGGTATGCGTAACCTTTTTTAAAAGCCCTATCACTTCAAAGCACTATTCTTCGAAAATTCTAGAGATTCATTAGATTCTCAATAGACTCTTCAAGAGAGTGTGACAGGTATGAATGGATTTGATTGCCATCCGTTGCGTCAATCTCAATTTTAGAAATCCCCTTACTCGCTTCTTCTTCAAGAAAGCTGAGAGACTGCTCTACTGATTGACTGGTGAGAACCTGTTGGTTTGATAAAACAATACGACACGTGTGAAGAACCATAGCCTTTTCCTTTTTATATTCGACAGGTCTCTGCATCTTAGTGTGCTAAGTACCTATCGTTGACGTTGTGAGAAGAGTTTCTTCTCAAGGTTAAATTTAGTCGAATTGCGTAAAAAGAAAACCCTTTTTTGTGATTTATCTAACCTTCAGTTCCGAAAATGGCTAGCGACAATAACAGTTCACGGTAAACTTTTAGTTATTGGAGCACAGTATGGCTAATGAGAAGGACAGAGTATGTCTAAGAATATTCATCACAACAGCGCGTTAACGAGTGAGCAGTGCCATTTGGCTCGATATGCGCGAGATGTTCGCTTTGATGGGATGTTTTTCACAGCGGTGAAAACCACCGGGATTTTTTGTCGCCCTATTTGCCCTGCAAGCCCACCCAAAGAAGAAAATGTCGAATACTTTTCTCATCAAGCTCAGGCTTTGAAAGCGGGTTATCGCCCATGCTTACGTTGCCGACCAGACAGCGCGCCTTTTTCTCCGGCTTGGAAAGGTGTTGAAACTACCTTTCTGCGAGCTATGCAATTAATCGACAACGGTGCGCTGAATTCGGGGTCGATTGTCGACCTTGCCACTCGACTAGGCATCTCAGATCGTTATTTACGAACCTTGTTCGACAATTACATCGGGGTGTCACCGAAGCAATATAGCCTTTATAGCCAGTTGATGTTTGCCAAGCAGTTACTGCATACCAGCAGCATGAGCATTACCGATGTCGGTTTTGCGAGTGGTTTTAACAGCACGCGCCGCTTCAATGATGCCTTTCAAAAAGAGCTTCAGCTTTCGCCAAGTCAAATACGAAGAGCTAAGCCAAGTAACAATCTAAGTAATCATATCCAACTCAGTTTCCATGGCCCGTTGGACTGGGATCATTTGCTGGGCTTTTATCGACGACGAATGATCGAAGGCTTAGAAGAGGTGGGCGACGGTTATTACCAACGCACAGTGAACGTGAACGGCTCGAAGGGCTGGTTCAAGGCCACTTTAGCCAAAGAGAGCAGTTTGGATATTGAGTTTGAGTTGGATGATATGAGCCAATTAAGAAGTTTGATCGCCAATATTCGACGTATGTTCGACCTTGATGTTGATATCAGCAAAGTTGAAGATTTCTTTAGCACCATTGATCCCAACTTGGTGGCTAAGAGTGGTATTCGTATCCCTGGTGTGTGGAGTGCTTGGGAAGCCGGAGTAAGAGCGATTCTCGGGCAGCAAGTCTCGGTAACAGCGGCCATTGGTCAGCTCAACTTGTTGGTGCGAAAGCTCTCAGGTTCATATCAGGTGTTTGATTCACAAGAGCAAGCTAATTCACAAGAGTGCTCTGACTTACAACAAATTGCTGATTCATCAGAGAAAGCGTATTTCCCTACACCTAAACAAATAGCTGATGCTGATGTGAGCTTTCTAAGGATGCCGGGAAGTCGTAAGGAAACCTTAAAGCGTTTTGCCCAATACATGGTCGATAACGAAGCTGAGCATCCTTCTAAGTGGATTGATCTCAAAGGTATTGGTCCTTGGACGATTCAATATGCGCTGCTGCGCGGGCTCAGTGAACCTAACCACTTGCTAGTAGGCGATTTGGTGGTGAAGAAATTCATCGAGCATCGCCCTACCATTAATACAGAGAGTGTTTCGCCTTGGGGAAGTTACGCCACGTTCCATTGTTGGAATCAGTCTTAAACGATGTTTCAAGTGGAATAGAGATACCTCTCTGATATAGAAGCAATGAATAAACATCGGAATTACCAAGCTAGGAGAGATTATGACTAACCGTTTTACTTATTATCAAAGTCCACTAGGAACCGTGACGTTACAGGCGAACGATGAAGGGCTGCTCGGCCTTTGGTTTGAAACTCACACTACCAAGCCTGAACAGTTAGGTGTTCAAGATGATAGCTTTCCGATCTTTGCGTTGGCTATCAAACAGCTCGATCGTTATTTTGCTGGTGAAGCTATCCAGTTTTCTGTGCCTATCGCAGCCAAGGGCACTCCGTTTCAGCAGTCGGTTTGGCAAGCGCTGATGACCATTCCTTATGGAGAAACATGGAGCTATGCACAATTGGCCGATGCGATTGGTAACCCAAAAGCGGTGCGTGCAGTGGGTTTGGCGAATGGCAAAAATCCGGTGTCTGTGATTGTGCCGTGTCATCGTGTGATAGGTAAAAATGGAAAGCTGACGGGTTATGCGGGTGGCGTAGAACGTAAACAACGCTTGTTAGTGATTGAGGGAAGAAAACAAACTTAGAAAGCTACTTAGCTAGCGACTTGAAACTCTGTTCTGTCGGTTAAGGTTGAAGGTTTGTACGACTGAGGAGGAATATTAAGAGGCCTCAAGCGTGACTCTGCAATAAAAACGTGACTTTGCAATAAATTCGCCACTTTCTGGAAAATAATGATTTGGTTGCATATTATTTAGCCATGTTTTTTAGGCAAGGATGCCCAAATGAATAACCATCATTTTCTGATAATAGCTTTCACTAGTGTGTTATTGCTGACCGGTTGTTTAACTGATACTAGTCGCCCCTTTGAAGTACCGCAGCTTGTTTTGTTCAAAGGGATGTATGAGAACGCGGACGATAACAGCTATCTACTTTTTGAGTCAGGACAAATGACCTATCAAACAATCGGTAACACGGTCACTAGAACTTATCGTATTGAAAATGATTTGATTAACATCGAGTTGAATTCAGGAAATAGCCGAGTGGATTCTGGGCTGATGATGCGTATTCAACAAGAAGGAGCAGTGTTAACCTGCAACCAGTGTCCAGCAGTGCAGTTAAGCAACGTCTGGACACGTGTTGAAAAGCCTTTAGTTGATTCCCCTTTAGACTAGAACATATCACCGTTCAGCCATAGGTGAGCGGCGATACTGACCCCATAACCAATCATGATTACTGGCATCCATTTTAAGTGGCCAAAAAAGGTGTACTTACCATGTGCAGCCCCCATTAATGCCACACCAGCGGCACTACCAATAGACAATAAGCTGCCGCCAACGCCCGCGGTTAGGGTGATCAGTAGCCAGTTGCCCATCGACATTTGGGGTTCCATGGATAACACGGCAAACATCACCGGAATGTTATCGACAATAGCCGATAAGATCCCCACCATGACGTTGGCCCAAATTGGATCCCACTGGCTATACATCACGCCCGAAGCTAATTCCAAGTAACCAAGTAGACTCAAGCCACCGACACACATTACCACGCCGTAGAAGAACAAAAGCGTGTCCCATTCGGCATGAGAAACTCTTCGAAATACATCGAATGGCACAACAGAACCGAGTCGTTTCAGGGCGCCTTCATCGTTATTGGCGATCGCTACCGCCTTTTTCTTGGCGAGTGAGTTGGGCAAAGTCTTGCGTAAGTAATAGCCAAAGAACTGCAGATAGGCGAGCCCCATCATCATGCCCATTACTGGAGGGAAGTGGAGTACGGCATGGAAAGCAACAGCGGTCGCTATTGTCATGATGAACAAGAATACGATGCGCCTCGCACCACGTTTTAATTCAACGTGTTGATGGACTGTGTCGGGCTGAGTGGTGGGTACAAAGTAAGACATGATCAACGCAGGGACGAGGTAATTCATCACCGAAGGAATAAACAAAGGAATAAACTCACTAAAACTCACATAGCCAGCCTGCCACACCATGAGCGTTGTGATGTCTCCGAATGGACTGAATGCACCGCCAGCATTGGCGGCTATCACGATATTCACGCAGGCTAGGTTGACGAATTTAGGGTTAGAACCTGCCACTTTAAGAACCACAGCGCACATCAGTAGAGCTGTCGTGAGGTTGTCGGCGATAGGTGAGATAAAGAAGGCCAGAATACCGGTTATCCAGAACAAAGAGCGAAAGTTAAAGCCTTTGCCTACCATCCACGCTTGCAACGCATCAAACAGTCTTCTCTCTTCCATGGCGCTAATGTATGTCATGGCGACGAGTAGAAAGAGTAATAGTTCGGCGTATTCGAGTAAGTTGTGTTCGAGCGCTTGTTTGGCGACTTCAACAAGGTTGTGTTCTTGGTAGGTAAAACCAATGATTATCCAGATCAGGCCCGCTGCAAGTAGAACTGGCTTGGATTTTCGGAGTTTTAGGTATTCTTCCATCATCACCACGATGTAGGCGACAACGAAAATGGTCAGCGATAGGTAGCCAGCAAATGAACTGGTTAGTTTGAGCGGCTCTCCCAACTGAGAAGTGGCAGCGCCTGCTACCGTAGAAAAAAATAATAAAGAGAGAACAGCAGAAAGCTGGATACCTAACATGGATTACGCTCCGAAGTTAATCAGTTATTAACACGGGTAAAAGCGTAGACCTAAATAACCCTGTTCAGTGTGATAGATATCTTAATAATTCAATAGATTATATAGAAAACAGTAGATTGGGTGAAAACGTGAGATCACGATGAAAGATTTTTTTGAGCTTTCTATTCGAAGCCTGATTATTGTGGCGATTATGTGCGTTTTTGGTTGCGGTGTTGAAGCTAGGTTTGTTTAGTTTTGTATGAGAAGTATTCTAATTTTTTTAGCGTATACCTCTACTTTAAAATTTGAATCACAGTTTTATATGTTGCTTTGGTTCTTCTATTTAAACCGATGCACTATTTGATTTTGGTCATTAACCTTTTGCTCATTAGTTTGCACTATCTATACGTGTTCTGTTCCACATAAACGAGATGTATAGAGGTCCTTATGACTAATCCAACCAAAACCGATCGTAAAGTCACGATCGGCAGCTATATCGCACTCGCGTTCGCGATTGTGTTCTTTTCAGGCTTAATGCAGTCCAATGAATGGTATGGAGTGCTCGATTTTACGACGCTCAACGGTTCATTTGGTAAGGTCGCTTACGATGTGAGTGAGTCGGCTGATGGTATCCAAGCGGCAACGACGTCACTGCGTGGTAAAGGCGGTAGTGGTGCGCGCGACGGTTTCATTTTTGCATTGACACTTATTCCGACCGTGATGTTTGCATTGGGCATGATTAACGTACTTGAGCACTACGGTGCACTGGACGCGGCTCGTAAACTACTAACTCCACTACTTCGTCCTTTAATGGGCATTCCAGGTAACTCAGGCTTGGCACTGATTGCTTCTCTGCAAAGTACCGATGCGGGTGCTGCGATGACACGTCAGCTCAAAGATGAAGGGCATTTGACTAAGCGTGAAACCGATGTGTTCACCATGTTCCAGTTTACTGCGGGTGCGGCGATCGTTAACTTTTTCTCTTCAGGTGCGGTGTTGTTCACTCTAACGGCGATGGATGGTTCTTTGGCAGTGACATCGTCAATAGGTCTTGCTGTTGCGGTGATGTTTATCTTCAAGTTTGTTGGTGCGAACTTATTCCGCCTTTACCTCAATATTACTGAAGGTAAAGAAGACAAAACAAAATCAGACAAAGAACAAAAACTGGAAGAGGAAGTAGCATAATGAGCGAAGTTAAAGCAAAGAAACCAATGGTTACTGATATTTTCGTTGAAGGTGCTAAGAAAGGCTGGGTTATTGCTACAACCTCTACAGTACCTAATGTTCTGATGGCGTTTGTGATTATTAAGGCGTTGCAGATTACTGGTGCACTGGATCTGATGGGTAGTGTGTTTGCACCTATCATGGCGGTATTTGGTTTACCGGGCGAAGCGGCAGCAGTATTGATTGGCGCGTGGATGTCGATGGGTGGTGCAGTCGGTGTGGTTATCACGCTGTTTGACCAAGGCATTCTGAACGGCAACCATATTGCTATTTTGGCGCCAGCTATCTACTTGATGGGTTCTCAGGTGCAATATATGGGACGCATCATGGGACCAATTGGTACTGAAGGTCGTTATATCCCTGTGATGATCGCGATTTCAGTATTGAATGCGTTTGGTGCTATGTTTTTGATGAACATTATTTTGTAACGTGGCTTTGAACGGTTAGCTACTATTTGAACGGTTAGCTACTATTTGAACGATCAGCTACTAATAGCTTTTCGACGTTGAAAAAAGAAACCCCGTTTGGTTTTCACCAAACGGGGTTTATTCTTTTTCGTAGCCATCCTGCTACTGACGTTGTTACTTATTTTTTAATAAGGTCACGTATGCTCCTTGCATCGTTCCTTGATTTGGCTAAATCCTTTAACCTATCCAATCCATCGCCTTCCTAGCGGTGTCCATGCTAACTCATCATCCTGACAAGTGACTCTATCCTAGAGTAAAACTTCCTTGCTGATCACTCATCCTAAGCCATCAAATCTTCATCCTGAAGATACCTAATCCGTTAGGCTTTTCCTGTTCCTGCCAACTCCCTGTCGACATGAGTATTAAACACTTTGGAGGCTTTATTCGCAATTAGCCTTAGGAAATAAATATCCTCGTTAACTAAAATAAATATGCGTGGATTCATATAAAACAAGGGGTTGGGTTTGTAATTTTACTTTTTTCTGCGAAGCTTGACTGTGATCTCTTACGTTCGGTGTGAGAGATCTCTTACAAATTTTCGGGCGCGAATATCATTCGTTGTCGAACTCATCCGTCGATAGGTGAGCGAAATACGCTCAACAAACTCAAAGTAATAGGAAAATATAATGGTTACAGCACTTTACGCAGCCTTGCTGACGGTCGTAATGATTTGGTTGGCGATAGAAGTCATTAAGCAAAGACGAATCAATCTGGTTGCTCATGCAGATGGCGGTGTTGAGTCGCTACAGATAGCACGTTCCGCACAAAGTAATGCAATGGATTACATCCCAATTACGGTTATTTTGATGGGCTTTTTGGAGATGAATGGTGCCAGTGTGTGGCTTATTCATGCCATTGGTGTTGCATTTATTCTGGGGCGTGTGATTCATGCAAAAGGTATTCTGGCAAAAAACTTAAAGGGTAGAAAAGTGGGCATGGTGTTGACGCTTATCTGCATGATCTCTTTGATTGTCCTAAACTTAGCTTACCTACCTTTTGATAAAATGTTCTAGGGAGCATTATGGCATTGCGCCTTCCTCCTGCTTGGGCGATTGTCCTTGCAGGTCTCATACTGAACGTCATGGCTATTGTCATGTCGAGCTTGGTGCTCGACAAAATTGAAGCGGAAAAATCGGAATACAACGATCGTAAATACGGCAATGTGTACTCAATACAACTGGCCTGGAATACGATCGAAACCTTAGAGCGCAAGCGTGAAGCCATTCTGATCCACCTAGATAAACCCTCAACAGAAACCGCTCAACCTGCCACCATCCTCGATGAAGCGCTGCGCGGCCAACTCCGGAGTTGGGTGAGTGAGGAGGTGCCAGCCATCTCGTTGGCTAATTTACCCAAGCTTATGATGCTGATAAACAGTGCTCAAGAAGCCCAACGAGCACGAATTGATGACTACTATTTGGATAATCTGACCTTGGTTGAATTAATCCAAAGGCTCGATGAAAAAATGGCTTTCTACAAGAATATCGCCCTGTTTCTTCAGGTGTTTGGTTTAGCACTTATCTTAGCTCGCGACCTCGCTAGAAGGCCTTAGTATTTATCTATTTACTTACTTACTTATTTACTTCGCCACCTAGTTATCTACCCATCGACTGGTATCGCTAGCGAGATTCACTTGGCAGGTTAGGGTGCTGCTGGCCTTGGTACTTCTGTAATTGTTCTTTTAGTCCTTTAAACGTGCTCAGTGCACTATCAATCGATAATTTGTTCATTAACCAATTTGGCAGGATGCCACCTGCGTTCGCGTAAGCGGTATAGGTGATATAGGTATTACCATTTGTCAGCGGTTGCAGGGTCCATAAGGCATCTACATCATAAATTCGAATGTACCCCGACTCTTTCGTCAAATAATCAGACGCATCCTTGATCGACAAGACAAACTGCCCATCCTCGATGCTGTATTTTGAGTAGGTCACCATATCGCGATCTCTGGCAGGCCAAGGCGCTTTGAACTGGGTATAGACGATATTTTCATCCTCAGATATCTGCATCAAAACACGACTTTCCGATACGTTATCTATCCAGTTTGGCACGTTCGCGCTGTCTTCCAATAACAGCAAAAAACCAGAATAAGTGGTGGGCGTTTGCATTTGTGCTCGTATTTCTACCAAGCCTTCAGTGTGAGGTCTCTTATCAATGATGATGCCATCTTCACTTTTTACGAACTGCCATGGAGCAGCGTAAGTCAGTGTTGATAAAGCATAGAGTCCGATTGCTAAAATCCTAGGTAATATCATTATTCTTCCATGAAAAGAAAAGCTTATCTTTAGGAGTATAGAATAAAAATGGTTTTGATTCGTGCTGAAATCGCACTGATTTGTCTCTGATTTGAGCGTTACATCGCTGTTTATCTTGGTGTTATCAATAATTGGCTGCTTATCTATATTTGAGCCGTGAAAATAAAAACGGAAGCGTTCGGTCGCTTCCGTTTTGTTAGTGGGCAATGGATAAACGTTGAAGGCTAGAACTTAGAACTTAGAACTTAGAACTTAGAACTTAAAGCTTGTAGGCTTCCACGGTTTTTATAGTGGTCCAATTGCTGTTGGCGTCTTGGATGAATTCTTGCGTATTCTCCAGCCAACGCTTTTGAACTGACTTATCTAAGTTCAAGTACAGCTTCCCACCTTCTACTTTCCAAGCTAGTGGGTCCGTTTCAAATTTCTTACCCATTGCCACACCAAAGGCACAATAGCCACCATATTGAGGTGCATAAGCCGATGGGTTAGATCGGAATTCATCTCGGTTTTCACTGCTCACAAAGTTATAAATCGCATTCTTATAAGTCGCTGTGAATTCAGATGTGCCTTTAACTGGCCCCTCATTGGCAAAGTAAGCAACAGGGTCATAACCTTTAATGGCGAGATCATTGTTGTCGACACTCATATCAAGGTCTGCTGCCATTAACGAAAAGCTGGTTCCTAGTAACGCGGCCAATAGAGTGATTTTTTGACTGGTCGATTTCATGTGTGACATATCAAGTTCCTTGTCAGTGTTGGTTATTTTGTTTGAAGTAATTTAGCCCACTTGTCCGGTCTATAGAGGGACAAAAGAACTAAAAACTAAGCGAATCGTTCGGAGGGTGCATGGATCTGCTGTCACAATTAATGGAACACTTCTCGATACGCACTGGCGTTTTCTATTCTGGAAACCTGTGTGGGGTGTCGTCATTTAACGCGCAACAAGGCAAAGAAGGGCACCTTCATGTATTAAGCTCGGGGGAGTTGACCTTGTCTGGTGCTCATACGGAATGCCGGCAGCTTTCTCAGCCCTGTATTATTTACCTGCCGAATAGCACACCACATGCAATTGAAGGTGTGGGAGAGGGTGCAGAGCTTGTGTGTGCGAACGTGGAGTATCGTTCAGGGCAGATGAATCCTTTATTATCGGTTCTGCCCGACATGATAGTGATTCCGTTTGAAGATGCACCGAACTTAATGCCTGTGATTGAGGTTCTGTTTCGAGAGTCGGGGCAAGCATCTTCAGGACAACAATCGTCAGGGAAGCAATACCTAATGGACAAGTTGAGTGATGCGTTGATGGCGTTGATTTTTCGTCATCTCATTGAACAACAGAAAATCGATAGCGGCGTTTTCTCTGCTCTTGCACACCCAAGGCTTGCTGCTGTGGTGACGGCTATTCACCGGTTGCCTGCTCGTCACTTTTCGGTTGCAGAAATGGCGTCATTGGCCGCGATGTCTCGAACTCAGTTTATAGAAGCGTTCAAGCGTGAGGTGGGTGAAACGCCGGGAGATTACGTGCAAAAGTGGCGTGTTTCCGTTGCTCAATCTCTGTTACTGCAAAATAAGCCCATCAACTGGGTTGCCGATGAAGTCGGTTACAACAGTTATTCAGGTTTCTCACGCGCATTTCAGCATGTATCGGGTGTGTTGCCACGTCAGTGGTTAAAAGAGAGTAACGCATAAGAGGGAAAGGGATCTTGAAGTTTAAAGTTGCCAGTGAAAGCGAGTTAGTGCTTTCACTGGCAAGGCGAACTTCATTGCAGAAAAGAATGTTACATCGGGGCAAATTACAGACTGAGGGGGGTCACTAGGCCTGTAATACGTCGTTGGCTAGATGAGCACTAACGAAGTAACAAGTGGCGCAGTGGCGTTTTTTCTATACCAGCGATCAATATAAAGCTCAGGGTAAAGGTGCCGAAGAACACGGTGATGTCTTTAGCGAGCTCAGTGATGCCCAATACTCCGCAGACATTGAACAGTAAAATAATGATCAGCAGATGGCAAACGTAAATACCCAGCATACGATTCGAGATAGCGCGAACCCATGCGTAATCGCCGATGTTTGGATTAACTAAAAGGCACATGAACACACCAATCCCCCACAAAGCTGTACCAAACAAGAAATCGTGAATATTAAAGGCGATATCAAATTGGGTTAGCCATGCCGCTTCGGCAAAGTGGATGACCATGCCTAACGCCAATAACCCTAATGCTTTGGCTGAGGACACTTTCCATTGATGCTGACGAATGAGGAAACCTAAGGTCACCATTAACGTGCTGAAGAACGGACCGTTACGCGTGAAGAAAGGGGCACTAAGGTCGGTTAAGCTTGTGTAGCTGCCCGCCAATACACCATAGACGTAAAGCAGAATGGCCACCGGTAGTAGAAGCTTATCGAGTTTCATCTCTACCATTAAGGCGATGATCAAAACCGCGCACACAAGGGCGGGAATGAACCATAAATGTACCAACCCACCCTCTAAGAAAGAGTTGAGTGGGGTATTCATTAAGAAACCCCAATAGCCTTCACGTTCGCCTAGATAGCCAAACTCTTCTACTTTCGCGAGATTGAATGGCATCACTAAGCAAATGATGCTCCATGCCAACCAAACTTTGAGTAGTGGTTTGGAGTAGTTGATGAAGGCTGTCCAAGGTGATGTTGTGAGCTTAGGTTGAATCAGATAGCCTGAAATAAGGAAGAACAGAGGCACCGCAAAACGAGCGGTTTGGTTGAGCACATAACCGATCCAAGGCACCTCATCTATTTGCCAATAAGTGAGTGCCATTTGGCCGTGCAAACCAATGATCGCCAAGATAGCAATCACTCTGCCTAACTCGATACTGGCGATGTGTTGTGAAGGCGTATGTTGAACGGAAGACATATCAGATCTCTCAGTAAAATTTTCACGAAATCTAGCAGCCTTTATGCCCAACCAGTTAGTCCTAAATCAAGGCTTATGACCTTTGTTTCAAGGCTTGTGTCGGTTTTTTGAAGCTTGTCGCAGCTATATTAAATCCATTGCAGTGAGTGCAAATATACCTAGTGTACAAGTGATAAGAGAAACAACAGTAGTAAGAGCGATGATGTTAGCCGCGAGTGTTGAGTTTCCTCCCATCGCACGCGCCATAACATAGCTTGCCGCTGCCGTTGGTGCTGCGCTCATCAAGAAGATAAGTCCGAGATCGAGCCCTTCAAACCCTAAGTACCAGCCAGCCAGTGTAGTCAGTAAAGGTGACGCGATTAACTTGTAACTAGAGGCGAACCACGTAGACAACTTTTCTTGTTTAAGCGAACTAATATCTAGAGAACCACCAGTACAAAGTAGAGCCAAAGGCAAAGTCATGTTGGCAAAGTATTGCCCAGCATCAGTCACCATTTTTGGAATGGGAATTGAAAGTGCATAGAAGACGACTGCTAAGAAAATAGCGATGATTAACGGGTTTTTGGTGATGGACTTGGCGATCACTTTAATGGCTTTAGCGCCGGTGTCTTTGCCTTTGGGTGTCAGTGCTATCACGGCTTGAATATTATACAGCACGGTCAGAGATGCGACATAGATAGCAGCCAATGCCACGCCTTGGTTGCCATAAATATTAGCCACGTAGGCGAGGCCGATGATCGCGGTATTAGCGCGGAATCCACCCTGGATGATCACACCTTGATCTTTAGAGCTTTTGAATACCAACTTGGTTGAGAAAATCGTGAACAAGAAAAAGACAAAGTTAGCGATGACGCCAAAAGCAACTAACGCGCTACTGGCTGAAAAATTGTGATTTGATTGAACAATACTAAGAAATAGCATCGCGGGTAGGGTGACTTGAAATACCACCTTGGACGCGACATCAATGAAATTATCATTGATCAAGCCAATTCGCTTGAGCATCACACCAAGAAACAGCATTAAACAGATAGGGCCTGTTACCGACGCCGAAAACGCAAACTGTTCCCAAAGTGTGTTCATTGTTTTTCCTTTAGTTAGTCGATTTCAATTTCCCTTGAATAATGTCGCATTTTTCCACAGTTTCTGACATCAGAGAAAACAAAATAAGTGTTTTGCAAATAAAAATTGCAAAAAAGAACGAACGTGCTAAAAATAAAGAATCAGATTTATTATTGGTGAATAATGAGCAAGGGAAAGATAACCAAAGAGTATATTTTGAGCCATGCATTTGCACTTGCGAGTGAGAATGGTCTCGAGAGTTTGACGATTGGTGAGTTAGCCAAGCAGTGTGGTATGTCTAAGAGTGGCTTGTTTGCGCACTTCAACTCTAAAGAGAACCTGCAACTCTCTGTACTCGAATATTCCAACGCCATATTCACTGAGAGAGTCATCATTCCGGCGAGAGAGTTGGGCGACGGTGATATTGAAGCCAAGCTTAAACAACTGCTCGATAACTGGCTGGGTTGGAATCATTCATTCCAAGGCAGCTGTATGTTTATTGATGCTTGGAAAGATGCAGGCAGCGAAACCTCTGTGATTCAGAAGGCACTGCAGAAAACCATTTCAGTGTGGATTGATTACTTGACGATTCAGGTAGCAAAAGCGGTTGAGAGCAAACAGTTCAGGGCCGATTTAGATCCCAAACAGGCAACCTTTGAATTATATGGCCTTTATTTGAGTGCGAACTTGTTCTACTCGTTACGAGGTCAACAAGCGAGCCACACCCATTTTTGGAGTGGTGTACAGCGCTTAATCGCTAGCTGGAAAGCGGTTTAATACATATAGCAGGTTAACTCGCAAATCATTTAGTACGCAAACCATTTAGTACGCAAACCATTGAGCTCGCAAAGCATGTGACCTTGCAAAGCATGTGACCTTGCTTAATTAATGTTTGCAAAAGATTTTAAGATAAGTGGCGGCAAGCAGTCATAAACGGCGCTATCGCCATTTTTATACTAACAAATAGCACGGTCGTTCGATTTTTGGGCCGAGCTCGATCCGCCAATAATGATGGCGATACAAGGAACGGTCATGAGTGACAAAATCTATTTCAATACATCGAACAAATTTAGCTTCAAGCGTAGCTTGATTGGCGCTACAACCAATCTGCACTACATTTTAGCGCCAAGTCATGCGAAGAAAACGGCACGTAAGCTGCTGCTCACTCCAATGCGTACTGAGCAGAAAAATGCCGATCCGCAAGGGCTTATCAAGAGTGAAATCAAAGGTCGTGATGGCGTTTTAAAAACCTATTCTTTGGGTACGGGGCCAGTTTGGGTACTGACTCATGGCTGGTCTGGCACCGCGAGTCAGTTTTTCCCTTTAATGGAGCACATTGCCGCAAAAGGCTTTACTGCAATGGCTTATGATCATCCTGCTCATGGTGGCAGTGATGGTGTGCATGGTCATATCCCTGCGTTTGTGAACGGCCTTGAAGCCATTCTCGATTCAGTGGGAGAGGTAGCAGGTTTGGTCGGTCACAGCATGGGTACGGCTTCTGCATTGGAATGTAAGCACGTTAAATTGGAAAACAAGCCGCTATTGCTGATTGCACCTGTACTGGATTATCTAGAAAACCTATTTGGCAGTGTTGCTCGTTCTGGTTACTCAATGAAACTGTTTGAGGCGGTAGTCGGAGAAGTAGAAGAGCAATTTAACTACCCGATTCAATCTGTTGATCCTTATGGAAAGCTAGCGCTTCGTGAGTCTCAAACTATCATTGTTCATGATGAACAAGATAAGTTTACTAAGTTTGATGTGTCGAAGCGTGCAGCCTATGAAATGGGTCGCGTTAACTTGATTGCAACTCAAGGGCAAGGCCACGGACGAGTAATGAAGTGCCCACAAGTGTTTGAGAGCTTTGATAACTTGATTGGCTAAGTTTAACTAATCAAGCAAGTAGAACGCAGGTTAAGAAAACAAACACTAAAAAGGCCAACCAGACATTATCTGGTTGGCCTTTGCTTTTAGGTGTTTAGTCGACGCTTAGTTAGCGTTTATCAAAACCCTATTTTTAGTTTGCACAGTTTGCTGGGCCGATCTCTTTCCACACGCCCCATTGGCCAGTCGTTGTTGGATCTTCACCTGTTGTCCACCATTTCGCTTCCCAAACCTTACCACCTTGGGTCACTTGATCACCGCCATTGTAGACCGCACTTGAATCCCAAGCGTTAGTACACGTGCCACCGCCTGTGGTTTTCTTAAGAACTTTCACTGAAGTAGCCGCGACTGATGTCTCTGTACCATCACTGACTGTCACTGAGAAATTAAGTGTCGTGTCTTGCGTGTATTCCGCCGCGACAAAGCTTACTGAAGCGCCTTGAACAGTAGCATCAATACCTGCAGGTACATCCCACGTGAAGGTCAGCGTGTCTTGATCCGCATCGCTCGAAGCCGAAGCATCAACGACAACTACATCACCTGCACTCACTTCAGCCGGAGCAGAAACAACTGCGATCGGAGCTGTGTTTACTGGACCTGTGTCTTTAGGGTTTACTGTCACAACAACTGTGTCTGTTGACGTTGCGCCTTCGTTATCTGTTACGGTTAGGCTGAATGTCAGAGTCTCTTGTTGTGCGACTTCCACTACATCGAAACTCGCAACAGCCGCATTCGAGTTGGCCAGAGTTACCGCCGTTCCGCTTACTTGTGACCAAGCGTAGCTCGCAATCGTACCGTCACTGTCTTTTGAAGCGCTACCGTCTAGAGAAACAGAAGCCGGGCCTTCAACTGATTGGTCCGCACCTGCAGCTGCCGTTGGTTTACGGTTGACAGGATCTGTCGTACTGCCCGCAAGACCTTCGTGCATCGCATTCAGAATATCGCCGTTATCCGCATCAATTTCCCAAGAAAATAGACCCGCAAGGCCAAGGCTACGAACGTATGCGCCTTTTGCTTTCACTGAGCGGTCATCATCAAATGTGATCAACTTGCCTGAAGTACGGTTCCAAACGTAAGGCGCTTCTGCCATTTCGTCGTAACCATATTCAAAGCCGTTGATGCCTTGGTTGTTTGCACCAAGCATGTTCGCTTTTATGCCTTTGTAGTCAATAACGCCATCTTCCCATACGCCTTGCGCAGAGCTGCCGGTTAGTTTGCCATTACCCACGCCTGTCATTGGATCGCTAGGATCTGAAAGTGATGACGGTAATACACCCTCCCAACCACGACCGTACATCGCTGTACCAACCACAAGTTTGTTCGCTGGAACACCTTGCGCAAGAAGCAATTGGATGCCGTTGTCTGTGGTGTAAGCAGGGCCAGTGTACTGTTCGCCATTTTCATCAAGGCCTGTGCCATCACATTGACCAGGGCGCATGAAGTTACCGCAGTTGAGTGCTGTTTGGTGACCTAAAACGTTGTTCCAACCGCCGTAGAAGTCGTAAGTCATTGCAAAGATGTAATCCATGTACTGGATAGCCTCGCCGTAGTTCACGTCTTCAATCTTATCGTGACCAACACCGATCGCTGATGTTAGCTCGTAAGTACGACCGTTTTCCGCTTCTAGTTGATCAAGCATAGTGCGCAGCTCTGCCATCAGTGCAATGTAAGCTGGGCCATCATTCACAGGGTCACCAAGGTCTGGCGCCGCACCGCCTCCACCAGGGAATTCCCAGTCAATATCTACACCATCGTAGAATTTCCACGTGTTAAGGAATTTCTTAACCGATGCAACGAAGGTGTCTCGGTTAGCTTTGGTTGTGAAATCGAAGAATGGGTCAGACAGCGTCCAACCACCAATTGATGGGATGATCTTCAAATCTGGATTGCGCTGTTTTAGCGCCATCATCATTGCGTAGTTGCCCTTGATAGGGGAGCTGTACTCATGACCCGCTTGCGGGAAACTCTTTTGAAAAGCCGCCCAAGGGTCGTGAATCACCACTTCGTAATCGTTAACGCCCTGACATGCTGTCATGAGTGCGTTGTAACTGTTGCCGCCCACTGATTTCACTGATTCGTTAGGGCCACAAATTGGGATGAAGCCATAAAGGATATGGGTCAAATTGTCAGCAGGTAGGTTATCGACTGTGTAATCACGGCCATAGATACCCCACTCAACAAAGTAAGTACCTACTACCGTGTTTGGGTCTGTGTTGTATGACTTGTTGTTCGGGTCCACGTTCATCGCAAGTGGCGCTAGGTGTGATCCATCGGTATCAGCGATGGTGATCTGAGCGGGGGCACTCTTGGCACAGCCTGTTTCATCACACGCTTCAATTTCCATATCGAATAAGCCGCCTTGGCCGTATTCGAATGAAGCCGTGGTTTGGCTGCCAGTGATTGGGCCTGTGGCTACTTTAACGCCATCAAAGTAGATGTTGTACGTGTTTCCTGATGTTCCGCTCCATTGGTTGAACTTGACGTCGACCTTTGCTTTGTCGTGATACTTAACCATCTGGTTGTAACCAGAGGTTGTTTCCATCGCGAGTTCAATTTTAGAAAACTGTAGGTTGTTGGAACCGTACATATCAATGCTAGGTGCTGTTGGCGCGGCCAATGCCGTACCAGATAGCGCTAGAGCAATACTCGCAGCACAGGTGTTTATACGAATCATACTATTTCTCTCATTCCTTGAAGGTTTAGAACCAAGTGGCCCTATAATCGGCTCCCGTCAGTTTTGAAGGAGCTTCACCGTCAGTATTCGAGAGAGTTTTAATTTCATGACTGAAAATAAATCCGTTTTCGATGGACAACTAAAAAATTGTATCTTGTTACAATTCTGTTGCTTAATGAATGAGAGGCTGAGTCCATGTTTTATAAAATAAAACCGCACCCAGAAGGAAAGTCTCATAAGTGAAATTACACGACATGAAGTTATGAAAAAGTGCGGTAAGCTATTATTAAATATCGCAAACTGAAGCGGCATCACAATCTGAAGCACGTCATACCGGTGCTTGTAAGGGGCAGGTAGTATTGATGTAAGAGGGGTTACTAAACAAAGCGCTGTTGAAAGTATTATTTTTTGAATTGTTCAGCTAATACGGCACGTCGTTGCTGCATGAGTCCTTGAGTATCACCCGCAACAGTATCTTCATACCCTTCTTTTATGAATTGTTTGGATGGTGTGTTCGGCACTAACCGTTTTAAACGAGGTGAATTGTAGGTACCGCTAATGGTATAAATCGTTGGGCCTGAACCTGTGTTGATCGTGACATCTTTGCCATCAAAATCAAACGAGGTACTGATGAATCGATAGTTCATCATCACACCATCATCGGAAAGTGTAAGAATATCTGTTTTGTAAGGTGGAGCACCAATCTCGATCCATGTGCCATGGACGTTACTTGGGCTTACAGATTTTTGGTAGGCTTGGTAGCCGAAATAGCCGACGGTGAGGGCAATCATAAAGCCAGCCATTAAGAAGGCGTAGAGTAACGAATTGGCCAATATATCGCTGCTTTTCGTGGTATTTTTAGCCATTATCTCTTCATTTTAGTTACTCATACTGGTGATGATTCTATAAAATAAAACGATAGGTTGCAAAGGTTCTTATAAGAGTTAGAAGCAGGATCGAATGTTCTTTTGAATCAAACTGCCTCAGTGATTTTTTACCCACACATTCAGTCTTCATGCTTTGTTAAGGAATATTTACTTAGAATGATTAGGTTGTATACCCAATGCCACGCCTAAAATGATTTCATCTCGAACGAAATTTAACTTCGAAAGGTCAACAGATCCTAAGCTATATTCATTTATTTCTTGTAGGACAGTCTCGAATTGGTTAAAACAATTAGCACCTAAATTTACGCATAGGCTTATTCGTTGAGCCTAGTAATGCAATTTTGAGATAACAAGGAAGTACAATGATTAAAGAAAATACATACTTTGAAGGCGGTGTTAAGTCGTTAGCGTTTAACCAGTCTGGTGCTGATGTGAGTGTTGGTGTGATGGCCGCTGGTGAATACACATTCGGTACTGCAGCTCCGGAAAAGATGACTGTTGTTAAAGGTGCTTTAATTGTAAAGCGTGTTGGCGATGACGATTGGACGACATTCCAATCTGGTGAGTCTTTTGACGTTGCGGGTGACTCTTCATTCGATTTACAGGTTAAAGAAGCGACAGCTTACCTGTGTGAATACTTGTAGGAAGGCCTGAGTTCGTTCAACCAGAGTATCGTTTATCTATGGCTTAATAGAAAAAAACCACGCTCTAGGAGCGTGGTTAAATAAGTGATAATAACCGGCAGTGGATAGTGTCACTTGTTTTTACAGTCATCAAATGGATGACCAAATTGTTGTTCGTTGCAAAATCTCTTCAATCTTCAATCTTCAATCTTCAATCTTTAACTTCAATTCAAAGCTAAAAGCGCAAAGACGTCGTCAATTAGTAAGTCTCAAAAACGCCATTGTTGTAGTCCTGAATCGTCTGTTCAATTTCTTCCATCGAGTTCATGACAAACGGACCATAGTGCGCAACAGGTTCATTAATCGGCTCACCAGAAAAAATCAGTACACCTGAATCTTCTAAACTACTCAGAGACAGCCAGTCAGCTTTGGTGAGAAGGGCAAGCTGACCTTGCTTGATCACTTTGTCGCCGATCTTAATGCTGCCTCGGTACACATAAGTCATGGCATTGTGATTAACATTAGTCCCTAACGTCACTTTTTGCCCAGAATGAGAGCGCCAATCCGCAACGCTTAATGGCACACCTGTTTTCTGTAATGGACCTTGCGCTTGTAAAACCTCTGAATCATCGTCAGCTTGGTTGTGAAGTTCAAACCCTCCGGCTATCACTCTTAATAAACCACTTTGTTCACTTTGATGTTCCGCGATGCTTTCACTTTGGAAATCGTGATACTGGGCTGGCTGCATTTTGTGTGTCGCAGGTTGGTTTATCCAAATCTGAAAACCATGCAGCGCGCCTTCTTCCATCATTGGCATTTCGCTGTGAATGACACCACGGCCTGCGGCCATCCATTGCGCGCCACCGCTGCGCAGCTCTCCAACATTCCCCATATGGTCTTTGTGTTGGAAGTGACCTTGGAGCATGTAAGTGAGCGTTTCTATCCCACGGTGAGGATGTGGAGGAAAGCCGCCAACATAGTCTTTGCTTTCATCCGATTTAAGTTCATCAATCATTAAAAATGGAGAGAAACGTGCGTTGTTAAAACCCGCGAGTCGTTGGATTTTGACGCCATCACCATCTGAGGTGGCATGTGCTGCAATCACATGATCTACTGCTCTTACATTCGTCATTTTGAACCCCTCATAAACTTGAATGGCTGTAGTTTATGTAATTTGATTTAAAAAGAAGATGGTACAGCGTTGAGTGACTTATTCGAAAATCTTGAACAGGTCACAATAATTTTGAACAGGTAACAATATGAAATTATGTCTATACTCAATAGAGAATATATCGCCAAGGAGGCCGCTATGGCAGTTCAGCAAAAACATGGCGAAAGGCATGGTCGGATAGGTTTTGATAACGACTTTACAACGGAGCAAAGTCAGCGCTTTACAGAGGTTGCAAACAGCGCAGTTAAACGCCGAGTGAAAAAACGTGAGATAGAAGCGCCGTTTATTCAGTCAGCTAAGCAAGCCGTTTTTAAAACCGTGGTGAGGCGACCTAAAGGGAATAACCCAAACCGAACACGTCAAGTCATATGGATTATTATGATCGGGTTAGTGAGTCTTTGGCTTATGTACCTTGCAGGTTAGCAGCGCCACTCAGTGATAGGAATGGCTAGCGTTGGCGCGTTTTTAATAGCGTAACATTGTTCCCTTCGATCTTCGCTTCAAAGCAATCTTCAAGTTCAGATGAATCTGGTGTTGAGCTAACAAGGCTCGTTGGTAGTTCTTCTATCAAGGTCGACACCGGGTTGTCGTGATAATAAGCGTAGCGGTTTTTTCCTGAATGCTTGGCCACATACATCGCTTTATCCGCACATCTCGTCAGCTCATGTAATTCTTGTGCATCTTGCGGATACAAAGAAACCCCAACACTGAGCGTCAACTCCTTGATTCTCTCGTTTGTTTGGCAGCCACTTTCGAACAGCCCGCAAATCCTATCTAGAATACCGTCTAGATCTTTACGTGTAGGAATATCGTAGAGCATCAGAACAAACTCGTCTCCAGCAAAGCGCGCGATGGAATAATCGTATTCATGGCTTTTTCTGTCTCTGGTTCGAATGTTGTTGCTCAAGCGATTGGCAAAATGCTGTAAGACGCTGTCTCCCACATCGTGCCCGTAGCTGTCGTTAATGCCTTTAAAGTCATCTATATCCAAAAAGACCAATGCCGTAAGTGATCGCTCACTATCCACGGTAGCTAGTTTTTCTGTCGCCCAGCGTTCAAAGCTCCAACGGTTTGCCAAGCCAGTTAACTGATCTCTGTAAGCGAGATCTTCAATGCCTTCTTTATACAGGCGTTGAATATAACTGACGGCTTTTGTGTAGTAATAGGCGGATGTGTGGCACACCAAGCTCATGGTAAATAAGCTAAGGACAAATCGGTGTGTGCTGTTAAATGGCAAAGAAAAGTTGTTGGGCATTGCTGTAATCAAGGTGCTGATGAACAGGCAAAACGAGGTGCTGAAGATAATGCCAATTCTGAAATCATTAATGAAAATGACCGCGGCTAGAATTGGGTAGAGCCAAAGTATGCGATCGGGGATGGCGTGACTGTACAAGAATAGGATGACGCCCTGAACTAGAAGAACACCGCTCAGAATCAATTCGGAATACTCAGGATTGATGACTTTTCTTACATATAAAGCGTTAGAGATGGCAATGATGGCGAAGCACAATTCGACCATTGACAGCGTGTAATGCTGGCCTTGGAAGTAAGCCCAAGTATAGAAAATGAATAATGCAGCGGCAGTCAGTGAAAAGGAGTGGACAATTTTTTGCTTGCGGGTGGATCGTATGTCCGCCATTTCTTCTAGGTGTCTGCCGACGAGCCTTTTCATGTGATCTGTGCCAAAGTTTTTGATAATGGTGTTAATAGTAGATTAAATAACAAGCTATGCAGAGGTTTAGATGTCTATTTAGTGTGACTACTATCAAGGTTTCATATGAAAGGCTGTTCAATCAATTCCAAATAGTGATGTATATCACCGATGGTGCTGGTCATCTCTAGAAGATTAGATTTAAGCATCAAACTTGTAACCGTTGTTTGATGTTTATCTACTTGCTTTCCAGTGAGTTACTCCACATAGTTTGTAAACGACCAAAATTAAGAAAGGCTCATTATGTTAATTACCTTTAGTTGTAAAGCTCATGCTAGTGTCACGATGTTTGGTGAAGTTGGCCTTCAGTTTATCAAGATGCTTGGGCATAGCGGCTCCATCCCAGGCGCTATGGATGCTTCAGAGGTTCCTAAAGCTCTGGATAATCTACGTGCTGCTATTGCAGCAGAGCAGAGCAAGCCCGTAGAGCAAGAAAATACTGATGACGACAATGAAGAAGAGGTGGTTGAAGCGCCTGTTAATATCGGTAGCCGAGCGTTCCCACTGGTTGAATTATTAAAGGCCGCCATCAAGGATGAATGCGAAGTGATGTGGGAAGACGGTAGCGGCAAGCGACTGTAAGAGTATTCGAGCGCTTCGAATCAGGAAACAAACGTTTTCATAGGTTGACTAATAAATACAGGCTGAAACAATAAGCTAAATTTATAGAAGTGTGTTGATCTAAAGGAAATTTGATGAGCTCTTATTCTCACGTTCGCAGTTACGCCAGTTTATTCAGTGTCTTATCGTTGGCGGTTGCGTCAGCTCCGAGTGCGGCTGATATATCAACAACGCCCGTCATTGGTGGCGTGTTTAGCTCCAGTGAAGTATTGAAAAATCAGGTGCTTTCAAGCCTGAGTTATTCTGCCAAACTCACTCGTGATGCGGCTCTTTTCACCATTGGTGGCGTTACATTAGATGCGTATATTCTCGCTCTCCCTTTAGATGTCAAAACCAAAGCCAGAGTCGTTGCTCAGTTATCAAACCCGACGTACTCAATTCCTTTGGGTTATTTTCTCTATAGCTATTACGACCGTTATTCAGGCTTGGGCAGTGAAGATGTGTTCAAATCTTACTTGTCGACGGTTTATGATAAGCAGGCACTAAAGGGCTTTGAACATAGCCTCTATCATGTTGGAGATAAGCCAACCTCAGAGCATCACGAGCCAGATACCTCGACTGAAGCAACGGGACATCATGAAGGTATTCGTATCGATGAACAGTTCATTGCCAACATGGTGGTTATCTACGATGCGTTATTCGAAATTGGTGTCTGGCAGGATATGGACACGCTCCCTGCGAATTACACATACTTAACCAATAGCCCTGAAGATCTAGCGATCATCGCTCAGATTCAACCGATCATCGTTGATTTGATCGGTAAAGCGGCATTGGGAATGGATGACGGCGACATGAAGTCTGCAATGTTGGCGATTGCAGAAGATGGTAAACCAGAAAACGCTGATAAGCCGAATAACAAAGCACAAGCTCTTACCATCACGCTTATTGATTTTGTACGCTTAAACTTGCTGAAAGCTTACCGACAATTTGTGTTTAAAGAAGAACGTGCAGAAGCGCTCGATGATTGGATGCAACAAGCGTTCAGTGACCAGCCTGATGCGCTAATACAATTCTTAGAATCCCAACAGCACAAACGTTTTGCGGTCCAAGTGACGGTCGACGGTTTACAGCAGGGGTTGATCGAAGGCTTGGTCGATGAAGATTCACCTTTCATTTCTGTTGCTTACCAAAATCATAAAAACCGAGCGCAATACAAACCTAAGCTAGAAACGGTTATTGAACCTGAACATCAACAGCAGGTGAGGTTCATGGAAGTTATGTCTGAACAAACCTACCGTGATCCGAATTATCTTCCGTTCTTCAAAAAACTCTATCAAGAGAATCGAAATAATATAAGCCGAGTGGGTATCTCTTCTACTCCGACGATCAGCGTACGTAATCTACCGATCATCAAAACGGGCGCAAAAGTGTCTGGTAACGGTGGTACGGGTATCCCTAATTTCCACTTTGTTGACCGAGAGATCGACCGAGCTTATTACTTCTTCGGCAATGACGCCCTGCAGTTGGATGTGTTGATGGCAAACAACAAGGTGCAGACCATGTTTGATCGCCTTGATTACCTCAAAACGCTGAACTGCAACGCTCAATACGATTGGAATGCTCACACCACTTACGATGGGCTAGTAAACCTAGGTTTGGGTGAGTCACTGCGGGATTATGGTGAGAAACGTTGCGTTAAAGAGCTTCAAGAACGTTCAGAAGTCGAAGTGGTTTTGCAAGAAAAGCGTCAAGCCTTGATTGAAGATATTGAAGCGTATCAGTCTATATCTGGCTTTGATTTTTTCACTAAGTTTTCAAAGAGAGCTCTGGTTAAACAGTCGATCACTCAGTTTGCCGTGTTAGATGGAAAAGGGATGCCAGACTACACCTTGGTTTATAACCCATGGCCGGATCACTTCGCACACTTTACCGGTCCTTTTAGTGACGAAATTCTGATGCCGACGGGAGAGCTTAACCGACTGGACTATTGGATTCGCCAGATTGAAGCGACCTACCGCAGTGCAGGCGTTTACGATAAAACGCTATGGGGCATGGCAGGAGATCATGGTTTAACGCCAGTGTTCTACGCGCTCAACCCCGAAAAGCAGGTATTCGAAGGCTTACAAGCAGAGCTAGATTATCCAATTGTGGTTAAGAAAATATCTTCGGACGAGGGGGAAGGGCCTAAAATCACCAATGCGCTAAGCTACCCAAGCTCGAAGGAATTGGATGTGGTGGTTGCCTCGACTGCTGGTGGTAACTTCATGATGGACTTCTTTAATTCGGCTCAAGGGTGGCAGGTTCAGCCGGTTTACCAAGAACTCACGCAGTGGTCTCCGATTGCAGCGCCAGCTGGTCAGAACATAGACATCATTAATCAGATAGCGCAACGCTTGCCTGAGAGTCTTGATTATATGGTCGTAAGAGAAAGCACATGCGATCAACAACGTTGCGCTGTTCGTGTGATTGGCAACCGTGATTTAAAACGGGTCGATGAATTGATCACACGTGAAGGTGACAAGCTTTTCTATGAGTCGTTGGAAGACAATCGAGCGCCGATTTTACTCAATACGCAAAGGTTAAATCCATACCTAGTATCACCAAGCGAAGCTGGTTTTTCACAGTACTCTCGATTAGTAGAAAAATGTATTAATCGAGCGGTTAAGGCGGATGTGACAACGTGGTGTAGCAGTGCTGAGTGGACTTCATTGACGCAACCAACACCTCGACCAGATTCAGTGAATCAACTGGCTAATATCTACCTTGAAGATAGGGCTGGCACGGTTAACTTGTTCCCTAAAGCGGGAATTGGTTACAACACTAAGGTGCCGGGTCGTCATGCTGGTGAGGATTACTTAGAGAAAGATGCCTTCATCGGATTCTGGGGAGCGCCAATTGGCGATAACTCTCAGCAATTGAAAATCGAAGCTAATGGCTCTTTGGCTCCAACGCTGTTTGAGTATTTGACCGGAGAACCTGTGGTCGAAGGTGAGAACGGTTGGGGTTTTCCGTCGTTGCTGAATAAGTTGGGTGTGTCTAAGAATAATTAAATTCTATTATTTATCGTTTAGGTTACGATACCGTAAAGCGAATCTAATGTGGCTTTTATTAGCCACTTTAGACTTCAATAAACTGCTCAATACAATCGATGTTTAGTTTGCTTGGGGCACCTACCAAATATCTTAACTAACGACACCTTTCCAATACCTCTTCACGGCATAACACATTTTAAATAAAGTGATGCTGTTCACGCTTTCTTGACTCCCAATTCTGAACTAAGAATTTTTCCTAGTTATTCTAAGACCCTCTCTCATGCGGTCGCTTTTTAGACTCCTTATTATTTCATCATCGAATTGCAAAGAGTGCATGGTCAGTAATGTTCCGTGCAGACCTCATCAATAATAAGAGAGTTCACAATGTTAAAGTTCCTAGATCAGGTTAGAAAACCGACGCTGGATCTTCCGGTCGAAACTAGAAGAAAAATGTGGTTTAAACCATTCCTACAATCGTACCTAGTCGTATTCATTGGCTATTTGACCATGTATTTAATCCGTAAGAACTTCAATGTCGCGCAAAACGACATGATTTCTACTTATGGATTATCAATGACCGATCTAGGTCTTATTGGTCTTGGCTTTTCAATTACTTATGGTATTGGTAAAACGGTTGTTTCCTACTACGCGGATGGCAAAAACACCAAGCAGTTCCTGCCATTCATGCTTATCCTATCTGGTCTTGCCATGTTGGGCTTTAGCTTCAGCTTGGGTGGCGGCAGCGCTAGCTTATTCATGATGGTTGCCTTCTACGCATTGAGTGGTTTCTTTCAAAGTACCGGTGGTCCTTCAAGTTATTCGACTATTACTAAATGGACGCCTCGTAATAAGCGTGGGTCGTATTTAGGTCTTTGGAACATGTCACACAACGTAGGTGGTGCAGGTGCTGCTGGTGTAGCGCTGTTTGGCGCTAACTACTTTTTTGATGGCAACGTAATTGGTATGTTCGTGTTCCCATCGATCATCGCGATTGTGGTTGGTTTTATTGGGATGCGTTTTGGTAACGACTCCCCAGAAGCATACGGTTTAGGTACAGTTGAAGAGTTGTTTGACGAAGAAATCAGCGAAGAAGATACTATTGCTGAAGAAAATCAAATGACTAAGAAAGAGATCTTTGTTGAATATATCCTTAAAAACAAAGTGATCTGGTTACTCTGCTTCGCGAATATCTTTTTGTACATTGTTCGTATCGGTATCGATCAATGGTCTACCGTTTATGCGTATCAAGAGTTAGGTCTATCAAAAGAAACGGCTATTTCAGGCTTTACTCTGTTTGAAGTTGGCGCTCTGGTCGGTACATTAATGTGGGGTTATTTATCAGACCTTGCTAACGGACGTCGTGCTTTAGTTGCTTGTGTATCGCTTGGACTGATCATTGTATCTCTAGAGTTTTATCAGCATGCAACGAGCGAGTTCATGTACCTAGCATCACTATTCGTACTTGGCTTCCTAGTATTCGGTCCTCAGCTGTTGATTGGTGTTGCTGCGGTAGGTTTTGTTCCTAAGAAAGCAATCAGTGTGGCTGATGGCGTGAAAGGCACATTTGCTTACCTAATTGGTGACAGTTTTGCCAAACTTGGCCTAGGCATGATTGCAGACGGAACGCCTATTTTCGGCTTAACAGGTTGGAAAGGGACATTTGCAGCACTCGATACTTCTGCTGCCATTTGTATTGTTTTACTGTTGTTCGTTGCTATTGCGGAAGAGAAGAAGATTCGTCACGCGAAGAAGATGCACCTAGCGGCTCAAAACGCGTAGCTTGTCTGAGTACTTGTTCTCGCAAAGAGAGTTTCGGGTAGATAGTTTCACGTGCTTTATTGGTTTAAAGCACGTGAGATCATACCAATCGTTAGTTCGATTCAGTATCATCTCTACCAATAAACTTAATTTTAGATAGCTCCTGTTGGGGCTATTTTTCTTTCTCACTCTTAATTTTGGTTAATATCATGATTAATGTTGCGCTTGTTGATGACCACGTCATTGTTCGATCTGGCTTCGCTCAATTACTCAGTCTTGAAACTGATATAACGGTCGTGGGGGAGTTTAACTCTGCGGCAGAAGCGCGCCTCGGACTGCCAAGTTGTCACCCTGATGTCGTTATCTTGGATATTTCAATGCAAGATGAAAGTGGCCTGAGCTTATTGGAAGAGATTCCATCTGGCATTGCTAGTATTATGTTGAGCGTACATGACTCTCCGGCGATGGTTGAAAAGTCATTAGAGTTAGGAGCTAAAGGTTATCTCAGTAAACGCTGTAGCCCTGATGAGTTAATTCAGGCCGTACACACGAGCGCAAATGGCGGCTGCTACCTTACGCCAGATATCGCCATAAAACTTGCGACACCAATGAAGAATAAAGCCTCGTTAAATCAGCTCACCCGCAGGGAAAGCGAAGTGTGCCAGTTATTGGCGACAGGGCTCGACGTGAAATCTATTGCTGTCGAGTTAGGGGTTAGCCATAAAACGGTACATGTGCACCGTGCCAATGCCATGGACAAACTCAATGTTAAGAACAACGTTGAGTTAGCTAAATTGTTCGCTCAAGACCAGTACTAATGCGTTCTTATCTAGCCACCTCCTTATGCGGGGTTTTTATGGCTGGCTGTGCATGGTTCTGTTTATGGGTTATTGCCTTCTATTTCATTAATGACCCTGAGTTAGCCATTCTGCTTTTCCCATTCTCACTCCGGTTAGGAATGACGCTGCACACTCGCACTCACTATTGGCCTGCTATCTATATTGCAGAGTGGGGGCTCGCGATTGCCCTCGCTCTCCTACTTGATGAACCTCAATGGCTGACGATACTAATCGCCAGTGGACTAAGTATTCCAGCCACTCTAATTGCCAAACGTTATTATTCTGGTGACCTGAATCGTCACTTGTTGGTGATGGCGAGCTTAATCATGGTCACAGCACTCATCAATGTTGCCGCGGTCAGTTCTCATGTTCCGGCTGTTTACATGGTGTGGTTGGTGAGCACCACCGGTGGTTTGATGTTAGTGCCGATGTGTTATCTGGTATGGAATTACCTATTCCAAAATAAGTGGGCGCCACTGAGCTCTTACTTAATCAACAATGTCATTGAGTTCAAAATCCGTCACATCGCTTTATACAGCCTCTTGTTGGTCGTCAGTATTTTGATACAAACCAGTTTGCCAGATGAGCTAAGGCGCTTCGCCCCGTTCTGTATGGCTATCCCTATTATCTTGCTCGCCGTTCGTTATGGATGGCAAGGCGCCTTGCTCGCTACCCTGCTAAATAGCGTCGCGTTGATTGCAGCCCACAGTGGCACGTCCAAACTCGAAATTACTGATTTACTCTTGTCTCTTTCCGCTCAGACCATCACAGGTATTTTGCTTGGTTTAGCTGTTCAAAAACAAAAAGATCTCAACTCGAAATTACGCAGTGAGCTCTCTAGGAATCAAAACCTTTCCCGTCAGCTAATCACGGCTGAAGAATCGGTTCGTCGTGATATTGCCCGTGAGTTACATGATGAGATAGGCCAGAACATCACGGCAATTCGGACTCAAGCGAGCATTATCAAACGTGTCGATGCGGCTGAAATGAGCGTTCGCTGTGCTGGTACGATTGAATCATTGTCGTTGAATGTTTATGACACCACCAAGCGTTTGCTAACAAAGCTAAGACCAAAAATGTTGGACGACCTTGACCTGAAGGACTCCGTTGAACAGCTCATACGGGAAATGGAGTTTTCAGATCACGGCGTTGATATCCAGCTAAATTGGCACGGTGACTACTCATGTTTGAGTGACACGCTCAAGGTTACTCTCTTCCGACTGTGCCAAGAGTCTTTAAACAATGCCCACAAATATGCTGAAGCAAGTGAAATTAGAATAGAACTGATTCTAGATGATCAAGCTTATCTTCGAATTACAGACAATGGTGTTGGTTTTACAGCGCAGGATCTTCTCAAAGGAATGGGTGTTCGTGGTATGCAAGAGCGTGTTCAGGCGCTCGGTGGCAAGATGGCAATCAACGCTAATGACTCTTCTTCGGGTACTAATATCAGCGTTACATTACCTAAAGTGTGAGAACGAATATGTTTGGATTTCTGCGCTCAACAACGTCAAAAAGTCATACTCTAAGCGATGATGAGGTCAATCAGCGTTATCGTTATTGGCGTCTTCACATCATGATAGGAATGTATGTCGGCTATGCAGGTTTTTACTTCACTCGTAAAACCTTTAATTATGCCGCGCCAGCCATGATCACCGATCTTGGCTTAGACAAAGGCGATATCGGCTTGATTGGCACGCTCTTTTATCTTTCTTACGGCTTATCTAAGTTTATTTCAGGCACCATATCGGATCGGTCGAACCCGCGTTACTTCATGGGGCTCGGCCTAATCGCGACAGGCTTGATCAATATCGCGTTTGGTTTTTCTAGTTCGTTGGCGGCTTTTATATCGCTTTGGGTGCTTAATGCATGGTTCCAAGGCTGGGGCTGGCCATCGTGTTCCAAGTTATTGACGACCTGGTATTCTCGCTCCGAAAGAGGCTTTCGCTGGGCTATATGGAATACAGCACACAACGTTGGTGGGGCATTGATTCCTATTCTCGTCGGCTATCTAACTCTCCAATACAGTTGGCGATCTGGGTTTATATGGCCGGGTGTGATTGGTGTTTTTATTGGTCTTATTGTCTGTTGGCGCTTACGTGATAAGCCCACGACCATGGGGCTTCCGACGGTAGGGAAGTGGCGCAATGACCATCTAGAATTGGCGCAAGAGAGCCATGGGCAAGGGTTAAGCTATCGAGAGATCCTGAAAACCTATGTGTTCAGCAATAAGTACATTTGGCTGCTTGCCTTTAGCTATGTGTTGGTTTACATCGTAAGAACGGCAGTTAACGACTGGGGCAATTTATATCTCACCGAAGAGCACGATTATAGTTTGATAAACGCCAACGCTGCGTTGTCTCTGTTTGAGATTGGCGGTTTCGTTGGTTCACTTGTTGCTGGATGGGGATCGGATAGGCTGTTTGGTGGTAACCGTGGTCCCATGAATATCCTGTTCGCGATTGGTATCTTCCTCTCGGTATCCGCTTTATGGCTTATGCCTCTAACCAACTTTGTGTTTCAAGCGGCTGGGCTGTTTTGTGTAGGCTTTTTTGTGTTTGGCCCTCAAATGCTAATAGGCATGGCTGCCGCGGAATGCTCACATAAAGACTCCGCAGGAGCTGCGACAGGCTTTGTTGGCTTATTTGCCTATATGGGTGCTGCACTTTCTGGCTACCCATTAGCGCTCGTTCTAGAAACTTATGGCTGGAGTGGGTTCTTCATTACCATCTCGACTTGTGCGGCCGTTATTGGCTTGCTGTTACTGCCTTTCCTACAAGCTCAATCGCCTCAGAAAAGTGCAGAGGTTCGCTCTGGCTTTTAAGGGATTTCTTCGTGAATAAGATAGCTGCTAGTGGTCCTCTGGTTATTATGCAGCTACCCTATCTTCAGCGTTTTTTATACGTAGCATTCAAATGTGACTCTTTTCACGCTTTTCATGGTTCTCACCTTTTTCTAAGAATTTTTCCTATTGCGTCTAAGACCTCATCTCATGTGGGTTCTAGCTACTCTCTGTAGTCTTTCTAATTATTTACGTTATTAGAAATTAGCTCTCTGAATTGTGTTCAAAGGGCTCACTACGGAAAACGCCATGTCACTCAGCCACTTCTCAGAACACTCATTTTTCCCAATGGAAAACACCATCCAAAATTATGCATGGGGGAGTATTTCTTCGATACGTGAACTGTTTGGCTTTAAGAATGAGTCACAAGAGCCGCAAGCGGAAGTTTGGATGGGAGCGCATCCAAAAGGTTGCTCAATGGTTAAGCTTGACCAACATTTGGTGCCTCTCTCTGAGCTGATTAACAAGAATAAACCCGCTTATTTATCTACTGATATTGCGCAGGAGTTCGGTGAACTGCCGTTCTTGTTTAAGATCTTGGCAGCGGAAAAAGCGCTATCGGTCCAGGTCCACCCAAACAAGCACCAAGCCGAGTTAGGCTTTGCGAGAGAGGAGCAAGCAGGAATCCCTCTGACTGCAGGGCATCGTAATTACAAAGACTCTAACCATAAACCTGAATTGGTTTACGCGATCACTGAATACCAAGCGATGAATGGCTTTCGAGAATTTAACGAAATATTAGGTTTGTTCAGAAGATTAGACTCTAGCGTGCTCGCTGGCTTGGTTGAAGAGTTTGGGACCCACCTTGACTCTCTAGGTTTAGAAGCGTTTTTCCGTGATCTATTAACGCTTAATGACCAATGTAAACATCAAGCATTAGATCAACTTCTGACTTACGCAGAGTCTCATCAAGACCAAGCTGAATTTGCTTTGGTTACTGAGCTTAGCCATCAGTACCCGAACGATATCGGTTTGTTTTGTGTTCTGCTGCTTAACTTGATCACATTGGAGCCGAGTGAAGCGATGTATTTGAATGCGAACACTCCGCACGCTTACATTAAAGGTACCGGGCTTGAGATTATGGCAAATTCAGACAACGTGCTACGAGCAGGTTTAACGCCAAAACACATTGATGTCGCTGAGTTAGTCGCCTGCACAAAATTCACGCCAATTCCGTTCGAAGGCTTGTTGTTAGAGCCATCAAAACTGGGTAAATGTGATTGTTATGATATCCCGGTCAGTGACTTCAATTTCAATATCTTTCATCGTCCTCATCAAGAAGAAGTTATCACAAGTGGCGCTGAAATTTTAATGGCAATAGATGATGATCTAGTGCTAATGAGTCAGAAAGGCGAGCACTTAACCCTCACCAAAGGGCAATCGGTATTTATCCCAGCCTATATTGGTCACTACGAATTGAGCAGCAAAGGGCGAGTGGCGAGAGCGTTTAATTAGCGAAGTCGCTTCTAGTTTAAATAGAGAGTCATCCCCACGAAATTAGTATCACTATCATCAACAATTTGGTAGTCAAGCGCCTGATAAAAACTGATGGCGCGGGTGTTACTTCTAAAGCTCGACAGAGTGACTTGGTTTCGTTGCTCTTGATGGGCTTTTTCGTGGATGCGTGACATGACTTTTTTACCAATAGACTGATCTTGGTATTGATGGGAAATGATCAGAAGGTGAACATGGTATGCGTTGTCATAAGGCTTAAAACACACAAGTCCAACCCTTTGTTTTCCTAGGTATACCCAATGAAACCAAAAGGGATTGTACTCGTTTAAAAGTCGTTGACGTTGGAAGTCGTCATCCCATCCGAAAACGCTATCTACGTGTATGAATATACCTTGTTTCACACACGCAAATAGTTCTTCGAATTCATGATTTGAAACGAGCTGGAATTGTATATTCTCTTCTTGTCTTGCCACAGTGTCCGCTTCCTTATCAAACGCCTTTGAATAAGCAAACAGTAACATAATTGAAGAAGCCGAATTAGCTTAGATTTGCGATGTGATGAAACCAAAAAGCCATGCGTAGTGCATGGCTTAGAATAAAGTATTGGATTGATTTTTCTATACGATCTTAAGCGCGTGATGGCGCGTGAGCTGTTTGTGTAGCGAGTCTTTTAGCTCCATGCGTTCTACTTTGAGGTTGTGCATGCTGTCGTCATCGATAGGGCTGCCAGAGATTTCTAGCTGACGGATGTCGTAGTCGAGTTGGTGGTATTTCTGCATGTCTGCTTTGAATTTTTCGTCGTCGTGGTTGAGCTGAACAATGTCTAATTTAAGATCTGGGAAATCTAAGATAAAGGCATGGTTTTCATTGAGCATTGGCACTTCCTCTCTAGTCGGATTTTTAGGGCGTGTTGATCTTTCGAGCTTGTTTTTGCGGCGAATTGCTGGGTATTTCTACAAGGCAGAGGCTTTGATGTGTAGCTAGCCTACATGAGAGGCCGATAACGTAGTAGAAATAACCAGCAAACGCTGCCCGAAGGGTTCGGCTAAAAGCGTTTTACTCTTTGTTAAGGGAGATTTGCTTAGAATGACTAGGCTACTTCTCCCTCGCCGCGATTAAAACGCTTTTATCTCGAACAAAATCCAACCGCGGAAGGTCAACACGCCCTGACAGTATAGAAGCAATTTATCGAAAGAAATGTGGTTCAAAACACAAAGCCGTAAAGCGATCAAAAAAGGGCTCAAACTCGAGGAATCATCTTCGAACTTGCGCCCTTTTATATGTATATAGCTAACTATTTATCGTTACATGTTTAGAACTATGTGTGTTGAAAGCAGAAAGCTTACTTCGCTTTCTTACCAGAGCGTTGCTGCTCTTTGTGTGCTAGCTTTTCTTTCTTACGTTGATCGATAAGGTGAGCGGCTTCGCCACCTACGTGGGTTTCGCCACGAGCATTCGACAGTTGAACTTGCTTTTCACGTTCGCGGAAACGGGCTTTCTGCTCGTCGCTGTGCTTATCAATACACTTAGGGCAGCTTACGCCTTTCTCGAAGTGCTCAGAGGCTTTGTCTTCGTCAGTGATTGGCAGACGACACGCGTTACACACATCGTAACCGCTCTTCTCTAGCTGGTGGTTAACTGCAACACGACCATCAAATACGTAGCAGTCGCCTTCCCACATGCTCTCTTCTTCTGGTACTTCTTCTAGGTACTTAAGAATGCCGCCTTCAAGGTGGTAAACCTCATCAAAGCCTTGCTCTTTCATGTAGGCCGTTGATTTTTCGCAACGAATACCGCCAGTACAGAACATCGCGACTTTTTTGTGTTTCTTAGGATCGAGATTTTCTTCAACGTATTGAGGGAATTCACGGAAGGTTTCTGTGTTTGGGTTTACAGCATTTTTGAATGTACCGATATCGACTTCGTAGTCGTTGCGAGTATCAACCAGAATTACATCAGGATCAGAAATCAGAGCGTTCCATTCGTTTGGTTTCACGTAAGTGCCGACAACGTGGCGTGGGTCGATACCCTCAACGCCCATGGTTACGATCTCTTTCTTAAGCTTAACCTTGGTGCGGTTGAATGGTTGTTCTTCGTTGAACGACTCTTTGTAAACAACATCAGCCAAACGAGAATCTTGTTTGAACCATTGAAGAAGAGCGTCGATAGATTCGCGCTTACCTGCAACGGTGCCGTTGATACCTTCACTCGCAAGTAGCAAAGTACCGCGGATTTGGTTGGCTTCTAACACGTCAGTGAGTGGCTGGCGAATTTCTTGGTAATCATCAAGTGCTACGAATTTATACAGAGCACATACAACATATTGAGACATGGTTTTTCCTTTCTGCGAGCTGGAACGTAAATCCAGAGCGTTGCCTTTTATGATACATACTGAGTTTGATTTACTCAGGTTTGCCCATATTGGCTTATTAAAATCCGCCGCAGTATAACCAAGCCAAGGAAGGACAAAAACCAACCAAAAGTAGGGCTATTTAGCATTATTACCAGTGTGGTTTTTGGACTAAGAAATGCAATGAAACCGTTTTATCTGGTTCGAATTACAACACGTATTCCCAAACCAAAAAGGCCCTGCTGTAAAAATACATCAGGGCCTTGGTATTGAATCTGTCTGACTTAATCAGCGATTACGCTTGGTTCAGTACTTCCGCTAAGCGTTTCACCGCTTCAGTCAACTCTTCTGGGTTGGCGTTGGTGAAGTTTAAGCGCAGTGCGGCTTTGGCTTCATCGGCCTTTGGATAGAATACTGGGCTTGGTACAACCGCTACACCATTCGATAGTAGAGTTTTAGCCAGTTCAAAGGTGTCGCACTCTGGGATTTCTACCCAAATGAACATCCCGCCATCTACGGCTTTTAAGACGCAATCTGCAGGCAGTTGTTTCTCTAATTCTGAGAACAGTACTTCATAACGAGACTTGTACAGGGTGCGAATGTTTTCCATGTGTACGCCAAAGTCTTCATGTTTTAGAAGACCAACAAGCAGTGCTTGCATTGGTACACTTGAGTGTAAATCCGCGCCTTGCTTCACTTTGATCAGTGGCTCAAGGTAGCTGCGTTTTCCTGTTACTGCGCCAATACGTAAACCTGGCGATGCGATCTTAGAGAATGAACGAAGAACGATAGAGTTGTCAGGGCAGAACGAAGAAACCAACGGCAGTTCTGTACCTGTGAAACGTAGCTCACGGTATGGTGCATCTTCAATGAATGCCACGTTGTATTTGATACACAGCTCAGCGACTTTTTGACGAGTTTCTGTTGCCCAGCACACGCCGGTTGGGTTGTGGAAATCAGGCACGGCATAGAACATCTTCGGTGATTGCTGTGCAAAGCACGTTTCCAGTTCATCTAGGTTCGGGCCAAATTCAGTTTGAGACACGGTTGCAATGTTTGCTTGAACTAGGCCAAACACCTGCATCGCACCTAAGTAGCTTGGCGCTTCCATCACAACCACATCACCCGGGTCAACATACGCACGTGCAATCAAATCCAAACCTTGCTGAGAGCCAGTACAGATCATTGCCGTGTGTGATTCTGGCAATTGGTAGCTTTGTGTAAGGTGGTCAAGCAACGGGCCGTAACCGGCAGTCGAACCGTATTGGAAAACTTCAGGCATGTTCGCTAGGTTTTCTAGCGTTGGCTTCATTAAATCGATTGGGAATGTTTTCTCGTCCGGTAAACCACCGGCCAATGAGATGACATTTGGATCACTTGCGGCTGCGAGGATCTCTCGAATGTATGAAGATTGAATCTGTTGTAATGACTGTGCGATTTCCATGTGTTGTGTCTCGTCGTTTTTCGTTTTTATTCTATCGCTTGATATTACACGGCAATTGTAAAAACTAGCGTGTCCGTTTATGCTCTTAAACATGTCCATTTATGCTATTTAAACGATGTCACGACAACACTTATCCCGAATCAATGATGTTCTGTTCCATATTCATCAAGACATCAGTCAGCCTTTGTCGGCAAAAGCGCTCTCCGAGATTGCGGCTTATTCAGAACAACACTTCCACCGCACCTTTAAAAGCGTTGTTGGGGAGTCGCTACATCAGTACATTCGACGCACTCGAATGGAGTATGCGGCCAATCAATTGATGTTCGATACCACGTCGTCAGTGGTAGAGATTGCTAGCAAATGTGGCTTTAGTTCGGTGTCATCTTTCAGCCGAGCATTCAAAGCGACCTTTAACATGTCACCGGGAGAATGGCGTAAACACGACTTACAGATAGCAGAAAAACCCTATTTGAAAGATCCCGAAGTAGCGGCGGGTTATTTGAACGTGGCGCAGAGAGTGTTACCCGAACCTAAGATCGTTGAAACACCAGAGCGCATGGCGGCTTATGTTCGACATACGGGTTATAACCGTTCCATTCGCAACGCGTGGCTGATATTGAAAGCGTGGGCGAACTCAGAACAGCGCGACTTTTCGAGCCAATTTGGTTTGCATCACTCAAACCCTGCTTGGGTTGAAATGGACCAGTGCCGCTATGTGGCGTGTATCGCGATTGATGAGCCGATTAAGTATCGCAGTGTCGTGAACCAAATGGTGATTCCGGGTGGTTTACATGCTGTATTTCGACTGAATGGCCGTTATGGTGAACTGCTACCACAGATCAGTATGGTATTAGAAAAATGGTTACCGGCTTCTGGTTTCAAACAGCGCTCGACTCCCGCGTATGTGCATTATCATCGGAACCATTTTCTCAACAGTGATGAAGTGTTTGAGCTTGATTTCTATCTCCCTGTGAGTTTTTATTAGTAACCCCATTTTGAGGAAAAATTATGTATCTCGTTTTGTATTGCCACAATATTGGTATGACCGATTTTTCATTCTTTGAAACAGAAGATTTTGATAAAGAAGATGGCTATATCGTGCGAGGTAAGTGGCCGAACGAGAAAGCGTTTCGTGATTACTTAACCAAAGAGTTTGGTGACATGAGCGAATTTCAAGTGATCGACTTAATCGCCAAAGGTGCAGAAGCAGAACACTACTCGCCAGAAGAGTTGATGCGCTTAGCTTTGTAATATCTAGCTTAATAACGGTTAGCTCATCAACATCCAGTTAAGTAGCATCTTTCGAACAAACGAATAAAGAAATGGCAGCCTGACTGGGCTGCCATTTTTGTTTTAAGTGAGAGCTAATTGCTCTGTACTAAGAGTGAAGCTACTGCGCCACTTCGTCTACTAAGTACAAGATTGATTGATACGGAATGCCACTGTGATGTGATAAACCGATCTCACAGGTTCGGCTGTTGCTGAATCCACGAGTGCAGTTGCTCGGCACTTGTTCTTTGAGTGGGTGTACCGCCGCTTCATTCAGCTCTGGAGTGGTAAAACCTTTATCACCCGCCCAACCACAACACTGAATATGCTCAGGAACAATCACCTCTTCGGTACAGGCTTTAGCAAGATTCAACATCGCGCCTTCTAAGCCCATTCGACGAGAACTACACGTGACATGCAGCATTACGGTCTCTTGCAGCGGCTCAAGTGTCAGGTGCTCCAGCAGGTACTGGTTCACAAACCCTGTCGGCTCTAATACCTCTAACGGTTTGGTGAACTGTTCAATACTGCGTTTAGCACATGGACTGGTGTCCATTAATACTGGGTATTCACCCTGACGACTGGCTTGCCACAACACTTCTTCGAGTTGTTGTGCTTTAGATTGGGCTAAATCGGTCATCCCTTTGCTGTCGTAAGGCATGCCACAACATTGGTCGTCTAGCTTCTTCGGAAGAATAACCTCGAATCCGGCTTTGTTAAGCAAAGACATGGTCACTTCAGTTAGAGGACGTTGGTCGCCCGCATCGCTTTGTTGTCCCATGGTGCGACTTGCACAGGAAGGGAGGTAAACCACCTTCTTATGATTGCTTGAGGATTCTGCTGTCGCTGGTGATGAGACTAGCGAGTGACTATTGGATTGCGGCATCTCCGGCATCCAAACCGGTGTTGCACCTTTAGTTATTGAGCGCAGACCGTTGGTTAGCTTGCCGACGGTATTCGCGCCTAATACTTCACTCGCCACTTGGTTGGTTTTGAGGCCAGCCTTAGTCAGTTTTGTGGTGGTCGAGAAATGATCCGCTGTCCATTTGGCGATTGGTGTAAATTTCTCGTACTTGGCAATACGAAGCTTTTTAATCAAATCACCGGTGTTGATTCCCACTGGGCAACGCTCGGCACACAGGCCGGTTGCGGCGCAGGTATCAATGCCTTGGTATTCGAAGGTTTTCTCAAGTTCGCTTGCTTCTATTTCTTCACCTGCAGCACTGCGGCGTTGTAACTCGCGGTACAGCACGATACGTTGGCGAGGCGATAGGGTTAAGGTACGAGACGGACAAACAGGCTCACAGAAGCCACATTCAATACAGCGGTCGACAAGGTCATCGGCAGCAGGCATTGGCTTCAAATTGGTGATGTGTGAATTCGGGCTGTCGTTAATAATAACGCCGGGGTTGAGCAGTCTTTCTGGGTCAAACAGTGCTTTGATCTGTTGCATCAAGGCGTAGCCATCCTTGCCCCATTCTAGCTCCACATAAGGCGCCATGTTACGACCAGTACCATGCTCTGCTTTCAGAGAACCTTGGTATTTCACCGCAACCAGTTCGGCAACGTCATCCATGAAACCGCCGTAGCGATCGATTTCTGTTTGGCTGTCGAAGCCTTGAGTAAACACAAAATGCAGGTTGCCTTCGAGGGCATGGCCGAAAATGATCGCTTCGCTGTAGTCGTATTTGTCGAACAGCTCTTGCAGCTCTCGAATGCCGTTAGCGAGGTTTTCGACAGGGAAAGCCACGTCTTCGATGATAACGGTCGTACCGACTTCACGAACGGCTCCAACTGCAGGGAACATGCCTTTTCGGATGCCCCATAGGGTTGCGACTGTCTTTGGATCGGAAGTGAAAGGGACAGATTCAACAATCGTGTAATCAGCTAATGCATCCAAAATTGATTTACATTGTAAATCTAAGTCCGGCTGGGAGCTGGCGTGTGATTCAACCAAAATCGCTGCGGCTTCTAAATCCAAGTTAGGCATAAACGCAGGCATACCCGGTTTATCAGCCACTGAGCGCAGCGCTCTGCCGTCCATCAATTCAACGGCAGCAACGGGTGTTTTTGATAGCGTAGTAACGGCTTTACTGGCTTGCTCTATGTCGGCAAACACCAACAGCGCCGAAGCTTTGTTCGGGTGTTCGATAACCGTGTTGTAGGTGATCTCAGCAATGAAACCTAGTGTGCCTTCTGAGCCAATCATCAAGTGTTTGATGATCTCAATTGGGTCGTGGTAATCAACCAAGGCATTCAGAGCGTAGCCAGTGGTGTTTTTGAGGCGGTACTTGTGGCGGATTCTGTCTGCGAGTTCTTGGTTTGAAGCTGTCTGTTGATGTAATTCGACAATGCCTTCAAACAGATCTTTATGTGATAGCTTGAATGCTTCAACACTTGCGTTATCTGCCGTATCAAGCAGGGAGCCATCACTCAATACGATTTTCATGCTCTCAACGGTGCGATACGAGTTTTGCGCAGTACCACAACACATGCCGCTGGCGTTATTCGCCGCGATACCACCGATTTTACAGGTATTGATTGAAGCTGGATCTGGGCCGATTTTACGTTGGAAAGGGGCAAGGTATTTGTTGGCATCTGCACCAATCACACCCGGTTGCAGGATGATCTGATTGCCGTTGTCGACAATTTCATGACCACGCCAGTCGTCGGTCAGTGTGATGAGTACCGAGTCTGAAACGGCTTGCCCTGAAAGGCTGGTGCCCGCAGCGCGAAAGGTAAAATGAATGCTTAGCTCGCGACAGCTTTGAATGGTAAATATCACTTCGTCTAAGTTTTTGAGCCTTAGAACCATTTTCGGCACCAAGCGATAAAAACTCGCATCGGTGCCGTAAGCCAAGCGCTTTGCCTCTTGCGTGACAATGCGTTCTGTTTCTATTTTTTGAGCCAGTATCGCTTCAAGCTGCTGATAAGCTTGTTCGTCTATTACTCGCTCATGGGATGTGGTTGTCTCCATCTTTGCTTCCTTGTGCTTCTTATTTGGCACTGTTCAGGGCGTGTTGACCTTTCGTGGTTAAATTTTGTTCGAGATAAAAGCGTTTTAATCGCGGCGAGGGGGAAGTAGCCTAGTCACTCTAAGCAAATCCCCCTCAACAAAGAGTAAAACGCTTTTAGCTGAACCCTTCGGGCAGCGTTTGCTGGCCATTTCTACTACGTTATCGGCTTCTCATGTAGGCTAGCTACACATC
>NZ_JBFRKT010000022.1:0-70768 GCF_041469545.1 Vibrio sp. 10N.286.49.C3
TAACGTAGTAGAAATGACCAGCAAACGCTGCCCGAAGGGTTCGGCTAAAAGCGTTTTACTCTTTGTTGAGGGAGATTTGCTTAGAATGACTAGGCTACTTCTCCCTCGCCGCGATTAAAACGCTTTTATCTCGAACGAAATTTAACCACGAAAGGTCAACGCGCCCTAAAATCTACTTTACGAGAGTTTTGCTGATTAAGGTACTTTCGAGATATAATTATCGCAATTTTTTCGGTTTTGATGAATCTTTGCGCACTTGATGGGCTAAAAAGCAGCAAAGCCAGATAAAACACAATAAATTCGAATGTGGAAGGTCGATTTTAAGCGAGTTTCCGCGTATAAATGTTCCTTTGCTCTGTTGTGTGGAATGACCACTGACAGCTTGGAAATTAGTAAATAATTAAGAGATTGGGAAATTCATTATGCGTACCCATTACTGTGGTAACCTGAACAAGTCCCTGGCGGGACAAACTGTAGAATTGTGCGGCTGGGTAAACCGTCGCCGTGATTTAGGCGGTCTTATCTTTATCGATATGCGAGATCGTGAAGGCGTCGTTCAGGTTGTTGTCGATCCAGATATGAAAGATATCTTTCCGATCGCTAACCAACTGCGTAATGAATTCTGTATCAAATTTACTGGTGAAGTACGTGTTCGTCCTGACAGCCAAGTAAATAAAGATATGGCGACGGGTGAAGTTGAGCTTTACGCAACTGGCCTTGAGATCATCAACCGTTCAGAAGCGCTTCCACTAGACTTCAACCAAACGAACTCTGAAGAGCAGCGTCTTAAGTACCGTTACATCGATCTTCGTCGTCCAGAAATGAGCGACCGTATCAAGCTTCGTGCGCGTGCTTCTAGCTTCGTTCGTCGTTTCCTAGACGAGAACCTATTCCTAGACATCGAAACGCCAGTACTAACGAAAGCGACACCTGAAGGCGCTCGTGACTACCTAGTACCAAGCCGTGTTCACAAAGGTAGCTTCTACGCACTTCCTCAATCTCCTCAGCTGTTCAAGCAACTGCTGATGATGTCTGGTTTTGACCGTTACTACCAAATCGTTAAATGTTTCCGTGATGAAGATTTACGTGCTGACCGTCAGCCTGAATTTACTCAAATCGATATCGAAACATCTTTCATGACTTCTCAAGAAGTACGTAACGTAACTGAGAAGCTTGTTCACGATATGTGGAAAGAACTTCTAGATGTTGAACTAGGTCAATTCCCAGTAATGCCTTTCTCTGAAGCGATTCGTCGTTTCGGTTCTGATAAGCCAGATCTACGTAACCCACTAGAGTTAGTTGACGTTGCTGACTTGGTTAAAGACGTTGAATTCAAGGTGTTCTCTGGCCCAGCTAACGACGAAAAAGGTCGCGTAGCAGTTATCCGTGTTCCAGGTGGTGCTAAGCTAACTCGTAAGCAAATTGACGGTTACGCTGAACACGTAAACATCTACGGCGCGAAAGGCCTAGCTTGGATGAAGGTTAACGACCGTGCTGCAGGCATGGAAGGTATTCAATCTCCAGTTGCTAAGTTCCTAAGCGAAGACGTAATCAACGGTATTTTAGATCGCACTCAAGCTGAATCTGGCGATATCATTCTGTTTGGCGCAGACAAAGCGGGCATCGTTGCTGAAGCAATGGGCGCACTTCGTATCAAGCTAGGTGATGACTTAGAGCTAACAGACAAGAAAGCGTGGGCTCCACTGTGGGTTGTTGACTTCCCAATGTTCGAAGAAGACGGCGAAGGTAACCTACACGCAATGCACCACCCATTCACATCGCCACTAGGTGTGAACGCGGAAGAGCTAAAAGCGAACCCAGCAGCAGCAAACTCTGATGCATACGACATGGTAATCAACGGCTACGAAGTAGGCGGTGGTTCGGTACGTATTCATAGCGCAGAAATGCAAACGGCTGTGTTCGGTATCCTAGGTATTGAAGCTAAAGAGCAACAAGAGAAGTTCGGCTTCCTACTTGAAGCACTTAAGTACGGTACGCCACCACACGCAGGTCTAGCATTCGGTCTTGACCGTCTAGCTATGCTTCTTTGTGGTACAGAGAACATCCGTGATGTTATCGCATTCCCGAAAACAACAGCTGCAGCATGTCTACTAACAGATGCGCCAAGCCTAGCAAACCCAGCATCACTGGAAGAGCTAGCAATCGCTGTTAAATTGGCAGAGAAGAAAGAGCAAGCGTAAGCCTGTTATCTTTCTCGTTGATGAAGAGATCCTAGTTGATAGAGAGCTCTTAATTAATTAGTCAAGATTTGTGAGTAAATTAGAAAATGCCCGTTAATTTGACGGGCATTTTTTTTTGCGTTCGATATACTAAGCTGAAAAGCATGTATAAATAATCAGTATTGAAGTTATGTCTATTATCTTAGGGATTGACCCTGGCTCTCGCATTACCGGCTATGGCGTGATTCGTCAAAATGGTCGCCATCTATATTACTTAGGTAGTGGTTGTATTCGTACTTCCGAAAAAGAACTGCCAGGTCGACTAAAACAGATTTACGCTGGCGTGAGCGAAATCATCACTCAGTTTCAGCCAGATGTGTTTGCGATCGAGCAGGTTTTCATGTCGAAGAACGCTGATTCTGCACTTAAGCTTGGACAAGCTCGTGGTAGTGCGATTGTGGCAGCGGTGAATGCGGATTTACCCGTTCATGAATATGCGGCTCGTTTGATCAAACAAGCGGTGACAGGTAATGGTGGTGCTGATAAGTCGATGGTTCAGAATATGGTGATGAGCATGCTCAAGCTACCTGCCAAACCACAGGCTGATGCTGCCGATGCTCTCGGCGTAGCGATCACTCACGCTAACACCAATAAAACCTTGGTTGCACTGGCAGGTAAAGCGACAGGTGCGAGAAAAGGACGCTACCGTTAATCCCCCTATCGCTTTCTAGAAGTTTTCTTTCGATGAGCCTTACGCCCCGTTTGGCTCATATCAAAACAATACGCACCTAAATCCTTGATGAAATGAGATCTTTCGAACAGAACCCAGATAATAACATTGCGTATCATTTAACATGTTATTAACATTGGTCGGAGGTCTTACAAGTTAATCAAGGATGATCACTGATGAACCCAATCAAGCTGTGGCGCGCGCTGTTTCTACCTAAAAGCAATGGCTGGAGTAACAACGAAGTCAGACAAGTCGATATCTTATTACTCTTCACTTTTATCGCATTCTTCGTGGGTGTCTATAGCTTAATCAAGTGGACTAAGCACGAAGAGCAACTTCTGATCGCCACATCTGTATTTCTTATCGTATTCGAACTGATCTCTGCACTGCTACTTCGTGTGACGAGTAAGCCGAGCCTTGCACTTAACTTTGGTTTTGTCGGCATGGCTGTTCACGCGTTGAACATCATCTATCAAAGCGGTGGAGTTGTGGCTTCCACTCAAGCTTATTGGGTGCCTTTGTTAGTGGTCGCTTTTTTCTTATCAGGAACACGAATTGTGGCTTTGGTATGGAGTGGACTGGTTATCGGTGTTTCATTAGTGATGACCTCAGCACATCTCAATGGATTTGCATTTCCGCAGTTAGTACTTACTCCTGAAGCGGTAATGGTTGAAACGTGGTCTGGTGTGATTATGCCGCTGGTGGTGATTTGCATTGCTCAAGCATTTACTGCGAAACAGAAAGAGGTGGCCATCGAAATGGCAGAGGATGCGATTTCAGAAAGCCAACACGTTGCCAATCAAGCGACGCAAAGTGAAGGTCGGCTCTCTATCGTGCTCGACCAAGCCAATTCGAATTCAGAGAGTCTGCAAGGTGTTTCGGTTTATTTGGATCAGCAGTCACAAGACTTGCATACTCAAGTTGAGGTGTTGAACATCAATTGTGAATCTCAAGCAAGCGCTGCAGAAGAGATGAGCCAACAACTCCATCAAATGACTCAAGGCATCGAAGAATCCAATTCATTTGTGGGTGAACTAAAAGAGCGCAGCGAAGCGGTTGGCACTAAAGCGCAAAAGAGCTCAGAGTCACTAGAAGCGTCAACCGATGCGATCAGCCAGATTATTCAAAGTAATCAAGAGATAATGAAAGTCGCTGATTTGATCACTTCGGTTGCTGAGCAAACCAATCTATTAGCACTCAACGCGGCAATCGAAGCGGCTCGTGCTGGTGAGCAAGGACGAGGGTTTGCTGTCGTCGCTGATCAAGTGCGAGAATTATCGGCGAAAAGCAGTCATTCCGCGATAGAGATTCGAACTTTGTTAGACCGAAGTAAAGAGGAAGTGGAGCATGGCAGAGCAATCATTGAAACCACGGCCAATGAAATGAACGGGATTATCTCCGAGGTGCAAACCATCTCGACCGACGTTAACCAACTGACTAATATTATGGCGATGCAGATGAATTCGTTAAAAGAGCTCGATCTCGCCAGTTCAGAAGTTGCCCAAAGTGTGGCGGAAACTAAATCGGTGTCAGGCTTAGTCGCTAATTATGGTTCTGAGCTAACAGGTCATGTGACTTCGGTTAAAGAACTGGTCGCGAGCTTGAACTGCGTGGTCTCGCAAGCCAAGCAAGTCTAAATAATTCACTTCAAAAAACACAAAGAACTGGATAAGTATCCAGTTCTTTTATATTCTGTCCTCCAAATTAAATTCCATCAAGAGAGTGAATTGTGATTGGACGTCTCCGCGGTACATTAATAGAAAAACAGCCACCAGAATTATTGATTGAAGTCAGTGGTGTTGGTTATGAAGTTCAAATGCCAATGAGCTGTTTTTATGAGTTACCAAACGTAGGCGAAGAAGCAATTATCTACACTCATTTTGTGGTACGTGAAGATGCTCAGCTACTTTATGGTTTTAACACGGTTAAAGAGCGCGCCTTGTTCCGTGAAGTGATTAAAGCGAATGGTGTCGGTCCTAAACTTGGTCTTGGGATTCTTTCAGGCATGACCGCTAGCCAATTCGTTCAAAGTGTTGAACGAGAAGATATCTCAACGCTGGTTAAACTGCCGGGTGTTGGTAAGAAAACCGCAGAACGTCTGGTCGTTGAAATGAAAGACCGCCTGAAAGGGTGGGGCGCAGGTGACCTGTTTACACCTGCAACAGATGCAGCGCCAATGGACTCTATGCCAACGGTGCACGACGCGGAAGAAGAAGCGGTAAGTGCACTACTTGCATTAGGCTACAAGCCGACCCAAGCTTCTAAGGTGGTTTCTCAAGTGGCTAAAGATGGCATGACAAGTGAACAATTGATTCGCGAAGCACTAAAGTCGATGGTTTAATACCTCATATACTTGTTCTACAAAATAGACTCATTCACTTTGCCTTTACACAGAGTCAAGAAGCGCAGAGTCAGGAAGAGCAGAGTTAGGAATAACAGAATTTATGATTGAAGCCGATCGCCTGATTGCACCGGATAATCCGGTCTTTAAAGATGAAGATGTCATTGATCGCGCAATACGCCCTAAAGCACTTGCCGACTATCAAGGTCAGGATCACGTCCGTGGTCAGATGGAAATTTTCATCAAAGCAGCACAAATGCGTAATGAGGCGCTCGATCATTTGTTGATATTTGGTCCTCCAGGCTTGGGCAAAACCACATTGGCAAACATTGTTGCTAATGAAATGGATGTGAACATTCGTACCACTTCAGGACCTGTATTAGAAAAAGCAGGTGACTTGGCGGCATTGCTGACCAACCTTGAAGAAAATGATGTTCTATTCATTGATGAGATCCACCGCCTTAGTCCTGTGGTTGAAGAGGTGTTGTACCCGGCAATGGAAGATTACCAATTAGATATCATGATTGGTGAAGGCCCAGCGGCACGTTCTATCAAGATCGACCTCCCTCCTTTCACTTTGATTGGCGCAACCACTCGTGCTGGTTCACTGACATCGCCGTTGCGTGACCGTTTCGGTATTACTCAGCGTCTTGAGTACTATAAAGTTGAAGATTTACAAAACATCGTTCAACGAAGTGCTGATTGTCTTGGTCTTTCTATGGAATCGCAAGGGGCGTTAGAAGTTGCTCGTCGAGCTCGTGGTACGCCACGTATTGCTAACCGTTTGCTGCGCCGTGTTCGTGACTATGCGGAAGTGAAAGGCGATGGACATATTTGCCCAGAGGTTGCTGATAAAGCGCTAAACATGTTGGATGTCGATGCTAAAGGTTTCGACTACATGGATAGGAAGCTTTTGCTTGCGATTATGGAGAAGTTTGGTGGTGGCCCGGTTGGTATAGACAACATGGCTGCGGCGATTGGTGAAGAGAGAGATACCATAGAAGATGTGTTAGAACCTTACTTGATTCAGCAAGGTTATCTACAAAGAACGCCAAGAGGTCGAATCGCGACCGACAGGGCGTATTTACACTTCGGCATCGATAAACCATCTAATCGTTAATTTATTCATTTTTAAAGATCCCAGTTGCATAAGCGCTGGGATTTTTTGCTTTCTATTGAATAACAACTCTTTGAGCGAGTCGATAAAAAAGCTGAATAGCTCCATCAAAAATGAAAACTTTGATTTCACGTTTGAATTGAGTTACAAAAAATGAAATAAGCTGTCATGTTTTTTGTTAATACTTTATGGGTAGTTGTAATTCATATGTTGATGCGGTGCTGAGCTTTTGTCACAGATATCATATGCTGCTATTAATAGAGACATAATTGGTGTGATTTTAATCATAACTGTTCAAAAATAACTCTAATTTGCTTGAATAAAATTGATACAAATCAACGCAAGGTTCTCCTATAAACCTTTTGAAACATACTGATTTTACCAGTAATATTAGCGCCAGCTATATTAGCTCATGCTTAACAATAATCTAACTATAACGGTACGTTTTTACTACAAATTTCAATTTGTAATAACAATCTCACGAATTGTTTTAACACGGATTTTTGCGGTGAATAATCACACAAGTGTCATTCAGCCGACACAAAGGAGTTACCATGATTGATGTTGTTGATCTGTCGCGATTGCAATTTGCATTTACAGCGATGTATCACTTCCTATTTGTTCCACTGACTTTAGGTATGGCATTTCTACTTGCCATTATGGAGTCAGTTTATGTAATGACTGGCAAGCAAATTTACAAGGACATGACTAAGTTCTGGGGTAAATTGTTTGGTATTAACTTTGCTCTTGGTGTAGCGACAGGCTTAACCATGGAGTTCCAGTTCGGTACTAACTGGTCATACTATTCTCACTATGTTGGCGACATCTTTGGTGCTCCGCTGGCTATCGAAGCGCTTGTTGCATTCTTCCTAGAGTCTACTTTTGTTGGTCTTTTCTTCTTCGGTTGGGACAGATTGTCAAAGCGTCAACACTTAGCGGTAACGTGGTTAGTAGCACTTGGTTCTAACTTCTCTGCGCTTTGGATCTTGGTAGCTAACGGCTGGATGCAAAATCCAGTGGGTGCGGAATTTAACTTTGAAACTATGCGTATGGAAATGGTGAGCTTCGCTGAAGTTGTACTAAATCCAGTAGCACAGGTTAAATTCGTACACACAGTAGCGTCTGGTTACACAACGGGTGCAATGTTCATCCTTGGTATCAGCTCATACTACATTCTTAAAGGTCGTGACCTTGCCTTTGCTCGTCGCTCTTTTGCGATTGCAGCATCTTTCGGCATGGCGGCAATCTTGTCAGTAATCGTGCTAGGTGATGAATCTGGTTACGAGCTTGGTGAAGTTCAAAAAGTGAAGCTAGCAGCTATTGAAGCTGAATGGCACACTGAAGAAGCACCGGCCGCGTTCACTGTATTTGGTGTTCCAAACCAAGAAACCATGCACACAGACTACGCAATTAAGATTCCTTACGTTATGGGTATTATTGCAACACGTTCTTTTGATACAGAAGTAACAGGACTACGTGACTTGCGCGACGATCACGTTGATCGTATTCGTACCGGTATGTATGCGTATGAGTTGCTTGAAAAGCTACGTGGTGGTGACCGTTCAGAAGAGAACAAAGCGGCATTTGATGAAGTAAAAGGTGACCTAGGTTACGGTCTGCTTCTTAAGCGCTACACAGACGATGTTGTTGATGCAACAGAAGACCAAATCCAAATGGCTGCGGATGATTCTATCCCGACAGTTTGGCCTCTATTCTGGTCGTTCCGTCTGATGGTTGCTTGTGGCTTCATCATGCTGTTTGTATTCGGTGCGGCGTTTGTTCAAACGTGTCGTCAGAAGATCGAACAGAAACCATGGGTACTTAAAGCGGCGCTATTCTCAATCCCACTACCTTGGATTGCGATTGAAGCAGGTTGGTTTGTTGCTGAATTTGGTCGTCAACCATGGGCGGTTGGTGAAATCCTGCCGGTTAACGTTGCTGCATCAGCACTGACTATTGAACAGCTTTGGACTTCTCTATTTGCAATTCTTGCACTGTACACAGTGTTCTTGATTGCTGAAGTTTACCTAATGCTGAAATTCGCACGTAAAGGTCCAAGTAGCTTAAAGACAGGCCGTTACCACTTTGAACAAAACGATAACTCTGTTGAAGACAAAGTTAGCCGTTCAGTCGAAGTATAAGTGAGGGAATATTATGTTTGATTACGAAAGCTTACGACTTATTTGGTGGGTATTGATCGGTGTTCTACTGGTTGGTTTCGCCGTAACTGACGGCTTTGACATGGGTGTTGCTGCTCTGTCTCCTGTTATCGGTAAGAGCGACACTGAACGTCGTATTATGCTAAACACGATTGCCCCTCACTGGGATGGCAACCAAGTATGGCTAATTACGGCTGGTGGTGCATTGTTCGCTGCATGGCCATTGGTTTACGCGACGTCTTTCTCTGGTTTCTACTTCGCAATGTACGTGACGCTAGCAGCACTTTGGCTACGTCCACTTGCTCTTGATTACCGTTCAAAGATTGAAGAGCCAAAATGGCGTAAGGCATGGGACTACGCACTTTGCTTTAGTGGCACAGTTCCGCCAATCATCTTTGGTGTAGCGTTTGGTAACTTACTGCAAGGTGTTCCATTCGAACTGAACTACCTGATGATGTCTAAGTATCATGGTACGTTCTTCGCTCTGCTAAACCCGTTTGCATTGCTATGTGGCGTGTTGGCTCTGATGTTGTTCGTGATGCAAGGTGCAACATGGCTTCAAATGAAGACAACAGAAGAACTGCACAGCCGCGCACGTAACGTTGCTCAGATCACTGGCCTAATTGCTATTGCTCTGTTCGTTATCGGTGGTTTCTGGGTTCAATCTATCGAAGGCTATGTAATTACAAGCACGATAGACACGTTTGCTGATTCAAACCCACTAAACAAAGAAGTATCACTTCAAGTTGGTGCTTGGATGACAAACTTCGAAACATATCCAGCAATGTGGGCTGCGCCGATTCTTGGTGTAGTAATGCCACTGCTTGCTGTGATTGCATCTCGCTTTGAGCGTGGTGGTTTCGCATTCTTGTTCTCAAGCCTATCTAACGCTGGTGTTATTCTAACGGCTGGTTTTGCAATGTTCCCATTCGTAATGCCATCAAGCCTGAATCCTAACCATAGTTTGACTATGTGGGATTCAACAGCAAGTGAGCTAACGCTTGGTCTTATGACTGGAGTTGCGGCGGTAATGGTTCCTGTGATTCTTGGCTACACAACGTGGACATACTACAAAATGTTCGGTCGTCTAGATAAGAAACACATCGAAGATAACGACGTTTCAGCTTACTAAGCTAGAAGTTAAATAACTTAGGAGAAATTTTATGTGGTATTTCGCATGGATTTTGGGTGTACTTCTAGCATGTGCATTCGGCATCATCAATGCTCTATGGTTAGAGCATTCAGAAATGATGGATAAAGACAGTGAGTAATCTCGCAGAGCAAATCGCTAAACTGCATCAACCAATGGATAAGACTCTGTTAAGAGCTTTATCTCTAGTATTGGGTTTCATGCATGTAGGTTTAGTGATGTGGGAACCTGAAGCGTATGCGACAAGCATCGGTGGCTTTAACGCGATCATCGGGCCAATGTTCATTTGGGCTGCATGTTCAAGCATGGTTTACGGTATCGGATTTAAGCCGAGAGCTTGGATGTGGCAGGTACTGTTCAGCCCATACGTTTCACTCACAATTTTGCTCTACCTAACGGTGCTGCGCCTTTTATAAAAGGCAAAGGATTTAGGTTCATAACGACGTGAACCTTTATACTTGTTGGGTTTTTAGCCAAAAAGAGGTCATCTTATACAGATGGCCTTTTTTTTCGTCTCTTAAATCAAAAAATTCACAGCGATATACTATTAATGATAAGGAGTTAGGTTATAGTGAGATCTTTATCGTTTTGAATTGTGGTATCAAATTGCAGGGATTATCTAAGCCATTTACGTGGCCAGTGACAGTGTATTACGAAGACACCGATGCAGGTGGTGTTGTATACCATTCAAACTATCTTAAGTTTTTCGAACGCGCTCGAACTGAGATGTTGCGCTCAATTGGCGTCTCTCAGCAAGTCTTGTTAGAACAAAATATCGGTTTTGTAGTCCGACATATGGACATCGATTTTACTCAAGGTGCGCGCCTTGATGATTCTTTACAAGTCATTACAAATATTTACGAGTTGAAGCGAGCTACCTTGGTCTTCTGTCAAGAGATCGTAAATCCTGATGGCAAAGCATTGTGTAAAGCAATGGTTAAGGTAGCATGTATCGACAATCAAAAAATGAAACCCAAAGCAATGCCAACATTTATTCTCACGGAGCTAACGAATAGTGACTGCTGAAATCTCAATCTTAGGCCTAATTTTAGAAGCTAGCTTACTAGTTAAGATGGTCATGCTAATTCTCATGGGCATGTCTGTTGTTTCTTGGGCGATGATCATCAAACGAAGCAAAGTATTATCTCAAGCTACTAAACAAACTGACGTGTTTGAAGATAAGTTCTGGTCTGGTGTTGATCTCGCTAAATTGTATCAGGAGAGTAATAAGCGCAAAGACGAACTCTCTGGTACTGAAGAGATTTTCTACGCCGGCTTCACAGAGTTTGCTCGCCTTCGAAAATCAAATGCAGCGTCTCCAGACTTCATAATGGAAGGCACTGGTCGTGCAATGCGTGTTGCGGTTGCCCGCGAAGTTGATGAACTGGAAACTAACTTACCTTTTTTGGCGACTGTCGGTTCTATCAGCCCATACATCGGCCTATTTGGTACGGTTTGGGGCATCATGCACTCATTCATCGCATTAGGTGAAGTGAAGCAAGCGACATTAGCAATGGTTGCTCCTGGTATTGCAGAAGCACTGATCGCGACAGCAATGGGTCTATTCGCTGCGATTCCAGCAGTAATGGCGTACAACCGCTTCAGCAGCCGAGTAGGCAAGCTAGAGCACAACTACGCGACTTTCTCTGAAGAGTTTCACAGTATTCTTCACCGTCAAGCGATGGCTGGCAGGGAATAATAGATGGCCGGATACCAACCTAAAAAACGCAAAATGACAGCAGAGATTAACGTTGTACCTTACATCGACGTTATGCTTGTTTTGCTGATCATTTTTATGGTGACTTCGCCATTCGTTACTCAAGGCGTAGATGTTGAATTGCCTAAGGCTTCAACGGCTCAGTCTGCACAAGATCTATTGGGTGACGACAATGCGAGCTTTATTATCGTTGAAGTGAACAAAGACGGTGAGCTTGGTTTGAGTGTGAACAACGAAGAAGTACAGCGTGGTTTATCGATGGAAGACATTATCGTCCGAGTGAAAGCTGAGCTGTCTCTTAAGCCAAACTCTCCAGTGGCTGTTGGTGGTGATGCCGCAACGCCTTACGCTGAAGTGGTTTTATTACTTGATGAATTAAGCCGTGCAGGTGTGCCAAAGGTTGGCCTATTAACGGATATAAGGGAATAGCTCCGTAGCATTCATGAAAGCGAATAATAAGAAATCCAATAATTTTAGATCACCGCTTCTTATCTCTCTTGGGCTGCACGTCATCTTATTCGTTGCGCTTATTTGGGGGGCGGATTTCACGATGTCGGAACCAAAGCCTACTGGGCAGATGGTTCAAGCCGTGGTGATTGATCCTCAGTTGGTTCGCCAACAAGCTCAACAGATTCGTCAACAAAGAGAAGCGGCGAGCAAAAAAGAGCAAGAGCGTTTAGATAAACTAAGACGTGAAAGCGAACGACTTGAAAAAAATCGTAAAGCTGAAGAAGAGAACATTCGAAAGCTGAAAGAAAAGCAAGCTAAAGAAGCCAAAGCGGCTCGCGACGCGGAAAAGCGTCGAGTTGAAAATGAAAAGCAACGTAAAGTTGAAGAGGCTCGCTTAAAACAAGAGAAAAAGAAAGCCGCTAAAGCAGAAGCTGATCGTAAGTTGAAAGAAGCCGCGGTTGTGAAAGCAGAGAAAGAACGCAAGGCAAAAGAAGCGGCCATTGCTAAAGCTGAACAAGAACGCGTGGCGAAAGAAAAAGCCGCGAAAGAGGCCGCTGAAAAAGCCCGTAAAGAAAAAGAAGCCGCTGAGCGTGCTGAGAAACAACGTATAGCGAAAGAGAAAGAAGCGGCAGCCGCAGCAGAAAAAGCTCGTAAAGCGAAAGAAGCTGCAGCAAGAGCGGAGAAAGAGCGTAAACAGCAAGAAGCGGCATTGAATGATATTTTTGCTGGGCTTGAAACTGAAGCGACTCAAAACTCTTCAGCTAGACAACAATTTATTAGTGATGAAGCGCAGCGTTATGGTGCTATCTATACCCAACTCATTCAACAAAACTTGTTGTTAGAAGACAGCTACAGAGGTCGTTCATGTCGAGTGAACCTAAAGCTTATTCCAACGGGATCTAATGCGATATTAGGTAGATTGAGTATCTTAGATGGTGACAGTCGCTTATGTGCGGCAACGAAGCGTGCGGTAGCACAAGTGCAATCTTACCCGTTACCTAAGGACCCAGACATTATAAAATCACTGAAAGACATTAACTTAACTGTATCACCAGAGTAAAAGGACGAACTTGTGTTAAAGAAACTATTACTGAGTTTTGTTTTCTTAATAGCTACAAGCAGCCAGTTTGCCCATGCGGCACTGGAGCTGGTTATTACAGATGGTATTAACTCTGCACGACCTATCGCTATTGTTCCTTTCCGTTGGGAAGGCGCAGGGCCATTGCCGCACGATGTGTCAGCAGTTATCGCTTCTGACTTGCAACGCAGTGGTAAATTTAGCCCAGTTGCGACAAGTAAAATGCCTCAAACGCCTTACAGCGAAACCGAGGTGAATTTTGATGCTTGGACTAACCTAGGTGTTGATTCACTGCTAACAGGTAGCATCACTAAAAATGCCGAAGGGCAGTATGTGGTGAACTACCAACTGATCGACATTGTTCGTGGTCAACTGACTAAAGGGCAAAGCCGTGCACTAAGCGATGAAGGCCAATTAGTACTTTCTAAAGATCATGTGCTGTTCAACAAGAAAGCGACAGTGCCTGGTAAACGCTTGAGAGAGTACGCACACCGAATCTCTGATTTAGTGTATGAAGAGCTAACGGGTGAGAAAGGGGCGTTTCTAACGCGTATTTCTTACGTAGTTGTGAACGACAAAGACAAATACCCGTACCAGCTTCGTGTTGCTGACTACGACGGCTTTAACGAGCGTTTGGTGCTTCGTTCTAAGCAACCTCTTATGTCACCAGCATGGTCGCCAGACGGTAAGAAGCTTGCGTATGTGAGTTTCCAAAATGGCCAAGCTGAAATATTCATAATGAATATTTACACGGGTGAGCGCGAGAAAGTGACGTCATACCCTCGTCATAATGGTGCGCCAAGATTCTCGCCAGATGGTAAAACATTGGCGTTGGTATTGTCGAAAACAGGCAGTCTTCAGGTGTACACACTCGACCTTGCTAGCCGTAAGCTGACTCAAATTACCCGCGGTCGTTCTAACAATACTGAACCATTCTGGCACCCAGATGGCAAGTCTCTAATTTTCACATCTGATCGTGGTGGTAAACCACAGATTTATAATGTAAATTTGTCAAATAATTCGACATCTCGTATTACTTGGCAAGGTAGCCAAAACTTAGGTGGCCAGATCACCCCTGACGGACGATTCCTGATTATGGTTAATCGTAGCAATTCGGGTTTTAACTTGGCTAAACAAGATTTGGAAACCGGTGCGGTTCAGGTGCTAACAAAAACATTGTTAGATGAATCTCCAAGTATTGCACCGAATGGAGGTATGGTTATCTATAGCTCTATTTACAATAAAACAAACGTACTATCGATGGTTTCTATCGACGGTCGTTTTAAGGCTAGATTACCGGCAACGAACGGACGCGTAAGAGCGCCTTCGTGGTCACCGTTTCTCTAGTTGATTTGATACATTCTTTTAGCTATTGATAGTGTTAACTATTGTGGCATTTAACTATCTATAGCACTTAGTCGCTGTAGAAACTAAGTTTGATAACGTAAGGAAAAAAAGATGCAACTTAACAAAGTTCTTAAAGGCTTGATGATTGCACTACCAGTGATGGCAGTAACGGCATGTAGCTCAACTGATGAAGCAACTTCTGCAACATCTGGCACAGAAAGCAACCAAACAACTTCAGGTTCAGAAGGCAACGTAGATACAACTGTTGTAACGCCAATTGACGCTAACGGTCAACTGTCTGAGCAAGAGCTTAAAGAGCAAGCGCTACGCGAAACTCAAACAATCTACTTCGCATTCGATAACTCTACTATCGCTGGCGACTACGAAGAAATGCTTGCAGCTCACGCAGCATACCTAGTTAAGAACGTTGATATGAACGTTACTGTTGAAGGTCATGCTGATGAGCGCGGTACTCCTGAGTACAACATCGCACTTGGTGAGCGTCGTGCACAAGCTGTAGCGAAATACCTACAAGCTCTAGGTGTTCAAGCAGACCAAATCTCTATCGTAAGCTACGGTGAAGAGAAGCCACTTCTTCTAGGTCAATCTGAAGACGTGTACGCTAAAAACCGTCGTGCAGTACTAGTTTACTAATTTCAGTAGGCTATATAATTGAGGAATTGCCTCATGTTCAGTAACACAAAGCGAGTCATTTTGCTTTCGTTACTGGCAAGTGCAGCGAACACCACGTTCGCTGCACCAGCTCCAGTATCCGATCTCAATAGCACCGCAACAAATTCATCATCTTCCTCTCGATCAGCATCTAACGAATCAGATATTGAGCGTTTAGAGCGCTTGCTTCAAAATCGTAATCTCGTTCAGCTTCAAATGCAGCAACAAATCGACGATATGTCACTGGAGATCAGTGAACTTCGTGGTGAGTTGGAGCGAAACAGCTACGATATGAAACAAATGCTCGAGCGTCAGCGTGAACTGTTCATTGAACTGGATCGTGTGAGAGGCGAGGTGAAAGCAGCAGGAACAGCAACGGTAGCAGTAGCAGCGAGCGAAGGCTCTAAGGATGCTTCTGGTACGTTCAGTACTGATGTTGATGAGCAAACCGCTTATCAAAATGCTGTAGATATGATTCTAAAGCAACGAGACTACACGGGTGCGATTGCAGCATTCCAAAAGTTTCAAAAAGACTTCCCAGACTCGACCTTCACGCCTAACACCCATTATTGGTTAGGTCAGCTTTATTTCGCTAAAAAGCAAGATAAGGAAGCTGTGAAGAGCTTTGCCGCTGTTGTGTCATACAAAGACTCCAACAAGCGCTCTGATGCTCTGGTTAAGCTTGGTGACATAGCTACGCGTAACAACAACGCGACGCAAGCTAAGAAATATTACCAGCAAGTTGTAACCGAGTATCCAAACAGTGCTTCGGCTAAAGTGGCTAAAACCCATTTGTAAACAAAATAGGGGTGCTCAGGTACCTCTTTTTTATATCTGATCACTTTCTTTTTGTGTCTACTTCTCTTCTTTGTAATGCCAACGCATCGCTTTGTTTATGCGTTTTAAGCATTAGTTAGTCATCGCTTGAAACCAATCCTTTTTGATCCCAATCGCTGTCCTGTGTAGAATACTCTAATTCTCGGAAGAAGTTGCGTAGAGCAAGAGCAATGAGTCATATACTAGATAAAATCGATACAGTTTACCCGTTTCCGCCTAAGCCAGTTCCACTGAGCGACGCTCAGAAGCAGGCCCACATCGCAAACATCAAAACACTACTTCAAGAAAAAGATGCAGTTCTAATTGCACACTACTACACAGATCCTGAAATTCAGGCCCTGGCTGAAGCAACTGGTGGTTTTGTTGGCGATTCATTAGAAATGGCTAAGTTTGGTAACCGCCATTCTGCAAGCACTTTGATCATCGCTGGCGTTCGTTTTATGGGGGAGTCAGCAAAGATTCTTACACCTGAAAAACGCATTCTAATGCCAACACTAGAAGCTGAATGTTCTCTTGATCTTGGCTGTCCTGCAGACAAATTTACAGAATTTTGTGATGCTCACCCTGACCATACAGTGGTTGTATACGCGAATACCTCTGCGGCTGTTAAGGCTCGTGCAGACTGGGTAGTTACGTCGAGCATCGCTTTAGAAATCGTTGAAAGCCTAGACGCTGAAGGCAAACCCATTATTTGGGGCCCAGACCGTCACCTAGGTTCTTACATCGCAAATCAAACTGGCGCTGACATGCTGCTTTGGCAAGGTGAGTGTATTGTTCATGACGAGTTCTCAGCTGATGCTTTGAAGAAAATGAAATCAGTATACCCAGAAGCGGCTATTTTGGTTCACCCAGAATCACCAGCAAGCGTGGTTGAACTGGCTGACGCTGTTGGTTCAACAAGTCAACTGATCAAGAAAGCAAAAGAGCTGCCTCATCCACAGATGATTGTCGCGACAGACAAAGGTATCTTCTTCAAAATGCAGCAACTGGTTCCTGAAAAAGAGCTGATTGAAGCGCCGACAGCAGGTGCCGGTGCAACTTGTCGAAGCTGCGCGCATTGCCCTTGGATGGCAATGAACGGCCTTGAAGCGATTGAAAATGCGCTTGAGAATGGTGGCGAGCAACACGAGATCTTCGTTTCTGACGAACTGCGCGTGAAGTCCCTTATCCCATTGAACCGCATGCTAGATTTTGCTGAGCAGCTTAACGTGCAAGTGAAAGGCAACGCTTAATCTAATGACGTGAGGTTATAAATAATCCAATATTTATAACTATGCAGTCTTTATAATGTGGTGCATTTGTCATCATTAAAAAACCAGCCGCAGTGCTGGTTTTTTTGTATCTGAATATTAGCCTCTATCTAGTCTGACTAGTAGCTGCTGTTTGCATTAGATATGTACCAATCGTAGCAAATACCACTATTAGTAATAGCTATCAGTTAATAAGTCCTGATTTTTATGGACATGGTAAGTCTGAGACATAGTGCTCACGAGCCAGTATCAGCGAGATGGTCAGTCCGCACGAGCGCTTTAGCAGGAGAGCAATATTCGATTATTGGTGTCAGTGATAGCGGAATTGCAGGCTACCGCTTAACTATTCAAGAGATGAGTAGGATTACGTACTCAGCCTGCTAATCATTTGCTCAAGTACCTCTCTAAAGCTCTTAACTCTGTCTCAGATTAACTCTACATAAGCTTAATACTGTCTTATTTTTAATTTTTCTTCCCTTCTTCATGAATAGGGCGTCTCGTTAGGTGCTCGAACCATCAAAAATCAGAATTCTCAATTCAAGTTAATTAATGCTAGTGATAATTATTATCAATATTAAATGAGAATGCTTTACATTTAAATATGCAACCGATAAGGTACGGTTGAAAATTCGTCAGGTCATTGAAAGGGAAATCATTTTTCAATTTATTCGTTGAGTGACTTAGGGCTTGTTCAATGTGACGGTTTTCAGTCGGAATTTTGGCTCATGTATTAAAGCAGTGGTCAATAAGGAGCTAAGGAAGTACAGCTTATACTCATTTTGAGTTGTTGCGTTTTCAACACCTTTTGAATGTCTTCCCTAGTTTTCATTATAAATGCCGTTACATGAGCCCACCTAAAGTTAATGCTTAATCAAGGAGAATTTTAAATGACAGCATTACGCCCCGCGACAGTGAATGAGCTAGGAAATAGCAGATTCAAACTTCGCACCTTATCTGCAATCATCATGGGACTTAGTGTAAGTGGTCAAGCTTTTGCAGCGACAAACAATAATAATGAAACTACCACTAACGAAGACAAAACTACTTTTGAAGTTACCGTGTATGGCGAAAAAATAGAACGTTCGATTTATGATACAGGCTCAAGCGTGCATGTGTATGATGAAGATCGTATCGCGAGTACTCCAGGCGCATCTGAGGTCGACGATCTGCTGCAGTTAACACCAAACATTGTGGATTCAGGGCAGGGTAATAACCTACCATCGATTCGTGGTGTTGATGGTTCTGGACCTTCTATTGGCGGGTTGGCTGCTTTTGGTGGCTCCGTGCCAAGGTTGAACCTTTCAATTGATGGACGTTCACTCAGCTATTCTGAAGTTGCGTTTGGCCCTCGTTCTTTATGGGATATGCAGCAAGCGGAAATTTATCTTGGACCGCAAAGCTACGTTCAAGGCCGAAATGCATCTGCGGGTGCTATCGTTTTAAAATCTAATGATCCGACTTACGATTTTGAGAGCAAAGTAAAGGCTGCTATTGGTCAGCAAGACTATTCTCAAACCGCAGCGGTTATCTCGGCGCCAATACTAGAAGATCAACTGGCCTTCAGATTGAGTGTTGATCAACAAAAACGCAGTAGTTACGCAGACCTTACTGCTTATGAACCAGTCGGTGACCCTAATCGCATTGAAATGACGACAGCTCGTGGTAAATTTTTGCTAGAGCCAGCAGGCCTTCCTGGGTTCAAAACCACGTTAACGATTGCCCATATGGATACTGTGGGACCTCAATCTGAATCTCAACAAACAAAGATCAATAGAGCTGTTTACGAAACTCAGTCAACAAGCGGCATTTGGGATGTATCTTATGACATCTCAGATACGTTAGTGTTTGAAAATAATTTGATCTACACCGATCGCACTTACGACCGAATCACTGACCCTGCAGGCAGAAAGCAGGATTTCAAATCCAAAGGTAATGAGTTCCAAATAGAGCCTTTGGTTCGATTTGATTCCCTTAGCGAAGATCTCTCTGGTTTGTTTGGTTTACGCTACTTCAAATCTGAAGATGACGATGTATTTGAACAGACTGGGTCATCTATACCAATGGAAGGCAAAAGCCGTGCTATGTCGGCATTCGCTGAAGTGACGTACTTGGTGATGCCGAGCATCGAAGTTGTAGCGGCAGGGCGATTCGAACGCGAAAGCAAAAAACGCTATGTTGCCCCGGGTCGTTTTGGCTTAGATTATGATGAAACATCAAATGTATTCCTTCCCAAGCTTGAAGTTGCCTATAAGCCTGAATCAGACCAAACCGTGGGTATCCGAGCAGCTAAGGGCTTTAACTCTGGAGGTGGCGGCGTTGGCTTCAATAACAAAACGTGGGCATTTTCTTCATATACGTACGAAGACGAATACGTTTGGAACTATGAATTCTTCACTCGCCATAGTTTGCTAGATAATGAACTTGAGTTAACAACTAACGTCTTTTACAACGACTACGATAATTTCCAAGTTCTGGAGACCTCATCAAAAGGTGATGTGAAAGTTGATAATGTTGATGAAGCATATACCTACGGTGCAGAACTAGGAAGCCGTTGGTTAACGACATCAAACCTAGAACTATTGGCTTCACTTGGTTTGTTGAAAACAAGTTACAAAGATCATGCTAATAGCTCAAAAGAACTCGCTCGAGCTCCTTCTTTGACGGCAAGCTTCGGTGCTTTATACATGTTTGCTGAGAATTTCGAATTGAGTGGTAATGCGAATTACACTGGAGATTACTTCAGTGACGTTGAAAACTCAGCTAACCAGAGTATTGATGCTTACTGGGTTGCAAATGCACAAGTTGCCTATGTGTTTACTAACGGACGTATGTCTTTATTCGCTACAAACTTGTTTGATTCTGAAAAAGAAACATTCAATTTTGGCGGAGACGATCTTACGAAGCAAGCACCTCGCCAAATTGGTGGTTCAGTAGAATTGTACTTCTAATCGGTTAGATATAAGAAAACGCCTTGCTCAAAACAAGGCGTTTATTTTGAAATCATTAGCATGGAAAGTGGCGAAGACCCTATGAGTAAAACTCTGAACATTAGGAGAGGCTCCCACCAAAGTCATGCTTTCCCCTCAATACTGTAGATCTCTTTAAGAGGAAAATTGATGAGCGATCAACCAGTGCGTTTACATCCGATGTTGTTGGACTTTGTTCGTAAGGAGAAGATCTCAAAGCATCTACTGCGAGTAACTGTTACGGGCGACTCTTTAAAAGGGTTCCCTGAAGATCAAAATGGTACACACATAAAAGTGTTTTTCCCCAATAGAGCTAGTGGGATATTGCAGTTACCTTACCGAGAAGGTGAAACTGTGATTTGGCCTGAGCATAAACCCGTGCCCCGAGCCTATACCGTAAGAAAGTATCGAGCTGATGTGAATGAGCTTGATATCGATTTCGTGATCCACGGAACCGATTCTCCCGGCGGCGGGTGGGCAATTAAAGCAGAACAAGGTTTCCAAATTGGCCTTGTAGGTCCTGCTGGGCCTGACCCATTACTTGAACCCGCAGATTGGCATATTATTGCGGGAGACTTAACAGCAGTACCAGCCATTAGTGCGATTTTGGAGAGCCTTCCCTCTGACACTCAAGGCTATGTATTTATCGAGATAGAGGATGCCGCAGATAAGCATGATATTCAGCATCCGCAAGGTCTGGCTCTGAAGTGGCTAATTAGAGACGAAAATAGCGATCAATATCTATTGAGCAAAGCCATTTCCGGCTTAATTGCACCGAATGGACCTCACTCGCTTTCGGCTTTCATTGCGGGTGAAAATGAAAGCGTGATTGCGTGTCGTAAAGCGCTTAAACAAGAGTACAAGCTGTCTAAAAAAGATATGTATGCGATTCCTTACTGGAAACGAGGTAAGGATGAAGAAGCGTACCATGATGAACGTCATGAAGTTATGGATGAAGAGTACTAATCAGCCTTATTGAATTTATTCGATGGATGTTTCAGCCATGATTTTTCTGATTTAGTAATTACCACAGCGAGTCCATTTTAATAATTAAACGCAGACTAAATGAAGTGCAAGTAGTAAATGAGAATCAATGTAATTTTTAAAATCAATATTGTGTTTAAGTTCGTTGTTGTTTTTTTGATTTTAGCTTCGGCTTCTGTTTTCGCAGAAACCGAAATGACATCTCAAAATACTTATCCCAAGACTTTCGTTAATGCGGATGGCTCACAGACAGTGATCCCATCTAAACCGACTCGAATCCTTTCTACCTCGGTGACGATTAGCGGGACGCTACTGGCTATTGATGCTCCTTTAGCCGCAACAGCACTCACTTATGAAGGAAAGTTTTTTAGTCAATGGGCAGATATTGCTGAACAGAGAAGCGTGGAAAAGGCATGGCCTGCCGGCAGCGTTGATTTAGAGTCTGCCTATATCTATGAACCTGATTTGATTGTTGTAGCATGGCGCGGTGGTGATTCGGCGAGAGATCAAATAGCTGAATTTAAGCAAATAGCACCAACCATTATTTTGGATTACACCGCACAATCATGGCAAGACTTGGCTTTGAGGCTTGGACAGGCGACAGGGTTAGAAGAACAAGCCCAACAAAAAATTAGCCAGTTTGAGTTGTTCGTTAACCAGAGTAAAAACAAGCTACAGATACCAGAAGGCGAAACCAATATTGTGGCGTATTTTGGACCTGGAGCAACCAATGCTATCGCATTAGAGGACGGCGTTCATGCCGACTTGCTCATTGACCTCGGTTTCAAAATGGAAGTGCAAAATCGTCAATGGCATGACAACACCGTGCCTTTATCAGATTTTATGCGAGTCCACTTTGAACTGCTGACTCAACTTAAAGCTGATACAACATTTTTGCTAGAAGCGAGTGATGATAGCGCTAATCGATTTATGCACGACCCAATCCTGATCAACCTTCCGTCCGTCCGGAATAAACAAGTCTTTGGTTTAGGTGAAAATTCATTTCGTATCGATATGTATAGTGCTACTGAAATCGTTAACGACATTGTTCAGCTTTTTGAACGAGATACAAATGCAGGTTAATGGCTAATGCCGATGGGAAATGGGTAAAGGATGTCCGTGATGACAAGTATTGCTAGTCCTGCAGAAGCATTTGAACAGATAAGAAATGGACAACGACAACGATGGCTGATGGCGGGAGTCGTGTTGTTATTTTTTGCCTCGTGTTTTAGCCTTTTTATCGGCACGCATTACATATCGCCGGTAGTGACTTTGGATGCGATTTTTTCTTTTGATCCAACCAACAGTGATCATCTATTGGTTGTCCACCTTCGAATTCCACGCACCTTGTTAGCTTTAGTTGTTGGCGGTGCGCTTGGTGTTGCTGGCGTTATCATGCAAAGCTTAACTCGTAACCCATTAGCAGAACCTGGGATACTCGGTGTCAATGCGGGGGCGACAGTTGCCATAGTATCAGCGATAGCCTTTCTGGGCATCCATGATATGGCCTATGTGATGTGGTTTGGTTTACTTGGGGCGGCTGTTTCCGGAGCGGGTGTTTTTGCCCTTGCTGAGGTAAATAAAGGGGTTAACCCTGTAAGAGTTGTATTGGCGGGAACTGCTTTGTCGGTTGTGTTGCTTGCGCTGACTCATATGATCACAATAAACAGCAATGAAATGGTGTTTGAACAATATAGACATTGGGCTGTGGGGTCATTTCAAGGGCGAGGTTACGATGTCTTGATCCCCGCAGCCATGTTAATAGCCATTGGATTAGCAATCGCGTTTTCATTAAGTAAAGCCTTAGATACTGTCTCGTTAGGGGACGATATTGGTCACGCCTTAGGTGTTAACCCGATCAAAATATGGTGTTTTGCTTCTATTGCTATTGTGGTTTTAGCGGGGACCTCTACTGCGGCGGCTGGTCCTATCAGCTTTGTTGGTCTTACTGCCCCTCATATTGCAAGGATGGCGGCGGGGCCTGATCATAAATGGTTGATGCCTTTCTCTTTACTGATTGCATCCATTCTGGCAGTTGTCGCCGATGTACTAGGCCGGATCGTCGGGTATCCCAATGAGATCAGTGTAGGCATTATGATTGCTCTAATCGGCGGGCCATTCTTTGTATTCTTAGTGAAACGTTGGAAGATATCTCTCCTATGATGATTGAGCCTTACACTCTTCAAAATTCTGGCTCGGGAAGTGTTGTACGCTTCGGTCAGTTTTCTTTCTGTTATCAACCGTCTCATATACTTATCGCTTTGATTTTGTTGATATCAGTTTGCGCTATTGCAACTTATTCCATGACATTGGGTAAGTTTAATATCTCGTTGCCTCAAGTGGCCGATATCATTCTTGGGGTTGGAGAGGGGGGCGTAAAAGAGCGAATAATTCTTAACATAAGACTACCGAAGGTTCTTACTGCGGTCTTTGTTGGGGCTGCGTTAGGCATTTCTGGTGCGGTATTTCAATCGGTATCAAGAAATGCTCTTGGTTCTCCAGATGTCATTGGCTTTACAACGGGGGCTGCTACCGGGGCAATTGCTCAAATAGTTTTGTTTGAGCAAGGGGCTATCGAAGTGGCAATCGCGGCGATAGTCGGCGGAGTAATCACGGCTGTTATCGTTTACTTACTTGCGGTAAAAACAGGAGTGGTTGGAGGGTATCGCCTAATACTCACTGGTATTGGGATCGGGTCCATTTTGAGTGCGCTGAACAGCCTGATGTTAGTTAAGGGTAATTTAGACAATGCCATTTTGGCCAATCTATGGCTTGCAGGATCACTGCATGCTAGGACATGGACACATGTTTATCCTGTACTTATAGGGGTATGTCTCCTCCTCCCTTTTATGATGATGCTAAAGCGTGCGCTTGCCATGATAGAGATGGGGGATGACATCGCAACTCAGCTGGGTATCCGAGTAGAGCGAGTCCGTCTTTCTATGATTTTCTTTGCTGTGGTCTTAGCCGCATTCGCGACAGGAGCTGCTGGGCCTATTGCCTTTATTGCCCTTGCTGCTCCTCAATTAGTTGGTCGATTGAGAAAGTCGCGAGCATTATCCTTGTTCTCCTCAGCTCTTATGGGCGCGTTGTTGGTCTTAACCGCAGATGTTTTAATTCAATGGTTGCCTTTTCAAGCAAGCGTGCCGATAGGCAGGATGACGGGTATTGTAGGTGGCATATATTTAATTTGGCTATTGACTCGATCTCGCCAGTTTTAAGCATAGGTACTCATATGATTAATGAGAGCGATACTTCTTAAGTTTACCGATTATTTGTCAAGTATATGAGTGTTAGAGCAAGACTCGTTTTACCGAGTTAGATCAGTACTCAAAAATGACAAGTTGGTCCAATGGGTTATGGTGTACCCAACTGAACTTGAAATTGTGTAACGCTGCCTGTTTTAGCCCCGAAGAAACCAAGCGTAACCTTAAGCAGCAACAAGTCTATTCTTGATGCCACGCTTTCCCAAGTAACTGAATAGCTAGAGCTAATTAGTTAAGTAATTAGCGAAATAAGCAAATAGCTAAAAGTTACTTGGGGATATTGTTTAACATAAATTAAATCAGAAACTTATGAGCCTATCGACACCGGTTAAATCCAAAACCATCTCTCGACTAAATGGAAGTAACCTTAAACTTGCATACGAGAATCGCGTTATTTGTGAAAATCTCGAACTTCATATTCCTGAAGGTAAATTTACGGTCATTGTCGGACCCAACGGGTGCGGAAAGTCGACCTTATTGAGAAGCTTATGCCGTTTATTGAAACCTTCTAAAGGCCAAATTTGTCTAGATGGTCAGAATATCCAAAAAGTACCAGCTAAAGAGTTGGCGAGAGAGTTGGGGTTACTTCCCCAAAGTTCACAAGCTCCAGAAGGGATTCGAGTCGTTGATTTGGTAGCAAGAGGCCGTTATCCGCATCAAAAACTATTTAAGCAGTGGAGCTTAGATGATCAAGAGGCGGTCTTCCAAGCGCTGGAAGATACTGGTGTCACCGATTTGGCCGAGAGGCAGGTTGATGAACTATCAGGAGGTCAGAAACAACGAGTTTGGATTGCCATGGTATTAGCACAAAAGACACCGATAGTATTACTTGATGAGCCGACAACTTATTTAGACGTCGCACACCAGATCGATTTGTTGGAGTTGTTCCGCAGCCTCAATAGAGAGAAAAAACACACTATCGTCGCCGTGCTGCATGATTTGAATCAAGCCTGTCGTTATGCGGATCATCTGATTGCATTTGCTGGTGGAGAAATTGTCGCACAAGGGGAACCTAAGTCTTTAATTGACGCCAAACTCGTTAAGCAAGTATTTGGCTTAGATAGCGTTATTATTGATGATCCCGTAAGTCATACTCCATTGATTGTGCCTTTGGGGAAGTAACTCATATGACTTTTTGCTCAGTTTTGATTAACTCCAGAAATTGTTTGTAGATATTTCTAAGTCTTTTTGTACCTAAATGTGGACTATTGGCATTATTTTGGGCTCATGTGCCTTTTTCTTAAGATACATCTTGTTGATATCATTTATTTTTTCTAGCATGTAACTAAGAGAAATGGATTAGAGGCTCTAATGATAATCTGGTTACAACTCAAACGTTGGGTCAAAGCGAATATCTTTGTTTTGAATGGTAAAAACCTACTGTTTACTTTCCTCGGCTACGTGTTTTTATCGTGGTCGACATTGTATTTGGCGGGTGAAACGGACTTAACCAACTCGTTTACTACATTTGCATACTATTTAGTCGTGACGGCTTCTACGGTTGGTTATGGCGATTTGTCACCGACGACGGAAGCGGGGCGATGGATTGTTATTTTGTTTGTTATCCCTGGAGGGCTCAGCCTTTTCGCTGCTTTACTGGGTAAGGTGGCAACAGAAGGTGTTGAATATTGGCGAGCGGGCTTGTTAGGTAAAAGGAGAGTTAGAGTGGAAAACCACATTTTGATGTTGGGGTGGAATGAACAAAGAACCATTCATCTCATCCGTATGCTGCAACATGAAGAAACGGGCAAGCGACCAATCGTATTATGTACGCGTTCAGATATTGAAAATCCGTTACCCGGTGAGATCAATTTCGTTAAGGTAAACAGCTACACCGATGGCAAAGAGATGGAGAAAACGGGCATTGAGTCAGCCAGCTGTATTCTTATTGATAACCCCGAAGACGATATCACGCTGTCTGCGGCGCTTTATTGTGCGAACCGAAACCCTAAGGCTCATCTTCTGGTTTACTTTAAAGATGAGGCGTTGAGCGATTTACTGCATCAACATTGCCCAAACTCTGAATGTATTCCGGCAGTGGGTGCCGAAATGCTGGCTAAAGCTGCGGTTGATCCCGGTTCAAGTGCACTTCATCAAGAGCTTTTAAGCTCAACTAGAGGTATGACACAGTATTCGACGTATTACCCTAAAGATGCCGAACCTGTAACCGTCGCGCCTATTTTCTCTGTATTCAAAGAGAAGTATAAAGCAACGCTGATCGCGATTGATACGGGGAGTGGTATAGAGCTTAATCCGGAGTTAGACCAAGTTGTCAGCAGCGGCACTAAGTTGTTTTACATTGCCGATGAGCGAATTGATCATTTCGATTGGAAAGGCTTTTAGACGGCGATTTAGTCTCTCCTGAAGCGAAAGAAGGCCTCATTGTGAGGCCTTCTTACTATCGTTCGATATAGCGCAGCTTATTTCTCTTATATCTCTCGCTTTAGAGAGAATGGAAAATTATTGAGCTTCGGCTAATGCGATACCGCGTTGCGTTAACCCGCAAAGCATCACTGGCACAGCATTAAAGATCTCTTCAAATTGCTCAAGGCCTTCGATGCCTTGTTCTGCAAGCGTAGCAATGGAAGTTTCTGGATCGTAAAGCATGCTTAGTGAAAGCAACACGCCGCCGACCAATGCGTTGTCTTCGCTGTCTTCGGGCATCAGTGTTTCCCAATCATCACGGGCTATCTGCCAACCTTGAAGTAAGCCTTCACAAAAATCGCGAGCTGCTGTATTTACAACTTCTGCATCATCTAATTGACAAGCTTCAGGCCATACCCAAGTACCTTCGATCAGTTCTGGGCGGGTTTTGTTCCAAAGCGCGATGATAACTTCAATGTAGCTTTCCAGCTGTTCACCGTCGGTAAAAGGCGCGACTTCTTCGCCACCCCAAAGGAATGGTAGCCATTCATGAGGAGTTAACACATTTGGAGCTGCTGCCATTGCAGTGACAAAGCCCATGGTTTTGTGTTCTGTGATTAGCTTTCCTTCCAACTCTGGAAGCGCAAGAATGTCTTGTAAAGTCAAAGTGAGGTACCGTAAAAGGGAACATATTTGTGCTTATAGTACCAATGAACTTGCGCCAATCAAGCTTCATCTAAAAACGCTTGATGTCATTAGTGATAAACACTAGGTTAAACAGAAAAGAAAATAACAAGATAATTATGCAAATACGCTCGTCTCTCAAGAAAAAAAGTATGGTAGCGCTTGGTGTATACCTCGCAATGTTCATTGCTATTGTCGGTAGTGTGACGTATTACGTCGTAGAATCTCCTGTACGCGCTAAGTTGCAACAAAACCTCGACTTACGTACACAACTGTTATCGGAATTGATTACAGCACCCCTCGGCAGCTCTCAAGGTTTTGTTGATAGTTTGGTTGGTTTCGCTCAGGCGCAGCGCAGTGATACTGATGTTATACCGTTATTTATTAAGTCAATGTTGGCGGCGAGCGATGACACGATCGTCAGCGCAGGCATTTGGCCAGAACCGCATGCATTGGATTCTGATAAAATCCTTAACAGTTATTTTTTCAACAAAGCCGACGATGGTGATATTGACCAGCTCTTTTCTTATAACAACCCCAAAAATGCGCCTTATCAAAACGAATATTGGTATACATCTGTAGTAAACAAAGCGCAGGGAACCATTGCATGGAGCAATGTGTATATTGACCCATATACACATGTTCAAATGATCACAGCATCTTCACCTTACTATTACGATGGAACTTTTGCAGGTGTCGCGACGGTGGATCTCTCACTCGAAGAGTTGCTCGGCTTTATCAAGAACCATGCGGAAGAATACAACCTTGGTATTACTCTAAGAGACAAACTCAACCAAGTGTTGGTTTCTCATAACTTCAATCTCGTTGATGGGATTTATATTAGTAGTAACCAATTTGGAGAGTTTGGATGGCAAGTGGATGTCGTCAACTCAAAATCACGAGTAGCAGACGAAGTGTTTCGTCAGGTAATGAGCGTTGAAGGCGGTATTGTGCCGCTGTTGTTGTTGTGTGTCATGGCCGGTTATTACTTACTGAACCGCTATTTGATAAGCCCAATCACAACGATTGCCGCCCAAGTTGATAGTTCTAAAGCGGGCGAGATCATCGATGTTGACTACTCTAGTGATGATGAAATTGGACATTTGATCAAAACCTTCAACGAAAAAACCATCTATCTCGAAGCTGAGAAGGTTAAAGCTCAAGCATCAACCAATGCCAAAACGGCTTTTCTTGCGACCTTGTCACACGAAATTCGTACCCCGATGAATGGTGTATTAGGAACGGCTCAGATCTTACTGAAAACCCCTTTGAGCACAGAGCAAGAGAAGCATCTTAAGAGCCTGTATGATTCGGGTGATCATATGATGACGTTACTCAATGAAATTTTGGATTTTTCAAAGATAGAGCAGGGTCGGTTAGATCTGGATGAAACACGATTCCCGCTTGATTCAATCATAGGTAGTATCAACAGTGTCTATTACACATTGTCTTCCGAGAAAGGGCTTCAATTCAAAGTGTACTCCGAAGTGCCTTCTGGCCGTTGGTACTTCTCAGACAAAGCACGCCTTCGCCAAATTTTATTTAACCTCTTAAACAACGCAGTCAAGTTTACCTCTCGAGGCTTTGTCGAGGTATATCTTAAAGAAGTAGTAGAGGGAAGTGACACCTACCTTAGTATTCGAGTTCGCGACACCGGTATTGGTATATCTAAAGAAGCACAAAAACGTATTTTTAAACCGTTTGAACAAGCTGAGTCTTCGACTACGAGACGCTTTGGCGGTACTGGTCTCGGGTTGGCGATTGTGAAGAAAATTGCCCAATTGATGGAGGGCAGTATTAGCGTCACCAGTGAAGAAGGGATAGGCACCAGCTTCGATGTTCGCTTGAAGATTAAACCTTGCCAGCCTGGCGAAATAGAGAGCTTGCCACATAAGAAGTTAGATTACTCTGGCTTGAAGGTACTGATTGTCGAAGATAACCGAACCAATACCGTCATTATTGAAACTTTCATGAGCAGTAAAGGCTTTACTTGTAAGAGCGTCGAAAATGGTGAACTTGCGATACAAGCCGTGGTGGCTGAGCGCTTTGATTTGGTATTAATGGATAACCATATGCCAGTGATGGACGGCGTTGAATCAACCACTGCAATTCGAGCTTTGATAGGTGAGATATCATCGGTACTGGTGTTTGGTTGTACGGCTGATGTCTTTAAAGAGACTCGCGAACGTATGCTTGGTGCGGGTGTGGATTATATTATTGCCAAGCCGATTGATGAGCGTGAGTTGGATGATGCGTTATTCCGCTATTCAAACAAGCTTTACCAATACCATGAAGTTAAAGCTCATGATCTTGATAGCCTAGATGTAGAAAAAAACGATTCGCAAAGTAACAGCGAGTCACTACCTAAACCTGATCTACGAAACAAAGATAACACCGAAGAGCTACTCGTCACGCTGTACGTTGCGCTCGAAGATAATAACTTAGCGCTGATTAAGTCTGCATTAGAGAGCTTGCGTGTTCATGCTGAACCTATGAATAATGCAAAGCTCACAGATCACGTCGATAAAGCTTTAGAGCAGGTTTCTCTCGGTTTCACTCCTGAACAAGAAATCATCAATAGCATTACGGTAAATCTTCCTATGGCATAGTTGTTGTTTAATTACGGAAATATAATAACAAATCGCTCGTTATTTGACCTTTGTGGGTTTTGTTGGTGGAAGTGACTGCTTTTAAAGTGGTTTTTGGTTGTTAATTTACAACTTTATTTTTAATTTGGAATGTATGACTGCTTATATTGTGATTTAATAGTGACATTATCTGGCTAGGTGTAATCTAGCCTTGTTTATGTGTTGTTAAATCACAATATAAGTAGTGATATATTTTAGGTTTATCGTCAATGAAGTCTCGTGGTCCATTCTGTATTCGAAACGCAGCTGCGGATACATTCGCTATGGTCGTTTTCTGTTTTATTTCTGGAATGATTGTTGAAGTGTTTATTTCTGGTATGACGTTTGAGCAGTCTCTTGCTTCTCGAACGTTATCTATTCCGGTAAACATAGCTATCGCTTGGCCTTATGGAGTCTTTCGTGATTGGTTCTTGCGTAACGGCGCAAAGCTTTCACAAAGCTCATTGATGAAAAATTTGTCTGACTTGGTGGCGTACGTGTTATTCCAGTCACCTGTGTATGCCGGTATTTTATTGGCAGTAGGTGCTTCGAGCGACCAGATTGTTACGGCTGTCACCAGTAACGCTGTTATCTCATGTGGTATGGGCGTGCTGTACGGTTATTTCTTAGATATGTGCCGTAAATGGTTTAGAGTTCCGGGCTACTATCAACAAGCTTAAGAAAAGCAACAAGCGTAAGTACAACGATAGAATGAAATTTGGTTTGTTTTTGATCTAATGAGTTAATTTCTAATCGAACAAACTGAAAAAGGCACTTTTTTTGATAATGCCTCTTGACCAAAGCAAGCAGAATCAATAAAGTAGCGCCTCGTTGAGTGACAAGCTCAACACACAATTTGTGGAAGGATGGCTGAGTGGCTTAAGGCGCTCGCCTGGAAAGCGAGTATACGTTTATAGCGTATCTGGGGTTCAAATCCCCATCCTTCCACCACTATTCAAAACCCTAGCAGAAATGCTGGGGTTTTCTCGTTTTAGAGCACCTATATTTTATCTCTATCTCTATCTCTATCTCTATCTCTAGCCCAAAGTCCTTTGCCTAGTTATCACGCCTTCCAACGCTGTTTATGACCACTTGCTTACTGTGATTGGTATTATACCAATCGTAGTAAATAACTGGTCACCCTAGCTTGTTAAAAACCTCGATAACTTCGTTAGAATTTTTGATTGTAGAATAACTACTTATCGAAAAATTCTGCCTTGTTCTCAAGCTTTTTTCCTACGCTATGTTTGATCACTTATTTACTGTGATTGGTATTACTCAAGTGAAAGCCGAACTTCAAAGGTGCCATGTCATCGAAAATGTTTCGTTAAGCGGTTTAAAACAGGTTCTTTAAGCTCTTTCCATCTGTCTATCAAGAGTAGATCGAATAAACGAGCATGAGCCTTTAGCTGCCTTGAAGTGACTCGGTGCACAAGTTAGTAAGTGTAAATACGTTCTTGATAAAATGGGATACATGTTCGCAGCCAATTTGTGAGACGCTTGATCTAGTGTCAGTCGAATCACAAGGAAGTTGAATGCATCACTTTAATATCCGCGCTCTTGAGTATTTAAACGCGTTGTCTAAGTATGGCTCATTGCGTAAGGCATCCAAGATGATGAATGTTGACCCTGCTGCAATGAGCAGAATGCTGACCCAGCTCGAAGCGCAAGCGGGAATGAAAGTTTGGGAACGCAACAACCGCCAATCACTGTTAACTGAGGCGGGTAATGAGCTGCTGCATTACTATCGTTCCATTGTTCGTGGAGAGGCTGCAGTGCTTACTCGACTAGCCAAGCTTAAAAACCTCAAAGGAGGCAGTGTCAGTATTGCCATCGGTGAAGGGTTTATTACCAACTTGGTGTCAAAGCCGATGCAAACCTTTATGACCCGTTATCCTGATATCAACCTTTCTATTGAAATTGCAGGGGCATTGGACGCGGTCAAGATGTTGGAAGATCAACAGATAGACTTCGCAATAACCTATGCTTCTGCTCCACATCCTAAGCTGCACTCCCACGTTGAACGTAGTCATCCGCTCGAATTGATTGCTCCGAAGGGGCACTTCCTTACGATGAAAGAAGCGCCAGTGGTAATGCAAGATATTCAAGACGCTTCTCTTGCCTTGATCGATAACTCGACCGGTATGGGGAGGCTGGTAAAGCAGGCTGAACAAATTTCCCACCTTACCTTGCAGCCAAAGCTTCAAACCAATTCGGTGACCGCACTGACTAACTTTGTATCAGCAGGATTGGGCGTCACCTTTATGCCTAAGCTCACTGTGATCGATGAAATAAAGTCAGGACAGATTGAAGTGGTTGCGACCGAGTTGGAGATGCTATCGAAGGCGACGGTTAAGGTTCAATCTTTAAAAGGCCGCGCACTCACGCTACAGGCCGAAACCTTGTTAGATTTCTTACTTGAAAACGCCACTTTCTTGAGTCATGACGCTTACAATATCTAAGAATAGTAGATTTACTTAGCGACTCCTTCTAAGCGTCCAAATACCGCCAATATCACAGTTCCAAACTGCCGAATTCGTTTTTAAGTTGAATTGAGTTTTTGTCAACTCACACTCTATTGATAAGTCAACATACGCGGAATAAGTTACAAATTATTAACGAAACGAGTTTTAGACTGACAGCTGTGTTCGACAGATTTTGGCTTTGTCGGGCATTAGGGGAAGAGAATGGAAGTTATTGTAATTGGTAGCGGTGTTATTGGGTTAACCAGTGCTTGGTACCTGGCGAAAGAAGGTCATACAGTGACGGTTATTGATCGTCAAGATAGCAGTGGCAAGGAAACCAGCTTTGCGAATGCAGGGCAAATTTCTTACGGATATTCTTCACCATGGGCGGCACCGGGGATTCCGTTGAAAGCAATGAAATGGCTTACCCAAGAGCATGCGCCTCTAAAAGTGAAGCCGTCACTTTCTCCTGAATTAGTTGCTTGGGCGACTAAGATGTTGGCCAACTGTAATGAAGCCAAGTACGCCATGAATAAGTCACGCATGTTAAGAGTGGCAAACTTCAGTCGAGAGTGTCTTACTCATCTAAGAACCAGTGAAGATTTAGCTTATGAGGGCAGGCAGAAAGGCACCTTGCAAGTATTCAGAAGCGAGAAGCAACTCGATGCTATTCAGCAGGATATGAAGCTATTAACAGAGAGTGGGATCGAACACTCGCTGTTTGATGTTGACCAGTGTCTGTCAGTGGAGTCGGGTTTAGCGGACGTCAAAGACAAGCTGGTGGGCGGCTTATACTTACCTCATGATGAAACCGGTGATTGCCATCAGTTCTGTTTAACCTTGACTGAGAAAGCCAAGCAACTCGGTGTTAGGTTCGTGTTTGATACTGAAGTGGTAAGTTTGAATCATCAGAATCAAGCCATTGAGACTATTACAACGACTCAAGGCGAGTTTAAAGCGGATGCTTACGTGGTCGCGTCAGGAAGCTATTCTCGAGAACTATTAAAGCAAGTCGACTTGTCTATACCGGTTTACCCAGTGAAAGGATATTCACTAACATTGCCTATCGTGAATGTAGATAAGTCACCGACTTCGACTGTTATGGATGAAACCTACAAGGTCGCGATGACGCGATTTGATGATCGTATTCGTATCGCGGGTACGGCAGAACTCGCTGGTTTTGACTACCTAATCCCAGAAAAACGTAAAGCCACGATTGATATGGTGATAAAAGATCTTTTCCCACAAGCGGGGGACTTTTCTAAGGCTGAATACTGGACTGGGCTAAGACCAATGACGCCAGATGGCACGCCTATCATCGGCAAGACACCTATCAAAAATTTATTTACCAATACAGGTCATGGAACATTAGGTTGGACAATGGCATGTGGCTCAGGAAAGATCCTAGCAAGCATAGTCAGTGGCTCTGCCAGTGATATTAAATCTGATGACTTAAGTATCCATCGTTATTTGTAACAACATGATGTAGTGATGGTGAAAGTAACCCCATTCTAAGTTTTAGAATGGGGTTGTTTTTTCTGGGTGGGTATCGAAAGTTATCTGGTGGTGGTTTCTAGTACATGGGTAAATCTATCCCACGATTTCTGGTCAGCTTCTTGTTGATAGTTGTTTGAGCCGAATACGGTAAAGGCATGTGGCGCACCACTGTAGGTGATCATTTCATGCGGAACCTTGCTTGATTCAAGTTGAGCTGCGAGGCTTCCAAAGTCGTGCATTGAGATCATGGCGTCTGCTGTACCATGGAACACGACAACTGGAGCTTTTGTCTCAGAGTAGTCTTGTCCTTTAGGTGTCGATAAACCGCCATGGAAGGTGACATAAGCTTTCGATGGGATGCCAGCACGAGCGGCTTCTAAAACGGCTGCGCCACCAAAACAGTAACCCATTATCACGTTGTTATCTAAGTTACCACCAAGCCTTTTCGCTTCCATCGCTCCCGCATCAAGTAGTGCACGCATTTTTTCTCTGTCTTTATACAACTCGCCTGTGTGTTGTTTTTTGTCTTTCACTTCGGTAGGGCGAATGCCTTTACCAAATAGGTCGATGGCGAACACGTTGTAACCGAGTTCGTTGAGCATCTCAGAACGTTTCTTTTCGTAATCAGTTAAGCCATCCCAATCGTGAATTAGCAGCACCAAAGGCGCTTGGTCACTGGCTTCACTCCAATAACCTTCGTAATCCATACCATCGACTTGGTAAGTGATGTTTTCTCCTGAAATCGCAGAGAAGGGCAGTAAAACTGAAAACAGGCCGAGCGTAGTGATTGTTCGCATGCGTGATTCCTTTCGATGACAATTGATGTTCCAATCGAAAGTATAGATAACGCGATGATTCTCGCCAGATTTCAGTTTATAACTTGAATAGCTAAACTGGAGAATAAAGGAAAAAATTACCAAGATGTGTTGGTTTTGCTAATGCTCATCTCCGGATACTTCCGCTGATAGCGCGGCAACATCGATTCATTGCCTAAGATGCCGCCTTGATGAATATAGATGATGGTCTTAGTTGGGTTGTCTTGTTGCCACTGTACTAAGCATTGCCACATCAAAGGGTCATAGAGCAGGTCAAACTCAATGTCAGTTTGCTCTTGCAGATCTAACCAAGTTTGATAATCCTGCTGATACAACTTACCAAAATGGTGTTTGGTTTTGAGCGGTAAAATCTGTGGGTGATCGGATTCGCCAAGTTCATCGAATTGCTGAGTTAAATAGTCATTACCACCTACACACGCACAGGTTAACACCGGGATATTGTGCAGTTTTAAATGCTTATGTAGATACAGAGCCGTACTGCCTGTACCAGCGGGTAGTGCCACCACAAAATCGTGTTTGTTTTCGAAGCGCGTCCAGCTGAGTATTTCCATCGCCAGTTGCTTCACGCCATATTCAGAAAGCTGAGAACGTCCACCTTCAGGTAACACAATACAATCGGAACCTGGTTGCCTTATTTGTTCAATATACGCTTGTGGATGAAGCTCAGAGCCTGTTTCTTTGACTGAAATAACCTTAGCCCCAAGATCGATAGCGCCACGGTAGTTGCCGAGTGGGCGTTCTTGTAGCCATTGAGGAAGGTGGTCGACGTAAAACTCAAGCGTCCAGCCTTTGATTTTTGCAAGTGCGGCTAGCGAGAACAAGGAGTTAGCTTGAGCGGATCCATAGCTTATTAGAGTGGTGGTGTCTGGGTGATCGTCTTCCAGTAGCTTCATGAACTTTCTGGCTTTGTTGCCGCAAAAGTGGGAGTGAAGCTTATCGTCTCGCTTTAAGAAAAAGGTGTGATCGTTGTATTGATGCTGAGTTACAGGGCTATTATTTAGTTTCATCGCACTTAGACAAAATGCTGACTCAAGAGCCAGCATTTTTAAATCAAAAAGGACTACTGAGTATCTAGTAGCTAGCGAGCGCTGTAAACCAACTAAATCAAGTTTTCATCGGGTATTGAGCCTCGTATTACGAGTTTGCTTGCTTTAATGTGGATAAGGAGGAACCTGTCTGAAAGGCGATTCTTGCAGTGCACCCTCCGGAGTCGCGATTGACCAACTCAAAGTCCCAATGGAAGCGTTGGCACAAGTCGTCGACAATCAATAAACCTAATCCATGACCATTCGGATTGTACTGTTCCTGAAGGCCTTCACCTTGGTCTTCAATCACAAGAGTGTCTTGGGAAAGAGTGATAGTTACGGTGCCACTATTGGTCGCAGCAATCGCATTTCTCAACAAGTTTCCGACCAACATGTTCATTATCGCGCTTGTGGCTTGAATTATAGGCTCAGATTGAATGTGAAGGGATATCTCGACTTGCTTCTCATCTGCTTGTAATGAATTCTTGGAAACGATAGCTTCCAACTCTTGCTGACTGAACAAGCGCAGCGGTGCATCGTCACTGTTTCTTTCGTAACGAACTAGGCCAAGCAAAGCATCGACCATCTCAGACATCTGAACAATGGCTTCATCAATGCGTTCAACCTGCCGAGATTGAAACTCGGTGGTTTCGCTTCTTAATAGCAATTTATTCGCACCACGAGCAACGGTTAGTGGTGTTCTTAACTCATGGCTTGAGTATCGAGCAAAGGCTTGTTCACGCTTGACCAAGGAATTGATTTCTCGACGATACTGATTCAGTTGTTCGGTTAGCTGACGAAATTCAACTGCCGCATCATCGCTCACACCGAACTCTTCGTTGAGATTGAGTTTATTCGACTCAAGTTGCTCAGACAGAGAGTTGAATGGTTCAATCAGTCGTTTTGAGAGTCGATAGAGCAGAGCACCAAAACTAAAAATTAAGATAGAAAGTAACGTGAGCACAAAGGCGGTCGCGTACACAAGTTCAGAAATAGCAAATTCAACACGGTCTATTTCGGAAAGTAGGATTATTGGGTGGGTTTTTCCTTTGTCAGAATACTCGCCAACATAGACCATTCTTGACTCTGGCTCTTCGCCGATCTCTCCGAGAAAGCTCTCTTTATTTGCAATGAGCTTATAATATTCGGGAGGTACGAATGACGGGTCGTTATAGGCGACGGTCAGGTCATCAATTCTTAACTCACCACTTTCTCCGGCTTGAAATAGCTCGACGGCGTAATTGCGGTCAATCAAGATGCGTCTTTCACCGACCCGGTCTTCAGACATGTAGAGCGCGACAATAAAAACGACATAGACGAACGCAGACACAATCACGGCCATTAGCCCAAAGAAAACAGCTAAGCGGCCGGTGAGGGTTTTAGTGCTAGTCAGAAAGTTGGAAATCAATTCGATGACTCCAAGCGGAATCCTATTTTAGGAACCGTAATCAACATTTGACTGTCAAAAGGCTTGTCGAGTTGATTTCGTAATTGATAGATGTGACTGCGCAGCACATCATTATTGGGTTCATCTTCTTCCCATAATTTGTAGGAGATACCTTCACGAGTCACCACTTCCGGTGCGTTTTGGCAGAGCATCTCAAGTATGGTGTAAGTGGTTGGGTTTAGCGCAAGAAGCTTATCTTGGCGGTAAGCTTTACGGGTTTTTTGGTCGATGGTGAGTTCACCGAACTGAAGTTTTGAAGAGGCTACTTTTCCGCGGTAACGACGAACTAGTGCGTTCATTCTTGCTTCTAAAATATCCAAATCAAAAGGCTTGGTTAGATAGTCATCGGCACCATGCTCAAACCCTTTCAACATATCATCGCGGCTATCTAGCGCGGTCAGCATCAAAATAGGTGTCGCGTTGCCTTGGTTTCGCAATTTATTACAAACCGTGAGGCCGTCCATTCTTGGCAACATCAGATCCAATATGATGATATCAAATGAGTTTTCCAACGCGAGTTGCAGGCCGAGTTCGCCGTTGTCCGCATAATCGAGTTCCATACCAATACACTCAAAATAATCAAACAAGACACCTGCGATTTCACGGTTATCTTCGACTAATAGAACTCGTTTCATTTTGATTCTCATACAGAAATAGACGGTAACATTATCCTGAGTGAGCGTGAAAAATATGTCAATAACATAACTTTCACTTATGGGAGGGTAGATTGGGTTCAGATTAAAAAATAGAAGAACGTATTATGTCTGAACTTCATATAAGCCGCCCTAAGATATCTACATCGCAAATCAACCCTGCGGTTTCTCTGTCTATCATTGTGCCTTTTTACGATGAACAAGAGGTATTGGAAGAGTTCCACTCTCGCCTTACCAAGGTGCTTGATAGCTTGCCCATCAAGAGTGAAATCGTTTATGTCGACGACGGTAGCAAAGACAGCAGCTTGGAGTTGGTGAGTTCATTCACTTCAATCAATAGCTCAATTTCTGTTATCGGTTTAAGCCGTAATTTTGGCAAAGAATCAGCGATGAGCGCAGGCCTTGAGCACTGTCGTGGACAAGCGGTGATTTTGCTAGACGCTGACTTACAAGATCCACCTGAGCTTATCCCGCAAATGATTGCCAAGTGGCGCGAAGGTTATGACGTCGTCAATATGCAGCGCAGCCAGCGTGATGGTGAAACATGGTTTAAGAAGTTTTCAGCAGCGAGCTTTTACAAAGTCATGAACGTGGCTGCGAAGATTGATGTTCCTGAGAATGTGGGTGATTTTCGACTGTTAAGCCGCGAGGTTGTCGACCATATCAATCAGCTTCCAGAACGTAACCGCTACATGAAAGGCATTTTTTCATGGCCGGGTTTCCGACAAGCGACACTCCAATTTAAGCGTGATGCTCGCTTCTGTGGCGAGACCAAGTGGAACTACCTCAAGTTAATCGGTTTGGCGATGGATGGGATTACCTCGTTCTCTATCCGACCTCTGCGTATTGCGACGGCCGTTGGTGGTTTAGTGGCGCTTACTGCTTTTGTATATGGCGTCTTCATCGTATTCAAAACCATGATGTTTGGCGAGCCAATTACGGGTTATCCGTCAATGATGGTCGTGCAACTTGCACTTGGCGGAATCCAACTGTTGAGTATTGGTTTAATGGGGGAGTACATAGGTCGTATTTTCATCGAAACCAAGAATCGCCCTCTTTATCTGATCCAATCGGTCGTTGATACTCCCGCATTGAAAACACATTTTAAATTAGAGGAATCAGCATGAGTTTGAACAGAACGCATCTATGGTATTTGTTGGCTTTTGCACTAGTTTTAAGGCTTTTATCTTTGGCGACTTATCCGTTAATGGACACCACTGAAGCGCGCTATGGAGAAATGGCTCGCTTGATGGTAGAAACTGGCAATTGGTTAACCCCTCAGTTTGATTACGGTATTCCTTTTTGGGGTAAGCCACCGTTGTTCACATGGATGAGTGCTGCTGGTATTGAGTTGTTCGGCTTGAGTGAGTTTGCTGTGCGTGCTCCGCATTGGTTAGCAGGTTTCGCGACGATTCTATTGGTCGCGTATCTGGCGAAGCGTACGGGACAAAGTGCCTTAGTGGCGGCTGTTGTATTGGCAACATGTGGGATTTTCTCTATCGCCGCGGGTGCTGTGATGACCGACATGGCGTTAACGTTAGCCATGACCATCGCGATGCTGGGCTTTTACTTATGTTGGCTCGGTGGAGAAGACTGTAAAGGCGAAGGAAGTGAGAGAACCAACAAAACCTGGGGTTACGTTGGATTTGTAGGCTTGGCGTTGGGCTTGCTTGCAAAAGGTCCTGTTGCGATTGTGATCATGGGTATCGCAGTATTCCCTTGGTTGCTATTACAACATGGTATCTTTGGGGCTTTTAAAGTGTTGTGGCAACGCTTTCCACTGTTGTCTGGTTTAGGTGTCATGCTGGCGATTGCCTTGCCTTGGTACATTATGGCTGAAATGGCTACTCCGGGCTTTATTGATTATTTTATTGTTGGCGAACACTTTAAGCGTTTTGTTGTGAGTGGTTGGGAGGGCGATTTATACGGTTCTGCTCATGATGAAACCAGAGGCATGATCTGGGTGTTTTGGATTCAGGCCGCTGCGCCGTGGTCGATTGTATTACCTATTTTAACTTTCGCTCGTCGCAAGAAAATTGCGGAAATTAACGCTGAGAATAGTGGGTTGTTTTCATTCCTTGTCTGTTGGTTGATTTCGCCACTGATTCTTTTCACTATGGCGGGCAATATTCTCCCTGCGTACGTACTGCCGGGGATTCCAGCCCTTGGGATGCTGGTTGCTATACTTGTGGTGGAAAAAGATAAGAAGTGGTTTTCGAGTGTGGCTTTGGTGCTACCTGTGCTGTTAATGATTGCGATGGTTTACCTGAACTTAGGGAAGGCGAACGAGAAAAGTGACCGTATTATTTTTGAACAGATTACGGATTCTGCGCCAAGTTTTTATGTGGGTAAAAGACCATTCTCAGGGCAATTTTACAGTCATGGGCAAGCGAAAAAGCTTCTTGATATCGAGCAACTAAATGGCATCGATAAATTCTATTTGATCGGCCATAAAGCGGAAGTGGAAATTAAGATCAAAGAGAACGCATTAACGTGTATTTTGGAACCGACGGTCAAGATTAAGCGTGCTCTGTTCAGCTGCCATCACCAGAGCAACACACCAAATTTTTCGTTGAATCATATTGAAAGTGAAAATGATGTTCAGCGTTAACTCAAGGCTACGAATGTTCAATGACAAGCTTCAATCACATAGCCAAAGACTACAGTCCCACCACAAGATGGTTCGATTTGCTGTGGTTGGTGTTGGTGGGTTTGTTGTTGATTGTTTGGTTTTTGCATTGCTGCATTATGTTGTTGGGCTGCCTTTAATGATGGCGCGAATTAGCTCCTTTATTGCTGCTGCAACGACGACATGGTTGGGTAATCGTATACTGACTTTTGAATATAAAGGGCGAGGTCATTGGTTTGAGAAGCTGATTCAGTGGCAAAAGTTTATGTTTACCGCATCAATATCAGCGGTACCTAATTTGCTGTGCTTTAAGCTGATGACGGAATTGCTGTCTGCGTTTACTGGGGCAGTATTTATTGCCATGGCGGTTGGTATCTTGGTGGGCATGGTCACTAACTATTTGTTTAGTCAGTATTGGGTCTTTACCCGTTAGAATCCCTTTTAATCACATAACCAAGTGAAACTTTTGGGTAGTTCATTAGTAACAGACACAAAAAAGCGCAGCTAAATAGCTGCGCTTTGTATTTTTATGATAACCAAGTAAATGGGGTCGCTATATTAACGCTGTGTTGCGCGCTGGCGATTCTTTCCGTTACTCGCAGGTTTACCACCTTGACCATTACCCGCTTTGTTACGGTTTGGCTTGCCATTCCCGCCGCCATTGCCTTGAGATTGCTGACTAGCAGGGGCTTTTTTGATGAAGCCCGTCGCTGGTTTATGCGCGTTACCATTGCCGTTCTGCTTTCCGTTGCCCTGATTGCCATTACCTTGGCTACCCGTTGGCTTCTTACCGCCCGGTTTTGGCTTATTGCCACCTGGCTTAGAATGGTTACGTGGGCTTTCGCCACCAAGACCTGGTTGAGACTTACTGTGCTTAGTCGCAAAGCGCTGTGAGCCGTGACGACCAGACTTACGACGCTGCGCCGGTGTCTGAGCTTCAAAATCTTCTTCTGGTACTAGACAGTTTGCTTTGTCACCAATTAGGTGCTTTTTACCCATGCTGATCAGCGCTTCACGGATGATCTTCCAGTTTTCAGGATCGTGGTAACGAAGCAGCGCTTTATGCAGACGACGTTGACGATCACCTTTCGGTACAGGAACATCTTCACGCTTCTTATATTTCACGCGTTTCAGAGGGTTGGTCTCTGAGTAGTACATCGACGTTGCATTACACATTGGCGATGGATAGAAGTTCTGTACTTGGTCACACTCGTAGTTGTGCTTTTTCAGCCACATTGCAAGGTTAAGCATGTCTTCATCTTCTGTGCCCGGGTGAGCAGAGATGAAGTAAGGAATTAGGTACTGTTTCTTACCGGCTTCAGCGCTGTATTTCTCGAACATCTCTTTGAAACGATCGTAAGTGCCCATACCCGGCTTCATCATCAGATCCAGTGGGCCTTTTTCAGTATGCTCTGGAGCAATCTTCAAGTAACCACCAACGTGGTGAGTCACAAGCTCACGAACGTATTCTGGAGATTCAATCGCTAAGTCGTAACGTACACCAGAAGCGATCATGATCTTCTTAACGCCCGGTACTTTTCTCGCAGAGCGGTACAGGTCGATGGTGTGTTGATGGTCTGTGTTTAGCTTTTCACAGATTTTCGGGAACACGCATGATGGACGACGACAGTTAATTTCTGCTTTAGGATCTGAACAACCTAAACGGTACATGTTCGCCGTTGGGCCGCCCAAATCAGAAATAGTACCTGTGAAGCCCGGCACTTTATCTTTAATGTCTTCGATTTCATCCAAGATAGATTCTTTCGAACGGTTCTGAATGATACGACCTTCGTGCTCTGTGATTGAACAGAAAGAACAGCCACCAAAACAACCACGCATGATGTTAACCGAGGTTTTGATCATGTCGTATGCAGGGATTTTCGCTTTGCCGTACATAGGGTGCGGAACACGTTTATAAGCAAGGCCAAACACGTAGTCCATCTCTTCTGTGGTCAATGGAATCGGCGCTTGGTTAACCCAAAGTTCGCGATCACCGTGACGTTGAATCAGAGCACGACCTGAGTACGGGTTTGTCTCAAGGTGCAGAATACGGCTAGCGTGAGCGTAAAGAATACGGTCATTGTTTAGCTTTTCGTAACCTGGGATACGAACCGCGGTTGTTTTTGCGTCGTGACGAGAAGGACGAATAGTAATAGGTTGCGCTTTTACTTCTTCTTTTTCGTCTTTCTTAGTATCACACTGGGTTTCAACTTCGTAAGGGTTAACCGGAACGTACGCTTTGTTCGGCTTTTCGATACGAGAAGAGTCAATGATCTTGAAGCCTTCTGGGGCAGCAGGAAGATTGATAGCAGTACCGCGGATATTGGTCAGCGTAGACATGTCTTCGCCATCGGCAATGCGGTGTGCCACTTCAACCAGTGCACGCTCAGCGTTACCAAAAAGAAGAATATCTGCTTTTGCGTCAAACAATACAGAGCGACGAACTTTATCTGACCAGTAGTCGTAGTGAGCAACACGGCGCAAACTTGCTTCGATACCACCAAGAACGATTGGCGTGCCTTTGTAGGCTTCGCGACAACGTTGGGAATAAACTAGAGTTGCACGGTCAGGACGCTTGCCACCTTCGTTGTTTGGCGTATAAGCATCATCGTGACGTAATTTGCGATCAGAGGTGTAGCGGTTGATCATGGAGTCCATGTTACCCGCTGTAATGCCGAAGAATAGGTTAGGTTTACCTAGCTTCATGAAGGCGTCTTTATTGTCCCACTTTGGTTGCGCAATGATGCCCACGCGGAATCCTTGAGCTTCAAGAAGGCGACCAATGATAGCCATGCCAAAGCTCGGGTGATCGACATAAGCGTCACCAGTTACAATAATAATGTCACAGCTATCCCATCCAAGAGCATCCATCTCCTTTCTACTGGTAGGCAAAAAAGGTGCAGTTCCGTAGCACTCGGCCCAGTATTTTTTGTGTTCGTGAATAGGAGTGATATCGCTGTACATATTTCAACCTCTGATTTTTGAGGCGGGAATTATAGCGGCATGAGCCTAGACTAGCCAGTAGAACATGCCCCTGTTAGTTTTGATGTCTTTCGTATTTTTACGGTAAATGGCGACAGAAGAGCCATACATCAGCATAGTTGAAGCCTTGAATCTCGTCTCTAATTTATGATTTTGATTAGTGTTCGCACCAGTTTTTGATATTATTCGCGAAAATAAGTTTGAAGAAGTAGATCCACAATGGTCGAAACGTTATTAGTACAATTTGCTCCGATGCTATTAGGAGCCCAACTGATCTTAACCCTCATCTTAGTGAAAGGGGATATTTGCCCGGGACAACGTGGCCGCATTCACAAGATGTTGCCTGCAATTGGCGTGCTTTGGCTTGCCGTTGCCTCATTAAGAATTGAAGCATTTCTTGTCGTGTTCGCGATCTTTTATTTCTATTCTCAAGTTCAAACCAAGAAGACTCGAGATTCTGGCCCTATTTGGGTGATGTATTTAGCTTGTGGTTTAGCACTGTCATACGTTGCTATACAAGCGACGGAGCAAGCAACCACAGTCGGTATTATTAGCACTTTATTACTCGTGGCTTTATTGGGGGCAGCGTTTGGTCATTTACTGCTGACGATTGCAAGAACACGCTTACAGGCTTTTCACCGTGTTCTGCCCGTTGTTGGTGTGCTGACGGGGATGTTGGTGGTTTTGGCGACGGTCATCAATGTTTACTCTCTGTCTGAAGCTCAATTAGAGCCAATGATTTCAACTCTGCTGTTTAGCTTTGCTTTGCTAATCTCTGCTATCGTGGTGTGGTGTTGGCATTTATTGTTCGTTAAAACCCCTGAAAAGCTTCAGCTGACTATTTCATTGTTGATGTTATTGGCGGCGGCTGTTGGTTTAACGCCAGTTTGGGCGATGTAGGCGGTTACTGATCTCACAAGCCTTTCGGTGTTGAATCGAAAAAGTGTGATCTGTTTTTTAGCGTGGTGTTGGTAAGCGTTCTAAACTTAAATCTAGTCGGTGTGTTCGTTAGGAGTACGGGATGGATTTAAGCAACGTCAAAGGTTTCGATAGCATTATTTTGCTGGGAATCGTGAATGAAAAACTTCGCTTAGAATGCGATAGCTTTGAAGAGCTGATCAGTATGTATGAAATGGATATAGAAAGTGTTGTAGGTAAGCTTGATATGTTGGGCTATCAATACGATCCATTAACTAACCAGTTTAAGTCTTATCCAAGATAAGCTCACAATGAGAGTTTCTTCTATCACGAATTAATACTCATTGCCTGTTGTCGGTATTGGTAATAAAAAGTCACAGATAATCTGTGACTTTTTTGTTTCTGGCGCATATCTATCAGGTTCAACGCAGGCATAAACTAACCCAACAACGAGTCTCTTAAACGACCTCAATGCCATCTAGGTGACTCTTACTTTGCTGTCTTGCCGTGCTAAAGAAAGCTTGTAGGTAACGTTTGTCTTTTTCTGAGTTTCTTACCGCTGCGAACAACCTTCTTGAAAGTCCTTTGCCCAATGGTTTACTGGCGATTAACCCTTGTCTTGAAAACTCACTGATTGCCCAATTAGGTAAGGCCGCAACACCTAAACCTGCCGATACCATTTGCACTAACATCAATGTGTTGTCTGCCTGTTTCCATTTCTTTGGTTCAACGCCTGCAGGTTGCAAAAAGTGTTTCACTACATCGAGACGCTGCTTTTGAACCGGATAAGAGAGCATCGTAATATCACTAAGATCTTGCGGTTCTATGCTCTGTTTTTCTGCCAAAGGTGAGTTGATTGCAGTGATCAAACGCATCTCAAAATCAAAGAGAGGTTCGTAGTGAACTTCAGAACGGGGCTGTATATCAGAGGTGATCACCAAATCGAGTTCTCCAGCCATCAATGCCGGTAGAGGCTCGAACCCAAACCCTGACGAGAAATCTAAGGTCACGCTTGGCCAAGCAACTTGGTATTCCTTCAAAGCGGGCATTAGCCATTGGAAGCATGAGTGACACTCGATCGCCATGTGCAATCGGCCATTCACATCCTCTTTTAGGCTTGCGAGTTCGTTTTCAGCTTTGGCGATTTGTGGCTGTATCTCATCAGCCAGTTTTAACAAAATTTCGCCTTCCGAGGTAAATTTAACCGGCCTTGTTTTACGCAAAAAGAGCTGACCGCCAATACGGGCCTCAAGGTCTTTCAACTGGTGAGAAAGTGCCGACTGAGTCAGATGAAGAGAAGTTGCAGTCGCGGTTAGCGAGCCGCTGTCTCTCAAGGTGGTCAATGTCCGAAGGTGTTTAAGCTCTATCATGAGTATTCCTCATATTCCCTAAGCCAATTCAATATTTCTTAATAATCACCCTACGGTGTTTTCTTTCATTTGTAAACGTCCAGATGTCCAGATGGATTTAATAAATTAGCAGTTAGATTATCAAAGATGAAAATTATTAATAAACAAGATGAATATTTGGACCTTGTTCATCGTTCAGATTAGGGAGATAGTTTAGCCATCCAGACGCCTCGGTTGAAAGTTAAAACTACGGACTAAACCGTCTGACCGGAAATTAAAATTATCGAATAAGGAACAGACACATGACGACAACAACGCATATTCTTGGCTACCCACGTATCGGTGAAAAACGCGAACTCAAATTCACTCTCGAGAAGTACTGGCGCGGTGAGATCGATCAATCTGAGCTCAAGCAGACCGGCAGTGAATTAAGAAATCGTAACTGGAATGTACAAGCTGACGCGAATCTAAGCTTTGCAACTGCGGGTGACTTCGCATGGTATGACCATGTACTAACTACGACTCTACTTCTAGGCCACGTTCCCAAGCGCCATGCTGGTGGATCAGAAGATGAAAAAGCCTTCCCAGATTTAGATACCTTGTTCCGCGTTGGTCGTGGTCAGTCTCAAGTTCAATCTACTTGCTGCGGTGGTTCGCATACGTCGAATGATGTCACTAAAGACAGTTCAGCTGCTTCTGACATGACCAAGTGGTTCAACACTAACTATCACTACATTGTTCCTGAGTTCAGCAAAGATGACTCTTTTGAAGTAAGTTGGCCTCAACTGTTTGATGAAGTGAATGAAGCGATTAAAGCAGGACACAAAGTTAAGCCTGTACTCCTTGGGCCACTCTCTTACTTATACCTAGGCAAAGAAGTGGAAGATGGGTTTGACCGCTTATCTCTACTTCCTCGCCTTCTTACCGCGTATCAAGCCATTTTGGCAAAGCTCTCAAAGCTTGGCGTAGAGTGGGTCCAAATTGATGAGCCAATCCTAGCTTTGGAGCTTGATAATCAGTGGGTAGATTCATTCAAGCTGGCTTATCAAGTGATTCAAGGCGATGTAAAACTACTACTTACCACTTACTTTGATTCGGTCACAGATACATTAGATAAAATCGTAGATCTGCCTATCAACGGCTTACATATCGACTTAGCAGCAGCACCGCAGCAACTCGATGAAGTGGTTAATAAACTACCGGAAGATTGGGTACTTTCTGCGGGTGCAATCAATGGACGCAATGTGTGGCGAGCTGACTTAGCCGCGCAGCTTGAGTTACTGCAACCTGTGAAAGACAAACTAGGAGATAAGCTTTGGATCGCAAGTTCATGTTCATTGCTGCATAGTCCTGTTGATTTGGAGTTAGAAGAAACGCTCAGCGAAGAAGTGAAGAGTTGGTTTGCCTTTGCAAAACAGAAAGTGACCGAGGTGAGCTTGTTGGGTGCGGCGTTAGACGGCGATCAAAAGGCCATTTTGGCGTGTGAGACTTACAGCCAACCAATTGTTGCCCGTAAGAGCGCGATTCATGTGAACAAGCCACAAGTTCAGGCTCGTATCAATACCATTACCAAAGCACTGGCAGAACGCAGTGCTCCATACGCAGAGCGTGCAGCGCATCAGTCTGAAGTTCTCGGCTTACCGCTGTTACCAACCACAACCATTGGTTCGTTCCCACAGACAGGAGAGATTCGTCTTCAGCGTAGTGCTTACCGAACTGGCAAACTGAATGAAGCGGAATACACAACCGCATTGAAAGGTCATATTGCTGATGCGGTTAAACGCCAAGAAGCCTTAGATTTGGATGTGCTTGTGCATGGCGAGGCGGAACGCAATGACATGGTGGAGTACTTTGCAGAAAACCTAGCAGGCTTCCAAACCACTAAGTTTGGTTGGGTACAAAGCTATGGCTCTCGCTGCGTGAAACCGGCGATTGTGGTTGCGGATATTGAGCGTGAAAAACCAATGACGGTCGAGTGGTCGACTTATGCTCAATCTCTAACTTCAAAGCAGATGAAAGGCATGCTCACAGGGCCAGTGACTATCTTATGTTGGACATTCCCACGTGAAGATATCTCGCGTAAAGAGATCACTAACCAGCTGGCATTTGCGCTGCGTGATGAGGTGTCTGATCTGCAAGACGCAGGAATCAACATTATTCAAATCGATGAGCCTGCTATTCGCGAAGGTTTGCCTTTGAAAAAGCGCGACCATGCAGAGTACTTAGAATGGGCAGTGGATGCCTTTAAGATCTCAGCGGCGAGTGCTAAACCAGAAACTCAGATTCATACCCACATGTGTTACAGCGAGTTCAACGAGATCATTGATTCAGTGGCCGCGCTAGATGCCGATGTGATTACCATTGAGACTTCTCGTTCGAACATGGAACTACTGAAAGCGTTTGAAGAGTTTAACTATCCGAATGCGATTGGACCTGGCGTTTATGATATTCACTCGCCAAACATCCCTTCAGAAGAGTGGATTGTTGATTTACTTAAGAAAGCGGCAGAAAAAATACCTGCAGAACGTTTATGGGCAAACCCTGATTGTGGGCTGAAGACACGTAATTGGGCAGAGACAGAAGCGGCACTCACTAACTTAGTTTCGGCGACGAAGACACTGCGTAAAGAGTGGGAATCAGCTGAGGCATAATTCAGTCTAAGATTTGATTGACCCTCTACTCCACGATGACCCACAAAAAGGCCTCGCATTTGCGAGGCCTTCTGGTTTTATACTTGTTCGAATCTCGAATCTCGAATCTCGAATCTCGAATCTCGAATCTCGAATCTCGAATCTAGCTGCTGCTCTGGCAAGTCTCTTTGCTGATCAGCTTTTCAACCATCAGTTGTCCGCGAGTATTGCGAATTTTGATGTTGTAAGCTAAGCCCATGTCGAGGTTAGCTCTTACTTCAGAGTTGGTGCAGTAGCTATTCACACTCATATCTACAACTTGGTTTAAAGGCTTAGCACCTTTTGCATCTTGGTTGTAGATCATCATGATTTCGACGACAGTATTTTTTGCTAGCACACGCATGATAGAGAGTGGACCATACTCAATAGGTAGGCCGGCAGATAAAACGCCCGCACGATGGTGAGCCATCATCTCTAACTGTCTTTGTTTGTCTTGTTCACTTGATGAGCTGCAGCCTGCGAGTAGGGCAATAGCCAGTGACCCAATAATCCATTTTTTCACGTTAAAATACTTTCTTGAATGGTTTAACAATTACATTCTGGTAGACACCAGCAGCGATGTACGGGTCTGCATCAGCCCATGCTTGTGCGTCTTCCAAAGAGTTGAATTCAGCAATAACAGTAGAACCAGTGAAGCCTGCTTCGCCAGGGTTATCGGAGTCAATTGCTGGCATTGGACCTGCTGTTAACAGTCGGCCTTCATCGTGAAGTGTTTGTAGGCGTTCTAGATGTTGTGGGCGAACACTTAGGCGTTTTTCTAATGAGTTTTCGACGTCTTGAGAAAAAATCACGTACCACATGTTGAGATATCCTTATGTTACTTCACTGAATGAGAGCGATTAAATTAGTTATCTGGCTAATTTACGCGAACTAATCGGTATTGGAAGAGTTAATGATAAGAAATTGTGAATTGGTGCGAGGTGAATTGGTACGAGAGAGTTGTATGGTCTTTAGTAATTTCATTTGCTGAAACTAAAGACCATTTGCGTTAATGGCTTAATGAAAAACGTTATTTGTTGATTGAGCGAGGTTTACCGCTTTCGTCCACGGCAACGTAGTTGAATGTCGCGCCACATACCTTGTAACGATCGCCAATACCGTGATCAAGTACCGGCTTAACCCACACCTCTAGGTCGATATTCATCGAGCTACGGCCAATCTTGGTGCAGTCGCCATAAACACAGACCACATCGCCAACCGACACTGGCTGTTTGAATTCGATGCTTGATACTGACACGGTGACTATCTTGCCGTTAGAGATCTCTTTCGCCAGTATCCCGCCAGCAAGGTCGAGCTGAGACATTATCCAACCACCGAAAATCTGGCCTGCTGCATTGGTATCAGAAGGCATCGCCAAAGTGCGAAGAAGTAAAGAACCAATCGGGTTCAAAGTTGATTGAATAGTCATTGTTGTACTCTTAATGGTATTGATTGTTTTAAATTTAAATAGATGTGTTTGCGGGGTTCGCGGTGGTCGTATTTTTAACGTATTCACCGAACACAAACAATCAGTGGCCAATGATCACGAGTATCATTGGCCACTGTTAAATCGCATATTGATAATAATTGTATCAAAAAGGGGATGAGGACTCATCCCCAAGGGTTATTTCTCGTCGGTATTTTTACCGGAGAGATCTTGTTGCTTATCGTCTTGTGTTTCTTGATCTTTTGACGGAAGCGTGTCTTTTGGTAAATGTCTATAGATATAAACGCCCGTTAGCAAGGTAAATGCAAAAGTAGCGATTAGTAAGCCAAACACTTTGAAGTTGACCCACACATCCAATGGCAGGTTGAAAGCAACGTAAACATTGAGGATCGCACACAATGTGAAGAACAGAGTCCAAGCCCAGTTGATCTTGCCCCATACTGCTTCAGGAAGAGAGATCTCTTTACCCAACATGCCTTTAATCGCTGATTTTCCCATTAGGTGACTGACTGTAAGGCCGATAGCAAATAGCGCATAAACGATGGTCACTTTCCATTTTATGAAGTTGTCATCATGCAAAAAGATGGTCATGCCACCAAATACGGCAACCATCAAGAATGTGATGATCTGCATTTTCTCTACTTTCTTGTAGATGATGTACGTCAAAATGATTTGTACTGCGGAAGCAACAATCAATGCACCTGTAGCGGTGTAGATGTCGTACATCTTGTAAAGCGCAAAGAAAATAATGAGAGGAATGAAATCAAGAATTTGCTTCATGTGGCACTGACTATCCAGTTAGTTGAGTTGCAGACAGTCTAACCAAAACTGTCTCGATGCTAAATAGCTCGAGACAATTGGATGCCAATTAATTACATCTAACCGTTTTGACAAGTTTAACCCCAATAAAGGATTGAAGCGCCTAATCGAGATTAAGAACGTTATTGCATTGATGTGGTTTGATAGCGAGGTATTAGCTTCTTGATGTCTTCAAGGTAACCTTCGCTCTTTAAACTGTCTAAGGTATTCTCGAGCTCTTGTTCACTCATGGCAAAACATGTCGATTTGCCGGTCGTTAGGTCAAGGTATTCGTGATATTCACGCTCTGTGAAGTGGCCAATTCTGTCCATTAATAGGGTTTTAATTCCATGGTGAATTAAGCCGTAATATGTATGTCTTTGTAAGGTCATAGCCTATCCTCCGTGACAAGCTGCAATGTTATTGGTGCAACCTGCTGTATATTGGTTGGGTTATCTATGACAAAGCAATTCGAATGCCATTTTATCCATTGGGATAGAATTTCTGACGTAAAAAGTTGAATTAATTTTCTTTTCAACTAGTTAAAGAAACGTCCGTTCTAAACTCTAAACACCAATACGTAGCTACCGGAAAATAGTTTCATTTTGAGAACGGTAAAATTCTCATTATGACGCTCTACTGCCGCTTATAAAGGGGCCTACCAACGATGATTGCCGCTAATCGACGAGCCAATCAACCAGCGTAGATAAGGATGTATTTTGTCGATTCTTGGGTTGCAGTAAGAAGTAACCATTTCCAGAGAAGACACTGCCTTCACTCACTTTCACCAATCTACCCAAATCAATATCTTGCTTGGCCAGCGTTATGTCGCCTATGGCAATACCAAACCCTTGAATGGCGGCGTTCATCGCTTGATCGAGCGTCGCGAATTGTTGGTTGTTCTTGCTTGAAAGGTCATGACTTCCTATGTGCTCTAACCAAAGTCGCCAATCACTCTGCTCATTGTTGGCGTGTAACCAAGTGTATTGAGCGAGCTTGTGTGGCTTGATGATAGTAGAAGCGCTACTTACAAGATGGCTTTGCGTAATGCTTTGCGCTTGGCAGACCGGAGCCAGTTGCTCGTTGAACAATAACTGGCTCACTATCGATTGTTGGCTTGGCTTCTTACCATAGGTGATTACGGCGTCAAACGGGTCAAAGCTTGGTTCAAAAACGTGCTTGATGGTCGACGTGAGTTCGACATCAATTTCAGGATAGGCTTGCTGAAAAGACATCAACTTGGGTAGCAGCCAAGAGGTAATACAACTTGGTGCGTTGAGCTTGATCTTCGATGGAGAACTGGCAACTTGATTTAACGCCGATTGCAGTTGTTGGATGGTATCTTGAATCAGCGGAACCAGTTCTTCTCCCTTAGGTGTTAATGACAACCCGCGAGCATGTCGGTAGAAAAGATCGCACCCGAGACTTTCTTCAAACGACAATACCTGACGACTCACTGCACCTTGCGTAACATTCAGCTCATGTGCCGCTCGCGTAAAGTTGAGATGCCTTGCCGTAGACAAAAACGCGAGCAAGGTTTTGGTTGAAGGAAGTGTGCGATTCATATCTTTACCTATGAGTTTTTGTCATGACTATTATGTGATTATTTCGATTCATTTATCAATAGTGTTCTGTTTAAATGTAAATACTTAATCATCATTTGTGATTCAATATGTGTATAGGTCACATTTATTGAATATGAAGGCAATGATGAAGACATTGTGATTTTGTGAAAGGGATAGCTTCTTGACATCTTTTATTGATAGCTTAGTACCTCAGGCTGTAAAAAAATTAATACCTTATCAATCGGCAAGAAGAATTGGTGGTGATGGACGTGTCTGGCTAAACGCCAATGAATTGGAAAGCTCGTTGTTTCAAGGAGAAGCGAGTCACAATCGATACCCAGACTTCTTACCACAAGATATTGCTAAGGCTTACCAAGGTTACTGTGGCACTGATGCCGCGACGGTTGCTGTCCGTGGTGCAGATGAAGCGATTGATTTGCTGATTAGAACATTCTGTAAGCCAGCGAGTGACAATATACTTATCTGTTCTCCAACGTATGCTATGTATGAGTTTTGCGCCGATGCATTGGCGATAAATACCTTGGACTCCCCATTGCAGGAAGATTTCAGTCTTGATGTCGCTGATATCGTGAACAAAGCGAAGTTGGCTAACATCGTGTTTCTTTGCTCACCAAATAACCCAACGGGCAATGTGATTCCCAAATCGGATTTGATTCAGGTACTGGAAGGTACGATTGGAAAATCTCTAGTGGTAGTCGATGAAGCGTATATCGAGTTTGAACCACAAACGTCAGCGGTGAGCCTTATTGAGCGTTATCCGCATTTGGTAGTGATTCGCACCTTGTCTAAGGCGTTTGGACTGGCTGCGGTTCGATGTGGCTTTATCATAGCGAGTCAAAATGTGATGCAGTATGTCGCTAAATTAATTCCACCGTATCCAATGCCAGATTGCTCATCTCAAATCGTGTTAGATGCATTGTCTGATGAGCGAGTCTCAGTGATGCAAGACGCGACACAAAAGCTGGTCGAACTACGTAACTGGTTTGCTTGTGAGTTAACGCAGTTTGATTTCATCGAGTCTGTTTACCCTTCATCGACGAACTTTATTTTGCTGCGTCAAAAACCTGGGCATCAAGTGTTCAGTGTATTGGCGAAGGATGGCATTGTGACAAGGAATCAAAACCACGAACCTGCTTTGCGTAACTGTGTTCGAATCAGTATTGGTAGCCAAGAGAGCATGCTAGAAGTGATAACGTCACTAACACGCTACCAAATCGAGCTACAACAGACTCAACAAGATCAGCAAAAACGACAGCGTCAACAAGATCAATATATAGAAACTCAATCTCAACTCGATAAAGATCATATCTAGGATGGCAATGATGAAAAAGATAATACTAGGACTCGCTTGTGCGGCCGCTTTACTTGGTACAACGGTACAGGCGAAAGAAATCCGTTTGGCGTCGGACTTTACGTATCCGCCATTCAACTATAAAAACAGTGACGGTGTGCCTGTCGGGTTTGATATTGAGATAGCTGACGCCTTGTGTGAGCAAGCTAAACTCGATTGCACGTGGGTATCGCAAAGCTGGGATTCGTTGATTCCAAGTCTATTGGCGAGAAAATCAGATGTGATCATGGCTTCGATGCGTATTACCGAAGAGCGTAAGCGCAAAATCTTGTTCACCGATAAGTACTACCAAACTCCAGCCGTGTTTGTTGCTGCTAAGAGCGCCGAGTTCAGCATTGATGAGGCCGGCTTAGCGGGTAAAACCATCGGTGTTCAGCAAGGTACGATTCACGATCGCTACGTAACCGACAAGTTTGGTGATGTGGCAAACATTAAACGCTATACCGGCCAAGATGAAGTTTATCTGGATCTGCAAAATGGTCGTCTAGATCTAACCTTTGGCAACTCGGATCAACTGTCATTAGCTTTCTTAGATAAAAAAGAAGGTGAGGGCTTTGAATTTAAAGGTAAAGCAGTAACCGACAAAGCCTACATTGGCGAAGGTACGGCTTTAGCACTAAGAAAGCAGGATTCAAAACTGGCGAAACAATTCAATGCCGCGATTGAAGAGATTAGAGCAAATGGCACCTATGATAAGATCGCAGCGAAGTACTTCACATTTGATATCTATGGCGCTGATTTGTAATTCGCCTAGCATCTGAAAGTAGAACACCAAAAACATCCGAAGGCTGTGAGACTCTCGGATTTTTATTGGCTCCAAAAGACCATTGTTTAAGTGTTTAAGTGTTTAAGTGTTTAAGTGTGTAGTTGGGAAGGGGAGAAGAGACGTACAAAAAAAGCCACTCGACTGAGTGGCTTAGTGCAAGGAAAGTAGGCAGTGCCTTGCGAACAATCGTAACTAATGATCTGATTAGTATATTTTATTCCAATCAGCAATCGTCACATCGCTATTGTCGTAATTGATAGCTTCTGCTGTAACCTTAGATATCTCATTTAATAATTGAATATCTTCTGCGTCCGTCACGGTTACTGGAGCAACAATGACCGAGTTATTTGATTTTACCTGTAGTGAGTAAGAGTTATTCGTTAGAACACCGTTGGTTTCCACTACCGATAGCCCGTTTAAGCTTAGGGGATGAGCTAGGGAATATTCAGCAATTAAATTCGCGGTTTGTAACTCTTCAGCACTGAACTTCACACCTTTAAAACCATCGTAATAGTAACGGCCATGGATCAGGGAGTCTTCGAATTTGAATGCATCAACGAATAGAGATGTAGCCTTGTTAGGGGCCTTTGTCTCATAGTTTACTTGAACAAAGTATTCGGTTTCGGTTGAATCTTCACTTACGAAACCAGGAATTAATTTGCCTCCAGATTCGACAGCACTTGAAGCGACTGACACTGTACCGTAGCCAGACTCGGCGCGGCTCTCAACTTTAAACTTCTCGTTGTCACTATTACAGTCCTGACATGCCACGTTGATAAACTTTGAATACGCTTGCGTAGGATCTGAGGAGTTTTTATTAACTTGAGTACGTCTAAACAGACCTGTTCCAGGAGTGTCATCGCTTGATGTTTGATAGAAAGTAAAAGACTCAAATTGCTCTTCGGGCTCGTCACTGAAGTTATAACTGTTTTCAAGAATGAAGACGAGTTCACCGCCAGTGTTACCTACGTTTGAGCTGTAAGCAATGATCTCTTGGGGAATTGAGGATTCAAATTCTGATTTTGCGGTGCTCTGATTTAACTTGGGTGCCCAATCATTTGGATCTTGGCATTCGCCTTTGGATGCGAAATAGATAATAGAGACGGGGAGCGTAGTGATACCATTTTTTGTGCCGTATTGATCGACAACATAATCAATACCCGGCCAATTCTTCGCTTCTACGTTTTCTGCAATACAGAAATCCATCACCTCTTTATCGACACCTTGTGTCTTAGGGTTTTTCTTCAAGTAGTCAACGACAAAGCCGACTTCTTGAGATGCGTCGATCAACTCCTGTCTAGTTTCCAACGGAAGTTCCGTGTTCTGCGAACCCGTAGTCAAAGATGTTAGCAATCCAGTTGGGGAGGTTTTTAATTGCTTAACATTTGTTGCGTCCATATAAAGCGCAGCAGAGTCAAAAAATGACGCTTTAAGCTTAGTTGTAATCATTTCATCAATGCTACTACGCATGTTCTCACCGACTTCATGAGCACCATTGTAGTGGGCGTTAACGATAGATGAAGAGAATAGGCTTATACAAATGGTTGAAGCTAAAACGGTTTTTTTCATAATACTAATCCTTCAATATCTATTGTTTAACTTGACTGAATTTGGTCGGTGTAGAGATAGATAGGCTCGTCTTTCCGACAGGCAAGTTCATAATCGTATTAACGCCTTCTGAGCTCAGTTTTTTTGATTGCAAATCTACCTTGTTCAGTTTTTGGTTTAGAGTAGATTTAGTCGCGGTAACTTGCTGGGTTTTAGGCTTTGAAGTGGTGGTTGATTTTTTTGAACTATCTCCCCCGCAGCCGATCAAAGCTATAGGTAATATAATTGCACTGATATGTAGAAATTTAATCATTGTTATGGGACCTCATATAACATCGGGGAGACCAACCTAGTAGCTGATTGGGTTATTAAGCTTTGTATCAACTGCTTACAATTCATTTTATAAGTCATACTGCCAAAACGGAGCAACCGATTGCGTTAAACAGAAGTTCCATATTGTTCAGTGCAAATTGGTGAGTCGAGACTGTGAATAAGATATAAGGTGCACTAATTAATAAAACTCTAGGTTATTCATGTTCCGCGCTTTTAATCTACTTTCTCTAATTATCCTGGCTTCTTCCGTATCTTTTTACGTTAAGGCTAGTGGTTCGATTACCATCGGAGTTCAAACCTCAGGATTTTCTCCGTACGTTGTTGTCCAAGAGGGGGAGGTTTCGGGATTATTGCCTGAATTGACCGGTTTCTATGCAGAGCGTGAGTTGAATGGCTTGGAGTTTGTCGGTTTTCATTCTCCGTCGGATCTAAATAACGTACTTAAAACTGAACAAGTTGATGCCATTATTACGGCTGAACAAAATGTTTCTAGTAGCGGTGTTATTTACTCTAAACCTATCTTATCTAGTCGAATGGTTAGCCTAAGTAGTGAGCCTATTGAAAGCCACTTATTAATGAAGGGACGAAACCTGGCTTATTTTGAAGACTCGAGTAACGCGTCTTCTGTGAAATCGCTTCTCCCATTTTCTTCTTTTAAGTCATATTCATCCTATCAAACCGCGATTGCTGCTGTAGCTCGAGAGAACGCGTTAGCCATTGTTGATGATGGAGTGTTACTGCACAACAAGTTAATGAATAGCCCCTATGAGTTATTTTTGTCGGTCAACTTACATGATGGTTTACCCTTAAATAATTATGTTATTGCCTTGCTGGATACGCCTGAAAATAGGAAGTTGCTGGGTATTATCAATAACGCTATAAACCAAGATAACTCAAGCAAGCTTGTTAATATTCGCAAAAAGTGGTTGAACGAAATACAAAGGCGTCTTCTGTTAGTCGTTAGTAAAAACAAGCTGCTATTAACTGAAAAAGAACAGCAGTTCCTTCTTCTTAATCCGAACATATATGTATCATCGACGGCAGACTCTAAGCCTATATCTTTCATGAATAGTGAAGGTAAGCCTGATGGTATTTCGATTGATATATTGAGTGAAATATCCCGACTTACGGGGTTAAACTTTATTTATGACAACGACCTCGTTTTACAGGGCAACCAAGCTCATCCAGTTTCTCTTCCAGTAATTCATACTAAGGCGACACCTTCTACTGGTGACGATGAGCATCACCTCTATTCTAAGCCTTTCATGGTTGAGCCGTGGGCACTGGTTGGTAAAAGTGATACGAGTAAATTGGCGGTATTCGGTGAGTTAACGAAGAGCTCCGTTATTGGAACTATAAACGACAGTGTCGGAATAGAGCTTGTGAAACGCTATTGTGAGGCTTGCCCAATTAAGACCTATAGCTCTGAGTTGCTTTTGCTCGATGCCGTGGATACAGGAGAGGTAGACTCAGCGATGCTTTCGCTCTATTTAGCGTCTCCTCTATTACAGGGCCAGTATTCAGGGTACTTACGCGTAACAAGCCTGCTATCTAAAGACAACGATATTCCAGTCGCCTACAGTGTCGAAGCCGACCAAGAAGTGCTGAACAATATTATTAACAAAGCGCTGTTCGCCATACCTCATTACAAGTATCAGCAGATCAAGAAGCATTGGTTGGATGTGTCTTATGAATCAGGCGTGGATACGGCAGATGTTATCTTGGGTGCTGCCATTTTAATCTCTGTAGCATCGGTGCTCATTATGCTTGTAATGGCATGGAGCTGGAAACTAAGACGTGAAGTTGAAGATCGAAAGCGAACTGAATCCGCTCTCAAACATCAAGTGGAGTTCGAGCGTTCATTGTTGGACGCAATGCCGTTTCCTATTGTTGTGCGTAACTTGGATAACCAGATAATCAGTCTGAACAGTGCCGCGCAGCAGCTTACTGGTTTTGAGTTAATCGAAGGAACTATCGTTAATAACTCCGATGAAGACACAATGATCCATCACGGGGTTGTTTTGCCTCGCTTAGAAAAAGAAGTCGTTTCGCCGCAAGGCAGTAAACACTACGCGTATTGGAAGTGCCCTTATATCTCCAACGGGAATATCGAAGGCTCAGTGACCATTCTTGATGATCTTACTGAGCTTTACGAAGCGAAAAAAATTGCAAAAAGTGCCGATGACCGAGTACAGAAACTGGCGAACAATTTGCATGGCGCGGTTATACAGCATATTCAGCCCAAACGAAGTCTTCACGATATTGAATTCGTCTTTATTAGTAATGGGGTAGAGGAGCTTTTAGGGCTTACTCCTGCTCAATTGCGCCGCTCTCCAATTAGTTTTTTCGCACCGCTTAATGCTCAGGATCGTCGAACCTTAATTAAGAAGGTACGTAGTGGAAATAAAGAGGGAAAACTAAGCCTCGATATTGGAGTGAATATTGATAACCAAAACCGATGGCTCAACTTGCAGAGCAAGATTTCTGATCTTGGCGATTATTATGAATGGGACTCTGTTCTTACTGATATAACAGAGCTTAAACAACAGCAAGAAGAGCTAACACAAGCAAGACAAAGTGCTATCGCCGCAACTGAGGCCAAGTCTCGATTTTTGGCAAACATGAGTCATGAAATCCGCACTCCATTGGGAGGGATTGTTAGCTTGTTGGAATTGTCAGAGCAATATGAAGTTGGTTATGAAGTTCAGAAAATCCATACAACGCTGAGTCAATCGGCGAATAACCTACTGCATATTGTTAACGATATACTCGATTTCTCGAAAATTGAAGCCGGTAAGCTGACCCTAGATTATCAGCCTGCAAGTCTAGATACATTGACCCTTAGAGTGACTCAGTTGCAGGCGAGGCAAGCTCACGCCAAAGGGTTACAGTTCAAATTTTGGTTAGACCCTGAGTTGAATGATTTAGTCTTAATGGATGATATTCGTATTGGACAGGTTTTAAATAACTTGTTGAGCAATGCCATTAAATTTACAGAATATGGAACCGTAGGTTTAGCGGCAAAGTTACTCGACCTGGATGGTGAACAGCAACAAATTTGTTTCGAGGTGTTTGACAGTGGCATCGGTATCAGTGAAGAACACATTCGAAACCTATTCCAACCTTTTGTTCAAGCCGATGAAGGAACCACGAGGAAATATGGTGGTTCAGGCCTTGGTTTGACTATCTCGAAGCAACTTATTGAACAAATGGGTGGCAGTCTTAACGTAACGAGTAAGATCAACATTGGTTCAACGTTCTCTATTACGCTGCCGCTTAAAACGCTCGCTGAAAATAACAGGGCGGACATGAATGGCAAGGTGGCGCTACTTACCAAAACGTTCATGCAGCAATCTGAATTAGAGAACTATCTAACATCTTGGGGTATTAAGGTTATCTCAAAGAATGTTCAGGTGACTAAAGAGCTCGCACACTGGGTCGATACCATTGAGCCTGATTTTGTGTTTATTCCTCATGAGCTAGATCAGAGCATTGATACGTTCGCCGAAAGCGTGCAGTTTATTTGTGTCAGTGAACAAGGAATGCTTTCGCCTGCGCCATGCAAATTGGGCTGGAATCTGTCAGCAAACCCATTGTTGCCTTCGCAGTTGATGCACTGTTTGCACAACTGTCCTGCGTTTGTGGAAGATGTTGTCCAAGATGATAATAATCTGAAATTGAGTACTGAGTCGCGCGAGTCTGCCAAACAGAATCAAAGACTTATCTTAATAGCGGAAGATCACCCAATCAATCAACAGATAATTCTTCAACAAATTGAGCAATTAGGTTTCCATGCCGACATGGTAGATAACGGCAAGGAAGCACTTGTTGCCTTAGATAATGAAGATTATGGGCTGCTAATTACCGATTGCCACATGCCTGAGATGGATGGCTACGAATTAACGAGGCAGATCCGAGTAAAAGAGCAGACCCAAAACCAACCTCGTCTTCCGATCATTGCGTTAACCGCAAACGCTGTGCAAGGGGAAAATGATAAGTGCTTTGAGATTGGTATGGATGACTTCTTATCAAAACCAACCAAATTAAGGGTGATTGGCGACACCATAATCAAACATCTTGATAAGGTGCAATCTGTTGTCGATAAGCCTTGTATTAGTTCCTCGGAGCCTAAAAGTGAGCCGAGCTCTGCTCCGATTGATCTCGCCAACTTAACCGAATTGTTTGGTGACCAAGATCTCGTCATGCAGATCATCACTGACTTTATCAAGAGCCATCAAGCTGACATGCCTCTGCTTCAAGCTGCGTGTGAACAGCGAGATCTCGAAGCTATTAAACAGGTAGCTCATAAGATGAAGGGAGCTGCAAAAATGGTAGGCACAGAGGACATTGCCAATCAATTGCAAACAATGGAATTGGTCTCCTTAAGTGACTTAGATGGTATTCAAGCACATTACGATAACCTCGAACAGCTGACGAACCAATTGAAGACTTATTGTTCAGAATCAATCAAACCATTTAAGAAGCTACCATGAACCAGCATGTTGTAGTGATAGAAGATCACCCTTTTCAATTGAATGTAATGGGGATGGTTTTAAAGAGTTTGGGTATGGAAAATGTCCAACCTTTTGAATGTGGATATAAGGCTCTAGAGTTTATTGAAGCCTCTTCTGTCGATTTGATCTTATGTGATCTGAATATGCCGATGATCGATGGTATCGAACTCCTAAAACGCCTTGCTGAGGCCGATTTTCAAGGCAATATCATCATCACAAGTGCGGAAAGCAAAACAGTGCTCGATGCCGCAAGGAAGATGTGTAAAGCGTTTAACCTGAATTTGCTTGGTGTTCTTGAGAAGCCAATAGCAAAAGAGTCGCTGTCAAAGTTAATTAACCTTAACTCTACAAAAGAAGCGGCTGCTTCTAATTCTAATAGCGACATCGTTATTACGGATGAAGACATAGCAAAAGCGGTAAGCAACCAAGAGTTTATGTTCTATTACCAACCGATAGTGTGTATCCATAGTGGTGAATGGCGAGAAAGTGAATCGCTAATTCGATGGCAGCACCCTCGTTATGGAGTACTCAGCCCTTTTTTCTTTTTGTCTCGGTTACTTGAGTCAGGAAAAATGGGAGAGGTGATGAAGTATTTAATCAATCAAGCGATCAATGAGAAGTCATTTCTCGGAGAGCGGAGATTTGCAATAAACCTGACAGCTAAAGATATTATTGACGGTGATATTGTTGATTATATCTTCGCTTTGATCGACCAAGGTGAACTTGAGACAGAGCAGATAAAATTGGAATTAACAGAATCTGATTTAGTTGAAAGTGTCGCTCTTGCTTTAGCGTCCACCACGAGGATATGCATGCGTGGTATTCCCCTGGCGATTGACGACTTTGGAACAGGTTACTCTTCACTCAAGCAATTAGATGACCTGCCATTTTCAGCACTGAAACTGGATATCGACTTTGTGAAAAACATTCAGAGCAGTCGTTCAAGCCATGCCATTGTTCGCGCTACTCTCTACTTGGCTCACTTATTAGAACTGAGTACGGTTGCTGAAGGGGTTGAGGATCATTCTCTTTGGATGGACATTCGTGAAATCAGTAATGTCGACACATTGGTTCAGGGCTATTTTATCGCTCGTCCAATGCCTGCTCGTAAACTATTAGAGTGGAAAGAAGACTGGGACAGCAAAATTAAAGAGCTGAACTTAATTAAAGAAATTAAATAAGCGGGCTTTGAACATAACGGTAAATTTGTTTAGTGAATGTGTTCGCTATTAAATATGAACAAACGTTACCATCAGCCACAACCAGCGCTAATGAAAAAACCTTATGCTATTGTCTCGCTATATCAACATTAAAGTACAGTTTATTGTACTGCTCTCAATAATATCTCTTAGCCTAGCTGCCATTATCTCAATAAATGTCTTTATTCATAATGATAATAGTCAGCGCCTAAAGCAGTTAGAGTCAAGTTACTACCCTGCACTTGAGCATGCGACGAAAATATATTCTCTTTTACCTAATGTGAAGCAACAGTTCGAAGCTGCTGTCGTGATGGAAGATGAGCAAGCTCTCGATTTTGCACGTCAAATTTCTTCTGAACTGCAAGTTGAAGCGAGTCGTGGTGCCGATGTTTTACCTTCACAAGCGACAGCTTTTAATAAACTGTCACAACAACTAGCAAGGTACACGGATTCTGCGTACGCGCTGAGCGAAGATTTTATTAATCTCAATGACTCTTTCGAGAGCCTGACCTCCAGAGCGAACCAACTTAGCACTGAATATGATTCATTAGTTGCGTTAAGCGAGACGTTACGTGCATCCGCGAGTCAGAAGGTCGTAGACACTATCTTGCACTCTGAAAAAGCCGCAAACGACGCTGCGAATCAATCTATTTGGTTAGGTGTGTTCTTTTTGATCTCTGTGATTTCGGTTGGTTACGCAATATTTAAATCGGTTATTAGCTCAATATTGCTTGTGACAGAAAAGATGAAGGCGATTGCGACTGGGGATGGTGACTTAACGGTACGCATCGACTACGCAGGAAAAGATGAGATATCAACGCTTGTTGAGAGTTTCAATCAATTCATTGAAAAGCTACAAGGCATTATCGCGAGTACGTTAAGCATTGGACACGAGCTTGAGGTTGTCAGCGACAAGATTCGTAGCGAGTCGAATCAAACCTTGGCTCTAAATAGCACTCAACGTGATCACATCGAAGAGGTTACCGAGGCGGTCAATAACATCATCGACCTCATAGAACAAGTTGTTAACTTTGCATCGCATGCAGATTCTCAAGCTCAAAAAGCCAATTCTAGTGCTCAAACAGGAACACAAGTGGTTCTTAAAACGAGTAAAGAAATTGAAGAGCTTGCGACAAACATCCGTGATACGGCCTGTAAGTTGAAAGAACTCGATCAGAATGCAAGCAATGTTGGCTCAATACTAAACACAATACAAAGTGTCGCTGAGCAAACGAATTTATTAGCACTAAATGCTGCAATTGAAGCTGCGCGAGCTGGTGAACATGGCCGAGGCTTTGCTGTTGTTTCCGACGAAGTGCGCGTGTTAGCGAACAATACTCAACAATCCGCAACAGAAATTAATGCCTTGTTGGTCGATCTTAAGTCCGGCTCGAACGCTGCTGTTGGCGCTATGGACCAAGGCTTAGCGAGCTCGTCACAGGCGGTTGGAGACGCGCAAAACGCGGGTGACTATCTATTAGAAATTAGTGGCCAGGTAGAAGAAATTACCGAGCTCAACAAACAAATTGCAAGTACTACAGAGCACCAAGCTCGTGCTTCAAAACAAATCCACACCCATATGGATGATTTTAGACAGTGCTCTCATCAAGTGTCTCAGTCGACAGATCAACTCGAAGCTCTAAGTCACCAACTGAGTGGCATCGTTACAGAGCTGAGTAAATCAACATCACAATTTAAAGTATAACGGAGAACAACAATGACTAACTCCTCTTTTCGCTTATTGCCGTTAGCGGTAGCACTTGCGACTTCATTCGCTGCACACGCTACAGATGAGCAAAAATTGGCTGAGCTTGAGAACAAGGTCGCTATTCTTGAAGCAAAAGAACTAAATTCAGTCGCTGATAAGTTTAACTTCAACGGTTTTGCGTCTTTGAACATGCAACTTGGCAACCATAGCCATGGTTTCATGAAGTCAGAAAACAAAGTACGCTTTGAAGAAGGTTCTCTAATTGGTTTGCAGGGTGAGTTTGAAGTTAACGAATCTACTTCAGCTGTAGTGCAAATGGTTGCTCGAGGCACTAAGAAAGAAAACTGGACACCGGATGTTGAGTGGGCATTTCTAAGCCATAAAGTAACACCAAACCTGACACTTCGTGGCGGTAAGCTGCGTCTTCCTCTTTTCATGTACTCTGACTACCTAGAGGTGGGTTACGCTCAAACAAGCGTTCGCGTACCTAGCGAAGTATACGGCCCAGTCGTTCTTACATCACTGACTGGTGGGGATTTCATTTACGATATTGAGTTGGAAGATAGCACAGCATCATTCCAAGGGTTTGTAGGAGCACAAAAGCTTTCAGCTTCTAAGCATACCTATAGTGCCGATACTCAGTTCGATGATATCGTTGGTGGGGTGATCAACTGGACCGACGACACTTGGACATTACGTGCGGTTTACGCTCAAGCAACAGTTAGCTCAAGCACTAATTGGATCTTAGATAATGACCCACTAAATCCGGGGAATTCGTATGAAATGCAGAATACTAAATTCAATGATGAAAAAGCGAAATTTTACGGTATTGGTGGTCGATACGACAACGGTAACCTAGCGCTTGTTTCAGAAGTGACTCGCACTACAGTAGAAGGTTTTTACCAAGATGTAGATGCAGCTTACCTGACAGTATCTTACCGTGTGAACGAATTCACACCTTACGTGACTGCTGCGCATATGGAGACAACAGACGATGCTGAGCGCAATGGCCAAGTGAAAAGTACAGGTATGAAAGCGCTATTAGGCACCGGAAGCCCGAATGATTACAAGTCAGCAAAATACGTTGCAAGTGGCTTAAATGTTCAACGCACAACTTACAGCATCGGTACTCGTTGGGACTTTATGCCTAATATCGCGCTGAAAGGTGATGTTAGCTACCTAACCAACTTCGGTTCAACTAATGGTGGTGTTAACGCATCTTACAAGAACGAAGACAACATCTTGTACACAGTTAAAGTTGACGCGGTATTTTAAGGAAGAGAATTATGTTTAAAAAAGCATTGGTAGCCGCTGCTCTTCTTAGCAGCATGAACGCTTTCGCTGGTTTGGTTGTTGTTGGCAACCCATCAATGAATGAGCTTGACGCTTCAACAGTTAAAAAACTGTATCTAGGTAAAGCAAAGTCTCTACAGATTGAAGCGGTAGACTTGGAAGACGGTCACCCACTTAAGGGTACTTTTCACCAAGCAATTACAAAGAAGACAGAAGCACAGCTTCAAGCTTACTGGGCAAAGCGAGTATTTACGGGTAAAGGTCAACCACCTAAAGCTGTAGGTCAAGAAAGCTTAGCGAAAGACATGGTCGCTAGCTCTTCAAACAAAATTGCTTATATCGATGACTCTTTAGTTGATAGTTCAGTTAAGGTTCTTCTAAAGCTTTAATCTTGAGCTTTAAAATAAAAGCTTGAGCTGCAAAGTAAAGGCTTTTCGTGTGGCGCTCTAATAGGGCGCCACTCTTACATTGGCTTACATACTGCTCGAACTCTCTTACTTACCGCTTACACTCGCTTGTTAATTTCCTATCCTATTGTTTTATAAGGCAATCTTACCGGTTGTTTTTTGTTCTATTTTCTAAAAAATCCAAATTTTTTATATTTTTATTCATTTAGTTTGTTTGATATAAAAATGGGCATGTTGAGATTATTTGGTTGAGTTATAGAATGCGCGGGTAATATAAACAAATAGGTGAGGATACAATCTGATGCTAAATGACAAAAGAACAAAAATCTTGAGCTCAGCAGAAAAGCTATTTATTTCTCAGCCTTATAGTAAAGTTTCAATTCGGTCTATTGCTAAGTCTGCGGGTGTAAGCCCCGCGTTAATTCTTTATTACTTTAATAACAAAGAGCAATTGTTTGATCAGCTCATCGAAGAGCATACAAGTCGTTTTCAAGAGCAGTTCTCAAAGTATCAGAGAGTGGATGGAATACAACTACAACACTTACTTTCTGAACTTATCGAGTTTTGGGAAGCTTCGCCTAACATCTTTTTACTATTCACTTTTGGCGGAAGTTCATACAATTACGAAAATGTTCAACGCCTTAAAGAGTCTAAGTTTGGTTACACCTACAATAAGACTCTTGAAAATCTTCTTTATTTAGTTGATGGCTGTAACGAGTCAAACTTTCATTATTACCAGATGCTAGTTACGTCGTTAGTGTCTCAACCATATTTAGCAAACAAGCAACAAAAATATAACAATGACAACTCTACGTTTAACCTTATGCAATACCAAGAGGTTATAGCTAGCTTATTTAAAGAAGAGACTCGCTTTGCTTATTAAATAACTGCTAATTAAATGAATTATTCGTAAGTTACATTTTGGGTTTTTAAGTCTTAACTCCTAATTCCTCAAAAACTGACACGAAAAAACGCCGCTCATTTGAGCGGCGTTTTTATTTATGAGAAATGCAGAAACTAATACTAGGGTGTGTTGACCTTTCGTGGTTAAATTTTGTTCGAGATAAAAGCGTTTTAATCGCGGCGAGGGATATGTAGCCTAGTCATTCTAAGCAAATCTCCCTCAACAAAGAGTAAAACGCTGCAAAAATCAGCTCGAAAGATCAACACGCCCTAGCTAGTTTGATCCTTGAGTGTCTGGAATCCAAAGTAAATTCGCATGAATGTAGTTAGCCAGCACGCGGTGCCAAAGGTGTAGGCGATAACAGCAAAGTGTTGAGGCCAAATACAGAACGCGATGAAACAAGCGATGGTTTCAGTGCCTTCGGTTAGCCCTGACATGTAGTACAGAGACTTATGCTTATAGACTGGGTTTTCGATGCCTCGTTTGCCTGCCATCACGGCAAACGCCAAAAAGCTGCTGCCAGTACCGATAAAAGAGAAGATCAAAAACGCACCGGCAATGGCGTTGTGTTCTGGGTTCGCAATAACAAAGCCAAAAGGAATTAACGAATAGAAAAGGAAATCGAGACTGATGTCGAGAAAACCGCCCGCATCGCTGATGCCTTGGATTCGAGCCAAAGCCCCATCAAGCCCATCACATACTCGGTTGAACACAATGAAGCCTAGCGCCCATTCGTATTGTTGAAATGCCAACGCCGGAAACGCTAAACACCCGACCAGAAAGCCAAATAAGGTGGTTTGATTTGCCGTGATACCGAATTGACTCAGCAACTTAGCTGATTGGTTTAATGGCCACTTAATGACCTTGATGGAGTACTTATCCAGCATGATGACTTCTCCATGGCCAAGACAGCACTTGCGCCCCTTGAGGTACGTCAGCTTCGTCGTGCGTGACCATTAATGTTGGGATATTTGCTTTCGTCAGCTGTTCGAAGACCCAATCGCGAAATTGTGCTCTTAACTCTTGGTCTAACTTACTAAACGGTTCGTCGAGTAGGGCGAGCTTCGGCTTCGCTAATAACATACGAGTTAAGCTGATTCTTGCACGTTGACCGCCAGATATTTGATCCGGGAAAGACTTTGCCAAGTGAGTTAGCTCTATGTCTTTTAGTGCAGCCATCGCTTGCTGTTGACGAGCGGAGCCCTTAATTGAATTAGGCAGAGAGAACGCCAAGTTTTCCCATACCTTGAGGTGAGGGAACAACAAGTCATCTTGAAAAAGAATACCGACTTCACGCTGATGTGATGGAAGGTCATCCAGCTGAATGTCGTTCAAAATAACGGTGCCAGAATACGAAAACTCATCATTTAAGTGCCCAGCTACGGCGTCCAACAAGGTCGATTTTCCGCAGCCGCTCGGCCCCATCAAAGCCAATACTTGGCCTGATTCTAATGTTACGTTTAGCGCTGAAAACAGCGATACACCATCGTTTTTACGGATGGCGAGGTCGTTGAGGTGCAGACTCATTCGTTAGAAAACCTTTAAAAGTAAGACGGCGATATCTGAGTTGAAGTCGGCTGACTAATATCGCTAAAGAGAAAAAGAACAGAGGCAATAGGGCCTGCCAAATGGCATAGATAGCTGTCACTCTGCGGTCGAAACCACTGGTAAGGGCAACGGCTTCTGTGGTGATTGTGCTAATACGGCCCGCGCCGAGCATCAAGGTGGGTAAGTACTGAGCCAAACTTACGCTGATCCCGACCGCCCAAGCAAAGGCAATAGCGGGTAACAAGATAGGCAGCTTGATGGAGTACCAGCTTTGAAATGGCGATTTACCCAAGCTCAACGAGGCTTTTATCAGGCCGTCATTGAAGCTTTTCCAAGGGCCATCCAAAGACAGATACACAAACGGGAAAGCAAAGAAAACATGCGCCCAAATTACCCAAAATTCATAGGCGCTGCTGCCGATATAAAGCGTGGTCACTTGCATGCCGAACAATACCGAGAGTTGAGGTATCAACATGGGAATCGCGATAATAAAGCCCGGAACTTGCCACTTGTATTTGATTCGGTACTCATGAGCTACCAGCGCGAGTAATAAAGCAACGGAAGCGGCAATAAGGCCAATCCACAAGCTTTGCCCGACGGTGCTCATGATGCCATCCCACTCAAACTCCCAGAAACGCATGCTGTAGCGACTTGGAAGTAAATCAGGGAAACGCCAACGTTGGGCAACACTCCAAATCCCCATTAGTGGAATGATCAGTAGTGACAATGCAGCAAGCACTGCGAAGATCGTTTTTCCTGGAAGGTTAATACCTGTTCTTCCTGAATATTGCCAAGTTCTAAAGTACTTGAGAATTGCCCATTCGATTAGACGCGCTAGGGCGATGATCAACGAAGCTAAACCGAATAAAACGATGGCGCCAGCGGCAGCTCGTGGCAATAGATTAAGGTCTGGGTCGTTAAACCATTGCCATACCAAAACGGCAAAGGTCGGCGGATTGGTTGGGCCAATGATCAGAGCGATGTCGACAACCGATACGCTGTAAGCAAGCACCGCCAACATAGGGAAGCGAAGCTTGGTAAACCATTGTGGGAAAATACACTTCCACCAGATCTGAGCACGGCTATAACCCAGAGAGGCACTGACCTTAGTGATGCGTTCAACATCGATTTGTTGAAGTATCGAAATGCTCATCAGCAATAAGAAGGGCACTTCTTTGAGTGCGAGCATAATGATTAGGCCAAACGCGTAAGGATCTTTTATCAGCAAAGCCAATTCAGAGCTTGTAGCCGATTCACCAAGTAAGTGATGCACGGCTCTTGCGCCAAGCCCTGTTGGGCTAAACAGAAAAGCAAAGCCGATAGCGAAAGCCACATGCGGAATGGCAAGCATTGGCGATAGCGTTAGCTCAATCTTTCTCCAAAACTTGTTTCCCCAAGAAGCCTGAAGAATACAAAAGGTCAGGAAGCAGGCAATGTAGCTGCTGGCGACCGCTGAACCTAGGCTCAAACCAATAGAGTGCCAAGCCCCTTCCCATTGAAAGACTTGGTTAAAACCGTTGAGTGTTGGTTCCTCTAAACCTAGGGGCGGGATGAAACTCAGTGACGAGGCCACTACTCCCGCTACCCCAGGAATCGTAGGGATAATGCACACAGCTATAACAACATAATATAGAGCGCGTAGCATGAATTTTAGTTACCGTATCGCTTAAGCCACTCTTTCTCGAGCGCGTTTTGCCAGCTTGGGTGTGGTTCATCAATCGATTTAAATTGTTGAGTATTCTTAGCGCTACCAGTCAGGTACTTGCTACTTAATACAGAAGGATCACCCCAAACATTGAGGTCGCCTTTGCGCGATTGTGCTTCTGGGCTCAACAAGAAGTTGATGGTTACCTGAGCGCCAGCACTTGCATTAGCATTCCAAGGAATCGCAAGGAAGTGAATGTTAGACAGAGCACCGCTTTCTAGAGCATAGGCCTTGGTAGTTTCAGCTAGGCGGCCACTTGATTGTGCTGAATAGACAGAATTTGGGTTAAAGGTAATCGCTAAATCGAGCTGACCATCATCCAGAAGTTGGATACTTTCCGATGTGCCCGCTGGGAATTGTTTACCACCGCGCCATGCCACTTTATGGAATTTATCTAAGTAAGCCCAAAGTGGTGCAGTAACTTCTTGGAAGTTGTCTTCCGAAACAGGTTGAGCCAGTGCAGGGTTGTTGTCTGTTAGCTCAATCAGTAGAGACTTGATGAAGCTGGTGCCATGAAATTCAGGTGGGCGAGGGTAGCTTAAGCGGTTAGGGAAAGCTTGAGCGTAGCTCAACATCTCTGAAAACGATTGTGGCGGATTGTTTAGTGTCTCTTGGTCGTGGATGAACACAAGTTGTCCGACGCCCCAAGGTGCTTCTAAGCCTTCGGTTGGCTCCGAGAAATCGACATCAATTGGTAAAGATTTATCAACGTACTTCCAGTTTGGAAGTGATTCTGTGAATGGTCCAAATAACAGCGCATTGTCTTTCATCGAGCGGAAGTTCTCACCATTAATCCAAACGATATCGACACTGCCTTCGCTGTTCTTGCCTGCGGCTTTTTCTGCAAGTAGTCGAGTAGTCGTTTCAGCAATGTCGGTTACTTTTACATGCTTTAAGGTCACACCGTAGTCACTTTGTAACTCCTTGCCTGCCCATTGTAGGTAACGATTAATTTCTTGGCTTCCGCCCCAAGCGTGAAAGTAGACAGTTTGTCCCTCTGCCTGCTGTTCTATTTGGTTCCAGCTATTGGTTGATGTTGCTTCATCAGCGTAAATGGCTGCGCTGTATGCAACGGTTGCCATGATTCCTAACGTACTTACTATCTTGTTCATAAACTTTTCCATTTGGTAGTGAACGGGCAAGAGCATTGTTATTTCGAACTCCCTAGGGCGTGTTGACCTTTCGTGGTTAAATTTTGTTCGAGATAAAAGCGTTATAATCGCGGCGAGGGGGAAGTAGCCTAGTCACTCTAAGCAAATCTCCCTCAACAAA
>NZ_JBFRKT010000022.1:71572-112986 GCF_041469545.1 Vibrio sp. 10N.286.49.C3
GTTTGCTGGTCATTTCTACTGCGTTATCGGCTTCTCATGTAGGCTAGCTACACATCGACGCCTCTGCCTTGTATAAATACCCAGCAACTCGCTGCAAAAATCAGCTCGAAAGATCAACACGCCCTATTATTCTATCTGTTTCTGAAATAATTTCTAATTCAACAGTAAATTCAATCAATTACTTAAGGGCTCTTACCATCCTAGCAACAGACCGTTGAACTGATGAATTTATTGCACTCAAATGATAGATTTTTTAGGTTTATTGGAGGTTGGTACGAAAAGTAAGCGATGAGTGTCAGTTTTGAAGGAATCATGAGTGTAAAAAAGCAATAAAAAAGGAGCCACTAGGGCTCCTTCAATCAATATTTGGTTTCTCTGACTGATTAGTTTACCCAGTCACGAATTGTGTACGTTAGCGTGTGTACATCGTTTTTCAATACTAGCGTATCGTTTGTTAGTGTTACGTCGCTCCACTCGCTTAGAGTCGCGGAAACCGATTGTTCGATTTCCATTGCTGAGCCGTGACACATTTTCATGGTCATGCCCATTTGCTTAATGCGGAATTGACCGTCTTTTAGTTCGCCTTGACCGAAGAAGTTGTTACAACCAGCCATGCCGTTTGCCGTCATCTTTTCGCCGATCTCTAGACGAGGTGTCGCTTGGTGTTCGCTTTTCTCAATGTTCTTGCCATCAATTTGCGCAAGTTCCCAATTATGGTGCTGTAGATCGGTTGGTGTTACTTGCATCGCGTTATCACCTGTTGTTGTGCATGCTGCTAGCATCATAGGTAAAGCGGCTACTGCTAGTAATTTTTTTGAACTAAACTTCATATTATAAGGCTCCAAAGGAAAGAACGAAGTTACCGAATAAGTGTAACTTGATGGGTTCAAAGTATAGTTTACAAAACACTATATGTGTCAGTATAAGGTCATAGTTTAGTATGGATTTCATGAGCTAGGCGACAAATTAATCGCTTATTTTTGAGATAGTAAGCGTAATTTTGATTATGTAAGGAGGCGCGGTGGAGCAGCTAGAGTTTTTCCAAGTTCCAAGCCCTTGCGTGGGGGTTTGCTCAAGCGATGACAAAGGCTATTGCAATGGCTGTATGCGTAAAAGGGAGGAGCGCTTTAATTGGATGTCGATGACGCCGTCAGAACAGTTACACGTCATAAAGCTGTGTCGTCAGCGCTATAGAAGAAAAATAATGAAGCAAAAAAATTTGGTTGGTAAGTCGGTTGACGAAGAGGGAAGTACAAGTCCCCAAAGAGATCTTTTCGGCTAAAGAGGAAGTATTGAAATTTTATTTAACCTCGAGGTAACTATTACTTTACATAATGGTTGGGGTGTAATATTAAGGTAGGTACCTTTGTACCTGAAGGAGTGGTGTCGGTATGAATAAAAAGAACGGAAAATTCAAAAAAGAGCCAGTTAAAGCACTGGATCGTAAACCGATCGGGGCGAAAGATGACCCTGAAGAGGCTCCGCGTGATTGGCATTCGATGTCAGAAGAAGAACGAATGGAAATCCTTTCTCACCTTTCAGACATGCCTTTTCAATAACATCACTGGTTCTTCAGAGTCTTTCTTAAAGCCCTGTTTTCTTAAATAAACAGCTTTCTGAAATAAACATATTGCTAAACAAACATGTGATTCGCTTTCGTTACACCACGATGGTACGTGCAAAATGTATCATCGGCTTCGGTGGTTTTACTGTGAATTTTAATGTTTGTGATCACTTCTACAGCCCCTGCATCGTAGCAAGCTTGTTCTGCTTTTTTAACGATATCTAACAGTAGGTTGAGTTCACCTTTCATCGTGGTTTCCATAGCTCCGACTTGGAAAGGCACATCGGCAGCTTTCACAACTTCAATTGCTTTATCAACCACTTCGAAGTTGTTGCCTTCTTTAACGCGAGGGATCACTTGGAAGGCAACCATCACTTCTTTTTCTCTTTTTAACTCAGGCACTTTCTGCTTACTCTTGGATAGGGAATTGTTGCAGATGATAGGTTAATACGGATATTAATTCTACAGCTAACGATGCTGTTCTATCGACTATATCAGTGACTAGAGATATAGGCTTACTTGCTACCCCAATGGTCGCTAACCCAACCACCAATATGCTCATCAAAATGACTGCCACTGAATCTCTGGTTACGTTCCACCGAGGTATCACAGTCATCTTTGTTGTCTATTAGGTTTTGTATGTAGTTTGCCATCGGGTCATTAGAACGCTGACGATCTCGGCGAGTAGCCACTTCCTTAATCAGTTGTAATCGATATGTAGAGCTTGCACGTTTCATTTCAATGACCTCCCGGTTTTTAGACACTAATAGAAAAATCTAGTTGTCAGATATAGGGGCGTCAACGTGATTTTAGAGTATTTTTTTTGAGCAACCAAGAATCAATACCTTGGCATCATAATTCATAAAAGTGTCATTTAGGTTGGCATCTTTATGGAGGTTTGAGGGCATAAGTTTGTATTTTGGTCCTGCTAATATGAGATCAACCATAAAAAAGCCCAGTGCAAACTGGGCTATTCGATTTTCTGTGGTTACTTTGAATAACAGGTTATTTCGAAGAACTTGGTTTGCTCTTAAATTGCTTAACACTCTTCTTTTTTGCGGTTCTTCGGTTAGCCATTTTGTCTTTAGGCGGACGTTTACGAGCTGTCGCTTCAGATGCAGGTTTGTCTGTAACTGGGAAGCCTTCCAACGCTTGTAGCATAAGCGGTTTATTGGTCAGAGTACGAATTGCATTCAGGTAGTCAGTTTCGCTGTGGCTAACCAGAGAGATCGCGCTGCCAGTACTTCCTGCTCTTGCTGTGCGACCAACTCGGTGTACGTAAGTCGCCGAATGCGATGGCAAATCAAAGTTAATTACGACAGGTAGTTGATCAATATGGATGCCTCTAGCCATAACGTCGGTGGCGATAAGCGCACGAGTCTTGCCATTTTTGAAACTCTCTAATGCTTGCTCTCGCTCTTCTTGGCTCTTATTTCCGTGTAGCGCATTCACACTTATTTTGGCTTTACTCAATCGCTTGGTTAATGCATCTGCATTGTCTTTTGCGCCAATAAATACCAATACCTGCGACCATGCGTGCTGATTGAGTAGGGCGATCAGCGCTTGAGCTTTACTGCCTTTGTTCACTAAGTACAGAGTTTCTTCAATAGCCGCGACCACACTGTTTTCTTGATGCGTCGTGACCTTTACTGGATTAACAAGAAGCGCTTCAGTCTGACTGATCAGCTCTTTTGGCAGCGTAGCCGAAAACAGCAGTGTTTGATGCTTTTTAGGAAGAGCAGAAATAATGGTTTGAACATCTGGCCAAAATCCCATGTCGAGTAAACGGTCTGCCTCATCAAGAACTAAAGACTTGCATTGGGTTAGCTCGAGCTTGTTCTCTTGAATAACGGCATGTAGGCGGCCAGGAGTTGCGATCACGAGTTGTGGCTTTTCTAACAATTGCTGTTGCTGGCTCTCAATATCAACTCCACCAGTCAGTATCACCGTTTTGATATCAAGTGTGGTTGCGATGGGTTCTAGTGCTTTGGCTACTTGAGAGGCAAGTTCACGGGTTGGAACAATGATTATCGCTTGTAGTTCATTTACATCATGCTTGATGTTGTTCAGCAAAGGTAAGCCAAATGCCAACGTTTTTCCGCTACCCGTTTGAGCCAACGCCAGCACGTCTTTCCCCGCAATAATTGTAGGAATTACCGCTTGCTGTATCTCTGTCGGCTTATTGAATTGAGATGGGATCGCGGAGACGGTTTTTGGGTTAAGGGCTAGGCTATCAAATGACATAAATGAACCAAGTATCAAAAGGGAGGTGGAGTTTAACAGGACGTCAAAAGTTAGAGAATCAGTTTATCGGTGAACTTCAGCTTGCCCTTTAGTCTTAATATGGCGAAATCGAATTTGAGATAGACGACTTACATCCCATTTTTTATTGAATCCTAAAGACTATGAATATTTTGGAGTAAAAACCTAAAGCAATTGATCACAAAGTCGATATAATTATCAGTTATCCATTTGGTTGGCATCTTTGTTTTGAATCTAGCTTAGAAGTTAAAGGATGAATAGAGCCAACGGTATGGTGTGTTTTTGAGTTGTTTTACTAGCTTGTTTTTTAATAAATAGAAATAAAAATAGAGACAGGGAGTCATCGATGAGTGAAGAGTCATTCACCCAGAAACGTGAGTATTACCGCCTGAAGTACCCTAAAAAGGCGCGCCCAGTGATACGAATCAAAGATGAACTTTTTCATGTCAGTGAAGTTTCTGAAAAAGGCGTGCGCTTGATGATGAGTAACATCATCCCGGTCTATCGAGGCTTCTCAATGGCAGGCATTTTATGGTTGCATGGTAATAACAGCATTGATATTCGTGGTTCTGTATTGAGGCAAGAAGGCGATGAAGTGATCGTTCTGTTATCACAAGGCCCGAGTTTCAAAGATATGGTGGCTGAACAACGACACATTAGGCAAAGGTACCCGGTTTTCTTCGCGAACCTCAGAGTGGCATAAGCAAAGCTTCTAAACGCCTAAAACCCAAGTAACTCATCATTATCTGATATAAAAAGCCCAGCACTTTGACGAGTGCTGGGCTTTGTCATCTATATGAACAAACTACTTCTAAAGACAAACTAACGAGTTTGTTTCGTCTTATAGCTCGTCTACTGTTGCCCAAACCGCTGCTAGCATGTCGTGACCAAATGCAACACTGCGCTCTGGAGACCAACCGTACAGTTCGTCAGCGTGGCTGATGTGATCTTTAAATGGCATCTCGACAGTGTATGCCAAACACTTGAACTGTTCGCCGATCCAGTTTGTGCCGACGGTCATATTTGCTTTGCCCGGTTCGTCTTTATCGTAGCCAAATTCATCTTGGAACTCTGGCGTGATAGTCAGAAGAGCTTGCTTGAAGTGATTCTCTAGTTTTGCAATGCGCTCGTTGTATGAAGGTGTGCCTTCGCTACCAGCAACAAAGTTATATGGGATTGCTTCGTCGCCGTGAATGTCTAGACAAAGGTCAACGCCAGTTTCTAGCATGCGCTCGCGAACAAAGAAAACCTCAGGGCTGCGTTCCATAGAAGGTGACTGCCATTCACGGTTTAGGTTAACGCCAATACCGTTAGTGCGTAGGTGGCCACGGATACTGCCGTCTGGGTTCATGTTAGGTACAACGCGGAATACAACGCTGTCTAACAGTGAGCGGCCTACTGTGTCTGTCTCATCAAGCAAGCGTTGTAGCAGACCTTCGATCAGCCATTCAGCCATGGTCTCGCCCGGATGTTGGCGACCAATAACCCAGATGTTTTTCTTCTCTGCACTTGGCTCACCGATGGTTAGCAAAGTGATGTCGTTGTTATCTAACGTATGGCCCAGAGTTTCTAGCTTACAAGCAGGGTGCGTTTGAGCACTGTGCAAGAGATCTTGATGACGATCGTATGAATACGGTGCGAAGTACGCGAAGTACATTGAATCGTGTTCAGGAATGATATCAAAGCTTAAAGTGTCGCCATCGAATTGAGATGGAATGCGGAACCACTCTTCACGGTCATACGATGCAACCACATCATAATCTTTCCAGCCTTCAGGGTAGGCAGATGTTGCCAATTGGCCGATTTCAAAGTGGTGAGCTTGTTGAGCTTCACTTTCTAAGCGGAAATGAAACCATTGTGCGATTTCAGTTTGATTATCCGCTGGAATAGTTAGTTGAATGTTTTGTGGTGAATCTGCTGAAACGACGTGAATGTTGCCGCTTTCGAAGTTGCTGAAAATTTTCATTGTAGTTTTTATCTCGTAGTTGAGTTGCCGTAAGATTAGCACACTTTTTTTCGAGCAAACCACTAACTAAATCGTAATGAGATGTTATTTCAGCTATCTGTTTTTTAGCTGCCTACTTTTAAATCGACAGCTATTTAACGGTTAACTTTGAGCTATCGACGTTGGCAAGTCGTGCAACCACGACAGGCAGAGCGTGTATAGCGATCGAGTTTACTGCGTTGCACCTTACAGTACGCATTTTTCAGCGCTCTTCTTCCAGCAAACCAATCATCCGGCTTTGACAGGATCAGATAACCATTGAAGCGCTTCACAAGCTCTATTCTATTTTGGTCGATGAACTTGCTATCAAACCCAATTTCAAAGTAATCAAGGGCTTGTTCAATCGAAGTAAAACTCGCTATTTTTTGTTGGAACTCTGTTTGGTTCATGCCTAATTCAATGCCGTAATTTTGCAAATATTATAGGCGGGTTCGTTACTCCTTATCTTGATTTTAGTGCGATTTAAATAGGAAGGCGTGTAGTTATTTTTAGTTGAAATTTATAAATGAGATTGGCTTTATTTGTTTTGTGAATATCAAACCAATTGGTTGCGCAGTCACGGTTATAAGTGAGTTGTATTGAAGTCTCATTGCTCACTTTCTTTATTGTCAATAAAGACAATTTATGACGTGAATCAATAGTGACTACCCCTAAAGTATTATTCTGATCGCAATTGTTACTAATTGTTGAAGATGATTTCTAAACATGTCTATTAAAAAACGATATATCGCTCTTATTGCCGCTGTTGGTATAGGTATTGGTTGGCTAACGCTGGGCGGTACTGCAGCCGTTATGCACTACACATCGAGTACTGAGTTCTGTACTTCTTGCCACACTATGCAAATTCCGTATGAAGAATATGAAGGTTCAATCCACTTCAGCAATGCAAAAGGCATTCGAGCTGAGTGTTCTGACTGTCATATTCCTTCTGATCCAATTGACTACGTAATCACAAAAATTCGTGCGTCTAAAGATATTTATCATGAGTTCGTAACCGGCAAAATTGATACAGAAGATAAATACGAAGAACATCGTATGGCAATGGCAGAAACAGTGTGGGCACAACTGCGTGAAAGCGATTCAGCCACGTGTCGTTCTTGTCATACTTTCGATGCGATGGACAGCTACGAGCAATCTGAAGATGCAGCAAAAATGCATGAGTACGGACAAGAGAATAATCAGACTTGTATCGACTGCCACAAAGGTGTTGCTCACTTTGCTCCTGAGCCAGAAATGGACAGCGAAGCCTTTGATAATTTGATGGCATTCACCGAAAAAACAGACCCGAATGCGAAAGTCGTTTACTCAGCAGAAACCATCAGTATTGGTGACCTTGGCACTATTAATCCAACGGCACGCCTAGATGTGAAAAGTGTTGAAGGTACTGAGCGCACAATCGAGTTGCATGCTTACCAAATGAAGGGTGCAGAACAGGTGCTTTACTACGGCGAAGGTCAGCGCTCAATCGTTGCGATGCTGACAGACCAAGGGCAACAGAACCTTGACGTTGGTGATTTTAAAACGGATGCGTACGGCAATGAATGGCGAACGGCGGTCTTAACCGCGAACGTTGATGCGCCTGTACTGGATTCACTCGAGCCAATCTGGGAGTACGCTGAAGAACTCGACAACGTTTACTGCTCGACATGCCACGCAAAAATTGGCGCGAACCACTTCACCGTTAATGCTTGGGGCCCTGTTGCAAAAGGTATGGGCGAAAGAACTGACATTTCAGACCAAGATTTAGAACTTCTTACTAAATACTTCCAGAACCACGCAAAAGATGTGGCTGGCCACTAAGAAACAAAAGGGAAATAATTATGACAGATATTACTCGTCGCGGATTCCTCAAAGGATCGGGCATGGCTGCTGGTGCGCTGGCATTTACATCATTGACGCCGATGACAGCATCAGCTGCGAATAAGCGTGGTAAAGGTGTATTAACTGCAGGCCGCATGGGACCGATGTTGTGTGAAGTAAAAGATGGCAAGTTGGTTTCAACGACTAATGCTCTGGCACAAACAGTGCCAAACAGCTTGCAAACGACAGGCCCTGATCAGGTTCATACCAAAGCGCGTATCAAATACCCAATGGTACGTAAAGGTTTCCTAGACAATCCATCGGCGCCAACAGGCTCTCGTGGTGATGACGACTACGTTCGAGTGTCTTGGGATGAAGCTTATAAGCTGATCCACGAACAGCAAACGCGTATTCGTAAAGAGAACGGACCTGAATCTGTATTTGCGGGCTCTTACGGTTGGCGTTCAAGTGGCGTACTGCATAAAGCACAAACGTTGCTGCAACGTTACATGAGCTTGGCTGGTGGTTACTCTGGTCACTTAGGTGATTACTCAACGGGCGCGGCACAAGTGATCATGCCGCACGTAATGGGATCGATCGAAGTTTATGAACAGCAAACCACTCACCCTGTGGTACTAGAGAGCTCAGACGTTGTTGTGTTGTGGGGTATGAACCCAATGAACACGCTTAAGATTGCATGGAGTTCAACCGACTGTTCAGGCCTAGAGTTCTTCCATCAACTTAAGAAGTCCGGCAAGACAATCATCGCGATTGACCCTATGCGTTCCGAAACCGTTGATTTCTTTGGTGACACAGTTCAGTGGATTGCGCCGCGCCCAATGACCGATGTCGCAATGATGATGGGTATCGCGCACTCTTTAGTTAAGAAGGGTAAGCATGACGTAGAGTTCCTGAATAAGTACACCAGTGGTTACGATAAGTTTGAAGCGTACCTAATGGGTAAAGAAGACGGTGTTGAAAAGACGCCAGCATGGGCTGAAGAGATCACAGGCGTTCCTGCGAAACAACTTGAGCTTCTAGCAGACATCTTTAGCCAGAACCGCACTATGCTTATGGCGGGTTGGGGCATTCAGCGTCAACAATACGGTGAGCAACGCCACTGGATGATTGCGACGTTAGCTGCAATGCTTGGTCAGATTGGTCTTCCTGGCGGTGGTTTTGGTCTGTCTTACCACTATTCTAATGGTGGTAACCCAACACGCGATGCTGGTGTATTACCTGCGATTTCAGCTTCGATCGGTGGTGGTTCTTCAGCAGGTAACGACTGGGCAGTTTCAGGTGCGGTGAACAGCTTCCCTGTTGCTCGTATTACAGAAGCACTGGAAAACCCAGGCAAATCATATATGCACAATGGTCATGAACTGACGTTCCCTGACCTGAAAATGATTTGGTGGGCGGGCGGTGGTAACTTTACTCATCACCAAGATACCAACCGTTTGATCAAAGCGTGGCAAAAACCTGAACTTGTGGTTATCTCTGAGATCTACTGGACTGCAGCGGCTAAGCATGCGGATATTGTATTGCCAATCACTACGTCATTTGAACGTAATGATATGACGATGACAGGTGACTACAGTAACCAACATTTAGTACCAATGAAGAAGGTAGTTGAACCTCAAGGTGAAGCGCGTAACGACTTTGATGTATTTGCAGATATGTCTGAGATGATCAAAGCCGGTGGTCGCGATGTCTTTACTGAAGGTAAAGACGAAATGGCTTGGTTGAAAGGCTTCTACGATGCAGCGCAAAAAGCGGGTAAATCTGCACGTGTACGTATGCCTAAGTTTGGTAAGTTCTGGGATGATAACCAGCTTATTGAAATGAAATACAACAAGAAAGCTGCACAGTTCGTTCGCCATGCTGATTTCCGTAAAGACCCTGTGATGAATCCGCTAGGTACACCAAGTGGTAAGATCGAGATCTTCTCTAAAACAATCGAAGGCTACAATCTTGCGGATTGTCCAGCGCATCCAACGTGGATTGAGCCTACAGAGTTCTTTGGTAAAGCGAAGAGTGATGAACTTCAGTTGATGACAGCGCATGCGGCCCACCGTTTACACAGTCAATTTAACTATGCAAAATTGCGTGAAGAGTACGCTATTGGTAACCGTGAACCTATCTCCATTAACGTAGAAGACGCGAAAGTACGTGGCATCAAAACCGGAGATTTGGTTCGTGCATATAACGATCGTGGACAAGTACTGGTTGGTGCATTAGTGACTGATGGTATCAAACAGGGTGCTGTATGTATCCATGAAGGCGGTTGGCCAGATTTAGATAAAGAGACAGGTTTATGTAAAAATGGTGGCTGTAACGTGCTCACGTTGGATATTCCAACTTCTCGTTTGGCAAATGGTTGTGCTGCGAATTCTGCGCTTGTGAAAATTGAAAAATACACAGGCCCAGCATTAGAACTGACGGCATTTGATCCACCTAAAAATGGTTAATCTCTAACGAGAAACAATCACCAGAATAGAGCCAGCTTTAATCGCTGGCTTTTTTTATGATCTTTTTTGCGTCATAGAGACTATTACCCAGTGTCGAGTAGACAACTCATATTAATCAACGACATCACAGCGAGAGATAAGATCAATGAATCGAATCAATCCAAAGAAACTACTTCGCAGTAAATGGACGGCCGTTAGCCCAGTAAAGAAAGAAAAGCACTTTATGATCACTGAGGTCGAATTCGAAGAAGGGGAGGTCATTCGTTGCTTAATAGAAGCGGTGATGACGAAACGAGAAGAAGACATTAACTGGCGCGATCTAACCGATAAGGATCATTGGCTTCCTGGTTGGAAATAAGTGTATCAAGTCGAGGCGATCTGCTTGATACACTTGTATTAATTACCCGACGCAGCAAGCCCTTGCCAGTATTTAAGGCCTTCTAATACACCCTCTGCATGTGTTGCTCTGCTGGTGTATACGTTATCTCGATCGGACAGGTGAGCGATCTCAGGGTAATGATTCGCGACCAATATTGAATTTACGCCATCTATGGTTAGCATCGAGGTGTCGTTCGCTGAATCGCCAGCCACGCATACCTCTTCAATGCTTAACTGATGTTGTTTAAGTAGATGATGAATCGCTGTGGCCTTGTTGACACCCTTAGGCGTGATATCTAAGTACCAATCGTGGGAATAAGTAAGGTGTACATCTAAACCGTGTGATTCCAGACGAGATGCGATCAGCTCATGTTGAGGCTCTGAGAGTTTTCCTTCGAAAGTGATCTTGTATTCCCCTTGATGGCTCTCTAAGCGCTCTCCCATGAAATCGAGCGATGCAAGTGCAGACTCAACCTTTGACTTGTTCCAAGACGCTTCTAATTGATTGTGCCAGGTGTGATCCGGTGTTTGGGAGTGCTCGTGATGAATTCTCGTGCCTACGTCGCTGATAATCGTGTGTGGTTTCGGGTAGTTGTCAGAAGCTAAACCCACACGAATTGAGGGCAGTGTTCTACCTGTCGCGATGATAAAGCGGATATCCGGTTGTTTTGTTAAGTAGTTAAACAACTGATCAACCCCATGAGACGAGCCGCCATCAAGCGTTCCATCAAAGTCACACACCAGCATTTTTATCATTCTAATACCTGTCCTTTTATCCGTCCGAAAGAGTGTCCAGCCTTTAGATAAAGAATGGATCAGCAATGTGTACTCTACAAGTTGTCTTTCGGCCTGGGTAATCGACTTTTGACAGTTTGCAGCAAGTATCACAGTTGGTGTTATGTCTTCTATATCGGAGATGAAGGTATCAATCCGATCTGTGCCTAATTGGACGGACTCTATCCAGATTGCCCTTCATATGTGTGTAAAAGTCATTGGGAGTGCGCGCCTCGTAATGGTGTTAATTTACCGGTCTTAGTGGCGTTTAAATTCTCTTAATTGGTTTGTATTCGAATTATTTGTACACGAACTATTTGTGCATATTCTTGGTCTATTTGGCCTATTAATTGTTCTGATGTGAAATAAATATTCAATAATCTATCTGTAAGTAATACATAATGCCGCAGGTGTTGAGTGTGATTTAAATTTCTTTATTATCAACATTTTGCTTTGTATGGGCTTGATATTTGACCTTTGTTTGGGCTGGGGTTTTAACGGTTTTTCATCGGCTTTACAGAACGATGCCCCTTGATTTGCATGGGTTAATTGCTTAGAGTGCTAATCGTTTTTCGGGTTTAAATAACCGTTTTTAAGTTTAAATAATCGGTTTTGAGTTTAAATAACTATTAGTTTAGATAACTAAGAAAGGATTAAATTACATGGATCCCATACTGGAAGTTAAGGGACTGTACAAGGTGTTTGGTGAAGACACCGACCGTGCTTTTACAATGATTAATGAAGGCGCGAACAAAGATAAAGTTTTCGAAGAAACAGGGTTAACGATCGGCGTTAACGATGTTTCTCTTAGCATTCAAGAAGGCGAGATTTTCGTCATAATGGGCCTGTCAGGATCTGGCAAATCAACCCTAGTACGCCTTCTTAACCGCTTGATTGAACCTACCAAAGGTAATGTGCTTCTTCGAGGCAAAGACATTGCCCACACCTCAGAAGATGAGCTCCGCGAAGTCCGTCGCAACAACATCTCCATGGTTTTCCAAAACTTCGCATTGATGCCTCACATGACAGTGATTGAAAACGCCGCGTTTGGTCTTGAACTAGCGGGTGTTGAAGTCGATAAGAGAAAACAGTCAGCATTTGAAGCGTTGGAACGAGTCGGTCTCGGGCCGTATTCAGAATCTTACCCTGATGAATTGTCTGGCGGTATGAAGCAGCGTGTTGGTTTGGCTCGTGCTCTAGCATGTGACCCTGATATTCTGTTAATGGACGAAGCGTTTTCTGCACTCGATCCTTTGATTCGTACTGAAATGCAAGATGAGCTTATTCGCCTTCAAAATGACGATAAACGAACCATTGTTTTCATCTCCCATGATTTGGATGAAGCGATGCGAATCGGTGACCGTATTGCCATTATGCAAAACGGTGAGGTGGTTCAAGTGGGTACCCCAGACGAAATTCTTAACAACCCAGCGAACGATTATGTCGAAGCTTTCTTCCGCGGTGTGAATGTAGCAAGTGTTCTTACGGTGAAAGACATTGCACGTAAGAAGCCAGCGGCGGTATTTAAAAAATCAGAACATGACGGCCCAGCGTCCGCTCTACAAATCTTGATGGATAACGACCGTGAATACGGCATTGTTGTTGAGAAAAGCAGTCGTTACTCCGGCATTGTCTCTGTTGATTCCCTTCGTAAAGCACACAAAGAGAACAAATCACTCGTCAGTGCGCAGCTCGATGATGGCCTAACGCTGAACCCTGATTTACCAATCAACGATGTGCTTGGCCTTGTTGGCGGTGTGCCTTACTCCGTTCCTGTTGTGGATGAGCAAGGTAATTACTTTGGCGTGGTAACTAAGTCACGACTGTTACAAACATTGGATAAGGGGTAGATCATGTCGTCTGAACAAACAAATAATGACCCATGGTCTCAATCAGCTCCAGCAGCTCAGCCATCAAGTGATCCTTGGGGTCAAGCAGCTGATACCTCACCATCAGCAGATTGGTTAAGCAGCGAAACAGTCGAAACGACACCTTTTGATCCACTTAACCCTTTTGCAGAAGCAGTTTTGCCCGTCGACACTTGGGTAGAGTCTGGACTGAATTGGTTAGTTGAGCACGGACGTCCATTGTTTCAAGCAATCCGTGTGCCTATCGATTTCATTCTAAGTTCATTTGAAACGGCGTTGGTGTCGACACCTGCACCATTCATGTTGATCATTTTGTTTTTAGTTGCATGGCAGTTTTCGAACCTGAAGCTTGGTTTGGCTACAGCCGTTTCTTTGACTTTTATTGGCTTGATTGGCGCTTGGTCTGAAGCGATGACCACGCTTTCACTGGTCATGACATCGGTATTCTTCTGTCTGCTGATCGGCTTACCCATGGGGATATGGCTCGCCCGCAGCAATACCGCGGCTAAATTCGTACGCCCAATTCTCGACGCCATGCAAACGACGCCAGCCTTCGTTTATCTTGTACCCATCGTAATGTTGTTTGGTATCGGTAACGTTCCGGGTGTGGTGGTAACCATCATATTCGCACTTCCTCCTGTTGTACGTTTGACTATCTTGGGTATTCAGCAAGTACCGGAAGAGTTGATCGAAGCGGGTCACTCATTCGGTGCCAGCAAAAAGCAGATGCTTTACCGAATTCAACTACCACTTGCACTGCCAACCATCATGGCGGGCGTGAACCAAACACTGATGCTGTCGTTATCGATGGTGGTTATCGCATCAATGATCGCGGTAGGTGGATTAGGTCAAATGGTACTGAGAGGTATTGGCCGACTGGATATGGGATTGGCCGCTGTTGGTGGCCTAGGCATTGTTATTCTTGCAATCCTACTTGACCGCATTACCCAAGTTCTTGGGGTAAATGCAGGTAATACAAAATTACGCTGGTATCACATGGGGCCTGTTTCCCTTGTGCTAAAAGCTTTAAATCGCGGTAAACAATCAGAACTACAACTAAGGAAAAACACCAATGAATAATTCATGGAAGAGTAAGCTAGCCGTTAGCATCGTTTCGACACTGGCTGTATCAACGAACGTGTGGGCTGCAAGCTTACCGGGTGAAGGTGTATCAGTTCAGCCTGTTCAATCTTCAGTTGCTGAAGAAACGTTCCAAACACTGATTGTTAACCGTGCTTTAGAAGAGCTTGGTTACGATGTGAAATCAACGCAAGAAGTGGACTACAACGTAGCTTACACTTCTATCGCAAAAGGTGACGCAACGTTCCTAACAGTAGGTTGGTTCCCACTACACGCTGACAAATACAAAATGGCGGGTGGCGATGACAAATTCTACCGTGAAGGCCAATATGTAAGTGGTGCCGCTCAAGGTTACCTTATTGATAAGAAAACCGCTGAAAAGTACAACATCACTAACATAGGTCAATTGACTGATCCAAAAATCGCTAAGCTGTTTGATGCTGATGGCGATGGCAAAGCAGACCTGACGGGCTGTAACCCTGGTTGGGGTTGTGAGATGGTCATCGAACACCAAATCTCTGCATTCAAATTGGACGATACCGTTACTCACAACCAAGGTAACTATGCAGCGATCATCGCAGATACGATTTCACGTTACCAAAAGGGCGAGTCAGTTCTTTACTACACGTGGACACCTTATTGGGTAAGTGGTGTATTGGTTCCTAACGAAGACGTAGTTTGGTTAGAAGTTCCATTCTCTTCACTTCCGGGTGATCGTGCGAATGTTGATACTACTTTGTCTAACGGTAAGAACTACGGCTTCGAAATGAACTCGATGCGTATTATTGCGAACAAAGAGTTTGCTAAGAACAACCCATCTGCGGCGAAGCTTTTTGAAATCATCAAACTTAACATCAATGATGTAAGTGCTCAGAACATGATGATGAGTAAAGGTAAGAACAGCTCGGCTGATATCGAAGCGCACGTAAACGGTTGGATCAAAGCGAACCGAAATACGTTTGATGCTTGGATTACAGAAGCGAAGAAAGCGGCACTATAACGGTTGTTTTTCGTAAGCAGTCGATAACAGGCTGGAATAAAAAGAGAAGGCCGTTAGTCTGGTTCAGACTACCGGCCTTTGTTTTTCTAGCGACATAACTATTTTCTAGCGACATAACTATTGTTATCGCATTATTTTTTAAAGCGGCTTGTTCTTTTAAAAGCGAGCAGGCTAGCGTTCGCCTTGAACCTCAAAATCATCGCTGATTAAACGAGCGCAACCATCCGCTTCTAGTGCCCAGTGCTCACGATGCACAACACCAAATGCTTTGTTCATTGTCCAACTAGCCGTCAAAATGTAGCCTCCTTCTGGGTGCTCTTCCCATTTAACATCGGTGTAATCAACGTCTTTGAAGCCTTGGTCGATGATGTTTTGCCAAAATGCTTGAATCGCTTCACGACCTTCAAAAGTGCCAAATGGACGCGCTTCCATTACACAGCTTTCAGCATATTGATTCGCACAACCTTTCGCATCTTGGCTGTTGAATGCTTTCTGCCACGCGTTAATGCCTTGCTTACATGCTTCTAAAATTTGGTTGTCTAACATTGTCTTTCTCCATAACAGTCTTCTTTCAAACACTGTGTCTTTGATTTGGGTGTCTCGATAAGTTGGATTCAGTTTAGCCTTGGAAATTAAGTTGAAAAACAGAGATAATAGAAAATACTGTGTGTAAAAAGAGAACAATAAGATGAGTAAGCTAAAGCAGATGTCGATTTTCGCTCACATCGTAGAGCAGGGCTCAGTATCAGCTGCGGCTGAAAAGCTTGAGTTATCCAAGTCCGTCGTCAGTCAGCACCTCAAAATTCTGGAACAAGAACTAGGTGCTTCACTTCTCAAACGCACAACACGGAGGCAATCTCTGACCAGTATGGGTGAGCGTTTTTATTTAAGCTGCAAAGACATCAACGTGATTGCTGACTCGGCTTGGGATATGGCCAAAGCTGAGCTAGAAGAGCCACAAGGTCGGATTCGTATTACTGCACCGAATGCTCTTATGGACTTGCTCGTTGCCCCTGTTGTCGCAGATCTAATGAAGCAATATCCCAAGCTAAAACCCGAGCTTATAAGCGATGATCAGCACTTAGATTTCATGGAACACGATATTGATCTCGCAGTACGAGTAGGAACTTCTCGTGACAGTAACCTAAAGCAGAAACGCTTGGGCGAGTTTAAAGACGTGTTGTGTGGCGTTGAAAGCATGCGTTCTCGTGAGCTTGAATCTATTCCTTACATTGCTAACTCATGGCAAGGTAAGCAAGTCTCTCATCACTTTACTTCTCAAACAGATCAAAACTTTATTTACCAACAACAAGCAAGCTGCACTACGAACTCCTTTCATAGTTGTCTCGCGTTGATCAAATCTGGTGTCGGTATCGGTGTGATCCCAGACTTCTACCTATCTCAGTTATCGAATGAGGTTATCGACATCATGCCTAGCTTTCAATTACCCACTAACACGGTTTATGCATTGAATCCATTCGCTTCAAACACACCGATTGCCATCAAACTTTGCGTCCAAGCGCTGGAAGAGAAGCTCAAACAGAACTTTGTTTAAAACCAATTCGATAAGTCAGTGATTTAGTAAAGAGGCTTAAAACCAAACTTGCCTAATAGATTGCCCAAGAGTGAAGATACAAAAACATAAAGACACTAAAAAGCCCGAGTATAAACTCGGGCTTTGAATGGTTTTCTTTATAACTTATGAGGAGCTAGATTGCCTGACGAAGTTGGAAATAACGTCCTTCTTCATTTAACAGTTTCTCGTGAGAGCCGTGTTCTACAATCTCGCCTTGTTCAATCAGAACGATTGAATCCATCGATTCCAGACCAATCAAACGGTGCGTAATGAAGATAACCGTTTTGCCTTCGAAGTGCTTCTCGAACAGCGCCATGATGCTCTGCTCAGTTTGCTTATCTAAGCCTTCTGTCGGCTCATCGAGAAGCAGGATAGGGGCATCATGAAGAATGGCACGTGCGATACCAATACGACGCTTCTCACCACCAGACAGTTGACGACCACCGTCACCCAACCAGCTATCAAGACCGTCATTCTCAAGCAGCTTTTCTAGACCAACGTCTTTAAGGATGTTAGCTAGGTGCTCATCGTTGGCATCTGGTTTCGCAATCAACAAGTTGTCGCGTAGGCTGCCATTCAAGATGTCGACACGCTGGCTTACCACACTGATTGATTCACGCAGTTGTGACTCGTTCCATTGTGTTAGTTCAATACCCGCGATTGAGATGTAGCCCTTTTTAGGATCCCAGTAGCGAGTCAGAAGCTGAATCAGAGTCGATTTACCAGAACCCGTTTGACCCACAATCGCAACCTTGTGCGTGGCAGGGATCGTTAGGTCAACAGCGTTCAGAACACTGCGCTCAGAGTCAGGGTAGTTGAACGTCACGTTTGAGAACGTAATATCAAGCGACTTGTTGATGTCGAGTTTCTCTTCAGCAAACTGAACTTCAGGCTCCGACAGAATCACTTCGTTCAAGCGACGAGCAGAAGACAGAGTTTGACCTAAATGCTGGAACGCGCCTGCGATAGGCATCAGCAGTTCAAAACTTGCCATAGTAGCGAACGCCATTAGCGCGATGAACGGGTCTGGTGCATTGCCACCCACACCGTCAGCCGCAAGCCAAAGCATAAGAACCAGCGTCAAACCGTTGAACAGCATTAGCGCTGCTGAAGCCATACCGGTTAGGTTGGCGTTTACAAACTGATTCGCCATCAGCTTGTGTTGCGTTTCTAGAATTGCATTACGGTAACGTTCTTCTGCACCGAATAGAGTCAGTTCGCTGTAGCCTTCAATCCAATCGAGTGTAGTCACACGTAGATCAGCTTTGTTCTGTGTTAGTTCACCGCCGTTACGCTTGCCCAGCTTGTAGAATAAGATTGGCCAAACCAACAGCATGATCAGAAGGATAGAACCCAAGATCAAACCAAGCGAACTATCGAACCACATCAAGAACAGAGTCAGGAAGAAAATCCCGAACACACCCACCGTCACTGGGCTTACTAAACGTAAGTACACGTGATCCATGGCGTCTACATCAGCAACCAAACGGTTGAGAAGGTCAGCATCTCGAAGGTTTGAGATACGACCTGGGATCAGCGGAGCCAGCTTCTTGAAGAAGAAGATACGCAGATCAGTTAACAATTTGAATGTTGCATTATGGCTGACAACACGTTCACCCCAACGACCCGCAGTACGGCTCATTGCCAAACCACGTACACCACCACCCGGCAGCATGTAGTTGAAGGTTTCACGCGCAATCGTAAGGCCTGCAACCGCAGAAGCTGAAATGAACCAGCCTGATAGCGTTAACAAGCCGATAGAAGCCGACAGAGTAGCAAAAGCCAATAGCATGCCTAGCGATAGGCCAAACCAATGCTTTTTATAGAGTTTCAGGTAAGGCAGTAAATCACGCATCTAAATTACCCTTATTATCTTGTTGAGCTAAGTTCGCGTTCAGCATCTCTTCAAACAAACCACCCGCAGTCGAAAGCTGAGAGTAATGACCTTGTTCAACCAGACCACCATCGCGCATAACCAGAATATTATCGACTGATTTAAGAGCAGCGAGTTGGTGCGTCACAAGTAGGGCAGTGCGGCTTTCAATGTTGCTATTGATGCCTTTCATCACTAACTGTTCGCTACGAGTATCTAGGCTGGCTGTTGGTTCATCTAGCAACCAGAACTGACCGTCTTGAATCATTGCGCGAGCTAGTGCCAAGCGTTGAGATTGACCAACAGACAGGCCACCAGAGCGATCAGAAATCATGTAATCCAAGCCGTGCTCGTTAACGAACTCGCTAGCAAATGATTGCTCTAGTGCGTTTTGAACTGTTTGGTCAGCGATATCGTGCTTACCAAGAGTGACGTTGTCACGAATGCTGCCGTGTAACAACAATGGGTTTTGACCAACCCAACTAATCGTTTTACGCCAAGAGGCTAAGTCTAAGTCACGCAGTTCAACCCCATTGATTTTCAAGCTTCCTTCATAAGGCATGAAACCAAGGATGGCATTGATCAAACTTGTTTTACCCGCACCACTTGGGCCAACTAACGCAGTCGATTGGCGAGTGTTCAGTGCGAACGAGATAGGACCAACCAATTGAACGCCTTCAGGGCTTAACACTTTTAGGTCGGTAGCTTCAATATTAATGCCTTGAGCCGGATCGAGTTGAGTGTCGCCTGATTTAACCTTAGTGATGTCTGTTTCTAAGAACTCGACAATACTTTCGGCTGCGCCAACCGCTTGTTGCTTCGCGTGGTAGAAAGTACCTAAGTCACGCAGAGGTTGGTAAAACTCTGGTGCTAAAATAAGGATAAACAAACCCGCGAATAGCGTAATGCCAACACCGTAGTGACCGAAGTTAAGCTCACCGATGTAGGTGAAACCAAAGTAAACAGCTGTCATCGCGATCGAGATCGACGTGAAGAACTCAAGCACTGCGGAAGACAAGAAAGCAATTTTCAACACATCCATGGTACGCGTTCTGAACACTTCAGATGCACCTTTAAGTACTTCTGTTTCAGCGTTGGTGCGGTCGAATAGACGGATAGTCGTCATTGACTGCAAACGGTCGTAAAAGTGACCTGAAAGACGCTGCAGCGCTTTGAAGTTTTTACGGTTTGCATCGGCGGCTTTCATACCCACAAGTGCCATGAACATCGGCACCAGTGGCGCAGTCAGCAAGAAGATAAGGCCAGCAGCCCAGTTTACTGGGAACACCACAACCAAAATAATGAATGGAATCATTACCGACAGAGACATCTGAGGCAGGTAACGAGAGAAGAAATCTTGCATGTCTTCTACTTGTTCTAGCAACAGCGTTGCCCACGTACCCGCAGGTTTGCCTTTGATATAAGCAGGGCCTAACTCGCGTAACTTATCTAGGATGAGTTGCCTGATGTAGACACGGATCTGTTCACCACAGCGATAACCTGCGATTTCACGTCCCCATGTACAGCCAGCACGGCCAACGACCGATAATGCCAAGCCTGCGAAATGACCAACCAGTTCAGATTTATCGACATTCTCGATGATCAGCTGGTGAAGAATAGAGGCGAGAAGAGCTGCTTGAGCAATTAAGAACACGCTTGAAAGTACGCCAAGGCTAATCGCAATCATAAGCCAGCGTTTCGCTAACTTACTCTGTTGCTTAAGCCACTTGTTCAAGCTGCGTTGTTTTTTCTTATCCATTATGAAGGCTTAATGATAATTATTATTTGTTGAGGGCGGCTAGTATACAAAAGAAAGCCCAGTGGATATACCACTGGGCTCTAGGGATTTACAACAAAATGTGATGACGCCCTGCATCTACTGAGGCGAGAGCACCGATAATCAAATCTGCAATCTCAGATTTACTTATCGTTAAGGCCATCTAGGAAGCGTTCAGCATCCAGTGCAGCCATACAACCTGTACCAGCAGAAGTAATTGCTTGGCGGTAGTTGTGGTCCATTACATCACCCGCAGCGAACACACCTGGGATGCTGGTTTGCGTTGCGTTACCTTCAAGACCAGACTGAACGATGATGTAGTCATCTTTCATGTCGACTTGGCCTTTGAAGATTTCAGTGTTTGGTTGGTGACCGATAGCAATGAATGCACCCATTACTTCGATGTCTTCTGTCTTATCAGACTGAGTATCTTTAATACGAACGCCCGTTACGCCCATGTCGTCGCCTAGAACTTCGTCTAGCGTGCGGTCAGTGTGAAGAACAATGTTGCCGTTCTCTACTTTGTCCATTAAACGCTTCACTAGGATCTTTTCAGCGCGGAACGTGTCACGGCGGTGAACAAGGTGCACTTCAGACGCGATGTTAGACAGGTAAAGTGCTTCTTCAACAGCGGTGTTTCCACCACCCACAACTGCAACTTTCTGGTTGCGGTAGAAGAAACCATCACACGTTGCACAAGCAGAAACGCCACGGCCTTTGAATGCTTCTTCAGAATCTAAACCTAGGTACTTAGCTGATGCGCCCGTTGAGATGATCAATGCATCACACGTGTACTCGCCAGAATCGCCTTTAAGACGGAAAGGGCGGTTTGATAGATCGACTTCGTTAATGTGGTCGAACAGGATCTCTGTTTCAAAGCGCTCTGCGTGCTCTTTCATGCGATCCATTAGAGCAGGGCCCGTTAAACCTTCAGCATCACCCGGCCAGTTTTCCACTTCTGTTGTGGTTGTAAGCTGACCACCTTGCTGCATACCGGTAACCAGTACTGGGTTTAGGTTTGCACGAGCAGCGTAAACTGCAGCTGTATAGCCAGCAGGGCCAGAACCAAGAATCAATAAATTACAGTGCTTTACGTCGCTCATGAGGACTCCGAAATTGAAATTGTTTTTATTTATAATCGCTTAGGATTGTATGGAAAATATGGAGGCAATAAAAGGTTAAACAAGGGCTGAAGTGTAATTAATCGTTATACGTTAGAACTTAATCGAGACAAACGTTTTCGTGACTGGAAGATCAGTGAAAGGTTTATGGGGGAGTGAGGGCGACGAGAGCCATTGCATCAAGTGGACTTACATTCCTGAGCCTAAACTATTGCTGGCAGCGTGTTAAACAAAGAAGTGAGTTTTCACGATGTATTCCACTGTTCAAACAAGCTTTATCTAACGACTATCTACACAAACGAAGTAGGGAAGAATGGGTGATGAGCAAAGATACGTATAAAATCTAACGATTGCTCTAAGTCACAGCTTTATGCGTGCGGGTTAGTATGGGGCTACAGTAAAGGCTCCCTATGGAGCCTAATTTTGAGGTGTTGCTTTATAACATTGGTTATCAAGGTATGTATTCACATTACTTACATATTCATCTAAGAACGAGAATACATTGGATTTAATCTCAATTAGCTGTGTTACTGTAACATCTTGACCAATATCAGAAAATGATTTGTTGCCGTGAGCAAGCCAGTTTCTATACTGCTTGACGTTACCAAGATGTCGTCCATCTGCAACTGCGCGGATTCCGTATTTATGACATACATTACGCACACCATCTGCATCCATATTACCTGAAACTCCTGAAACAAAATCTTTAAAGTCTAATGCATCACCAGAGTGTGTTTCGCAGTAATAGTTATAAACGGTTTCGATTAGTTCACCTTTCGGTGTTGATGTTAGGCTTTCTCCCTTAGAGTGCCACCAGACCTTTTTTAACAAATCCATAATAGCCGAGAAGCCTAATCCTTCATCTTTTATCCTGTTATAGATACTTTGAACGCCATTCATTACGGTAGCTTCTACCAAGTTATATATTAAAAGGTAACATGAAGCTTTACACACTTTTTGTTGAATAGCTGAAACTGAACTTTCATTATCATCTATATCAGTGACTTTAGCTCCATCAGAACTTAAAGCTTGTAAAAGTGTAATGTAAGCTTCTATTTCACCTTTTCGTTTATCGTATTCATCAGTAAACGCTCGCATTATTAAGCCTCTAATAGCCAGTCTCGAACATATTCGACGCGACCTCTTAATCTCGGTCCTGAGTTACTAGCATGCGATGTTACATGTTTGTTGAAATCTGAAGTGCGCACAAAGCCATCACCCTTATTATCAAGTTCTGGTTCTGCTTTTAGGGCGAGATTTACTCCAATAGCTATAGACTCAAACCTTACTCTAGGAGTCGTCTTAGACTTCGCTGTCTTTCTAAAGCCATCGGGTAAGTTTGCTTCGACATAATTAAGCATGCTTCTAAACTCAGATTCTAATTGGACAATATCGAAATTCAATTTATTAGCTTCACGTAAATAATCATCTAAGAAATTAAATACTGAATGCTTAAATTCCAAATATTTATCTGAATAAGCGAAGAAGCGCAAAATTAGTTCTTCACGTTCACCACGAAGAGCAGATTTATGAGACACAGGGCATAAACGGTTGAACTGCTCGTCGGTTGCCAAAGAGCAAACAAAATCGTAAAACGGACCAGAAAAAGACCCTTTTCGAATTTCTGCTTTCTTCAAATCTTCACTACCAGTATTAATTCTTTCGAACATGTCTAACCGAGATTGCTTTGTAACAGATTCTGGTAATATAACCATTCTCATAGAGCGGTCATTGAATCTTAACTGTTGTGAAGCTGGTAAGTCTGAAAATTTTAAACCATTTAGTAAATCTAAACGTGTCAGATCTTTCAAAACAAGACGATCAAGGGCGAAGTTACGCAAGGTGTTCATACGCTGGGCACCATCCAAGATCTCTGTGTTTCCTTGAGGGTCTTGAACCCCAAAAAGAAAAGGGATGGGTAATCCCATGATTACTGATTCGATAAATTTGCTCTGGCGATCTTCTGCCCAAACAAACTCTCTCTGATAATCTGGAATGTAGAAAAAGCCTTTTTCAAAACGAGTTACCATAACCTCAACTACGTACTCTTTTGTATCGTAGGTAATACTCGTTTGTGTGTCTCTCAGTTGCCTTTCTAGGGCGTCTAAATCAACTAACTCGTTACTCATTTGTATTTTCCAATTTTATTATTAGTTCTTTTGATAATACTGGAGGAACTGCATTCCCTATCATTTGCTGCAGCGCACCACGTTTGCTTACATTGGAGAAATCCAGACAGTCTGGTAAACCTTGGATCCTTGCTGCTTCGTGCGGCGTAATAACTCGCGGTAAAGATGGGTGTAAAAATCTACCTTGCCCCATCGAGCCAAATCCACCAGTAATAGTTTGTGATGGCTTATCCCAATCCAAACGGCCGTACATAGATTTATAGCTGTGATTTCCTTGATGACACTTAGGACGCAAGTGGTTTGGAAGATCGAAGATATCTTGCTTGTAAAGATACTCAGCTCTTTCTCTATTCACGCTTGTCATACGGGAAGGAGTATCAAACATTGTATCTTGTTTGACTGTAACCAAATCATAGATCGCATCTTTGAGCGTTTGAGCATCCTGTTGTTCATAAATAGATGATAAGATATTGGATTCTATAGGTTTTATGCTGCCTAGCAATATATGTCTTTTACGGCTTTGTGCTATCCCCATACGTTCAAAATCCACGACTAATTCTTGAACATGATATAAGCCACCGAGTTTTTCTATTAACTGAGAAACTACGCCTTGTTTTGAGTGGATAACTGAAGGCACATTTTCAATCAAAAAATATGATGGCTTTAAATGTTGAATCACCTTTACAGTTTCAAGATAAAGATTATTGCGAGGATCATTTCGCCTAGAACGATTGTTAAGGTCTGAATGTCCTTGACATGGTGGACCAGCGAAAAGGTAATCAATCTTAGCTTTTGGCAAATCGTTAACATTTAAAAGTGTTATATCAGAATCGTGGAAATGTTTAATGTAATCATGGAAGTTGCTTTGATAGAAGGTTGAACACGACGGTTCCATATCACTCGCAAGGTATATCTCAAAATCTAAACCTAATTTTTTTGCTGCCTGTAAAGCACCAATTGTCAAACCACCAAGTCCCGAAAACAGGTCTACAATTCTCACTACTACTACCTAATATTTTATTTTAGTTAGTCATTTTAAACTTTTTCATCGATAAACTAAATATCTTATCTTGGTAAAGAGCTCAAGTGTTCAACAGAAGAATTAGAGCAGGTTCTGAGTCTCATAGTTATGTCGACTTTTACCCTCGTAAAACATCAAGGTGTTTAAAGCTAACCGTGTTGCCAGAATGGATAATTTTCTTACGATGGAGGCACATCAGATTTGTTGTTGCTCTCGAAATCATGCTCATTGTTATGGTCGACTTCAAAGCTTCATTTTTTGGTTTTCAGAACCTAGTAAATCAATTCTTTTCATAATATTCCACTTCAAACATCTTCGAGATTAAAAGAACTATTAAGTTCTCTTCTAAAAGAAGTAAGCCATTTGGTGCGGCCGAGTTCCCCCCGAACTCGACCTGTTCCAGACGCGCAAGCAAAGGCGTTTGGTTTCTGGCTTACTGATAAATTAACCAATTTCAGTTTGTTGTGTAAATAATCAATAGTTTGGCAACTGATAGGTAGATCGTATTTCGATGTGCAAATCATAGAAATGAATGATGGCAACCGTGGTGCCTGAGTTCATACAAGGAGGCTGGCGTATTGAAGTGAAAGGGCCGACACAATATGAAACTTGTCTTTCTAGTTAATAATATCGTTATTATTTAAATTGTAGGTATTTATAACTGGCTAGTGGAGTGTGCTAGTTTCAAGAGTTGGTCACCTTTTGTTCTGGTGTTATACACTGCTTTTTATTTCTAGATTGGATTTAGTGTCTGAATTATTAAATCTGGCGGGATAAATGATTGTTTAATGTTGATTTGGCAAGATCTTCAAGTATCCTTTATGTAAATAAAACGTTAAATATCGAAAGTTAATTAACAATCATTAAGGAGTCGATGATGTTACATGCTCACGAAAATACCCTACATATTACGCATCTCAGTAACCATGCAGTTAAGGAGTTGTCACCTTCATTCTCTAAGCTACCAAGCACAGAGCATGCCGATGGTCAGTTCCGATTGAGAAGGTACTCAGTGGTTGAATTCAGTAATGGACAAGTCGTTGAGCTAGACAAACATAACTTTGTTCAGTCTGAAAACATTAATCACTTTCAAGGTGATGTTGTTCGTCAGTTCGAGCCGATTGAAGCGAATATTCTAAGCAGCGAAGGCATGCAAGAGATGTGTGAACTGTTTATTGAAACCAACGGGCTTGAAGACGGACAAGAAATCGAAATCCATCAAATCCGTATTGCCGCTATTTTTGAAGAAACTCAGGTTGCACCAGAAGGTGTTCACCAAGACGGCTTCGACCACATCGCGATCATTGGTGTTACTCGTCACAACATCGTTGGTGGTGAAGTGATGCTTTATCAAGATAGCCACGAAGCACCGTTCTTCAGAAAAGTGTTAGGCGATGGCGAAGTGGCAATGCTTGCTGATAGTAAGCTTTGGCACAATGCACAACCGATTCGTACCATAGACCATGGCGAGATGGGCTACATGGATGTGTTTGTATTAACGGCTAAGGATGCGCGCAATGTCCTTCACTCTTAATGATGTGCGCCAACAGTTTAGCGCGTTAGGCCAATATCATAATGGCAAGCCAGTCACTTTTTTTGATGGGCCGGGTGGCTCTCAGGTGCCTGAGAATGTTTTAGCATCAATGACCGAATACTTAGGGCATTTCAATTCAAACCTAGGCGGCCACTATTTTTCTAGCCAAAAGACCACAAGTTTAATGCAGCAAGCGCGAGAAGCGGCACAAGCACTGCTTAATGCGGAATCTTCTGGCAACGTTGTGTTCGGCGCGAACATGACATCGCTGACCTTCCAACTTAGCCGAGCGATCAGCCGCGATTGGAAAGAGGGTGATGAAGTTATCGTCACTGCGTTAGACCATTACTCAAATGTATCGAGTTGGCAGCAAGCGGCAGACGACAAAGGCGCTATCGTTCGCCAAGCTCGCGTAGACGAGTCGGATTGCAGTTTAGATATGGCGCACTTTGAATCGCTGCTTAACGAGAAAACCAAGCTTGTCGCGGTGACGTTTGCTTCAAACACGACAGGCTCGATTGTTGACATGGCGAAAGTTATCGAGCTTGCACATCAATATGGCGCTCAGGTTTATGTCGATGCCGTGCATTACGCACCACATCACTTGATTGATGTTCAGCAACTGAATTGTGATTTCTTAGCGTGTTCAGCTTATAAGTTTTTCGGCCCGCATGTGGGTATTGCTTATGTTGCGCCTCAATGGCTGCATACTTTAAAGCCTTACAAGGTAGAGCCTGCAACCAATATCGGCCCAGGTCGATTTGAGACTGGCACGCAAAGCTTTGAAGGCCTTGCCGGTGTTATTGCGGCAGTGGATTACTTGGCACAATTAGGTGATCCCGCCGATTCATTGCGTTCTCGTTTAGAGCAAAGTTACGCGCTGTATAATAAGCATGAAAGCCAACTCAGTGAGTACTTCCTTAAACGCTTATCCGACCTTGAAGGAGCAAAGCTTTACGGAAAAACCGAGTTTGATTCGAATCTAAGAACTCCAACCTTTGCGGTTACTTTTGATGATCACTCTCCAGAGTTCATCGCTAAGAAGTTGGGCGAGCATAATATCTGCGTTTGGAATGGTCACTTTTACGCATTAGGACTGGTGAAGCAGTTGGGTATTGAAGAGCAGGGCGTGGTGCGTATTGGTTGTATGCATTATAACTCGATTGAAGAGATCGACTTGTTGTTCAATGTGCTTGAAGGGATCTTGCGAAGCCACTAGCAGAAGTAATTAGCAAGAAGTCACTATCACTTAATAGCTACAGAATTAGAAAAGAGCATACTTATCTCAATAATATTGAGTAGGAAGTATGCTCTTTTTTGTTTGATTGAGCTTATATCTGTTTAACGGCAGTTATTCTATTAGGACGGTTACTAAGGCTAAAGCCGCTAATCGCTAATCGAAAAAGTCCTTGATTTAACTAAGACAGCTGCTTAACCAGAGCTGCTCCTACTGCGTGCGCACTGGTTGGGTTTTGGCCGGTAATCACTCGCTCATCAACAATTACAAGCTCATGCCAAGGTTGAACCTTGTTGAAACGCGCAGCGCTGCGAGCAAGAGACTCTTCTAGTAGAAACGGAATGTCGTTGATGGTGCCAAAGTCGATTTCTTCTTCACGAGTAAAGCCAGTCACTGATTTAGAGCTTAGTAGCTTCTCGCCATTGCTTAGAACAATCGGAAGCAGTGCTGCTGGGCCGTGACATACTGATGCGATCACACCGCCATCTTCATAATGCTTAGCGGCAATCGTTGCGAATTGCTCATCGGTTGCTAAGTCAGAAAGTAGGCCGAATCCACCTGGGTAGAAGATAGCATCGTAGCTTTCTACGTTTACTTGGCTTACAGGAATCGTGTTGTTAATACGGTTCTGGAAGTCATCGTCAGCCAAGATCTCTGCGTTTACTGAATCACCTTCAATATCGGTTCCATACAGTGGACCTTTACCACCCTTGATAGACGCGATGTCGTACTCAAAACCCGCAGCAATGATCTCTTTCAGTGCATGAGTCAGTTCTGGAGCGTAAGTACCGTTCGCTTGGTCTGTATCGCCTAGTGTTGCGTGGTTAGTTACTGGGATTAGTATTTTTTTCATGATTCGTTCCTTTGAGCACGTTTGTTTGGTTTCAGCGTCGTGGCTTTTATTTAGAAAACCAAAGCTTTCAATTTAGATACCGCTGTTTCGTTACCTGTAATACTAGTAGTAAACCATTTGAGTGATAATATGCCGAGTAGGCAAAACATTATTGCTATATAGCAATAGTGGATGTGAATTAGTCGGAGGTGAACAGGAGAAGTATGGATAGCTTTGAAGGTATTAATGAATTTGTGGCGGTAGCGGAGTGTCACGGCTTTTCTGCAGCCGCGAAACAACTGGGTTGCAGTACCAGTCATGTCAGTCGCCAAGTGTCGAGATTAGAAGAGAGGGTAGGTGTGGCTTTACTGGCTCGATCTACTCGTATGGTGAGTTTGACTGAGTCTGGGCATACCTATTATCAACAATGCAAAGATCTGGTTATCGGACTGCAACAGGCGAATGAACAAGTCACGTCTCAACAAGCTCAGCTGAGCGGTACTTTGCGTGTGAGTGCGGCAGGCGCGTTTGCAGAGAATCATGTTGCGGCGGCGCTGATGGCGTTTGCCAAAGACCACCCTGATCTGACGATCGAAATGAACTTCAATACCAATATGGTTAACTTTATTGAAGATGGTATTGATTTCGCGATTCGTTATGGTCGGTTAGATGATTCTGGTTTGGTGGTAAGGAAGCTGGTGGATCGGCCTATGGCAGCGGCCGCGAGTCAGAACTATATCGATCAATTCGGTTCTCCAACACAGCCTGAACAGTTGAAGTTGCACAGCTGTATTATTGCCAACAGTGGTCAGTGGTTGTTTGAGAAAGATGGAAAACCGTTAAACGCGGTGCGCGTACATGGGCGTTGGAAAAGCAATAACTCGAGTGCGGTACTTAAAGCTTGTGAAGAAGGGCTTGGCATTGTTTATCTTCCCAAAAGCAGCTTCAATGGCGGTCTTGCCAATGGAAAGCTCGTTCCAGTGCTAGAAGAATATTGGGGAGCAGGTACAAGCAGTTGGATCGTATATCAAAACCGTCGCTTTCTTCCACAGAGAGCAAGGCTGGCTATCGACTTCTTAGTCTCTCACTTTTCGGATTGGAATGAATAACCGAATAGATAATGCTTACATAGCTATACAATATCCTTCTTGTTTTTTGATGTGCGTAATAAGAAGGTGCTATTTGTCTACTTTTGATGACTTAAGCTTACGATTGAGTTGTAGAGAAGCCTAAAGCAGTACGATATACTAGATATCATATTAATGTCCCTAACGCGTGATAGATTGTGTGGAAGCGTTGGCAGGATGTGTTGTTATGCTTCGGCTTATGAAGTGTAGCGAGAATGCGGAGTTGGCAATGTCTTCAATAAATTTCGAATCCACGTACGGTGTAATAACGATTCAAGATATGAATGTAGTGAGTGTTGACGCTAACTATGCTCGCATCTATGGATACCAATCACCGGAAGAACTACTTTCTGATATCGATAGCTTTCTAGATCTCATCTCAGAAGAGTACCATGTTTTAGCCTATCAAAATTACCTCGAAACGGTCAGTGGTCAACGAGACCCTCAGGTTCACACCTATACCAATATTGATCGCAACGGCAGAGAGTTCACCGTGTTTTCTATCGATCATGTGACGGAGTGGCAGGGAAGACCTGCACTGCAAGTCACGGTTATCGATCTTTCCCCTGCGATTCAGCTGCAAAATGCAGTGCGTGAGCAAGATAAGATGTATCACGACATGATCATGCAATCAGGGCAGGGCATCTTGGTGCACCGAGATTTCAAACCGTTGATGGTCAATCAATCCTGGGTAAAACTGCAAGGTGGATCTTCCATAGAGCAAGTCTTAGCGCTGGATTCGATTCTTGACTTAGTACCACAGCAGAATAGCGACGGCATCTATAAACACTATCAAGCGATCGTGTCGGGTGAGTTGTCGGGAACCAGTACCGTGGTTGAAAATATTGGCTTTGACGGTGTTCATCGCTTCTTTAATATTTACGATAATGCAATTACTTGGAAAGGTCAGCGGGCCGTTCAAGTAGTACTCGAAGATGTGACTCAAAAGGTGATGTTGGAGAAGCAGTTGGTTCACCAAGCGAATTACGATGAAATGACGGATCTGCTTAATCGTAGGGCGATTTATGAATGGTTGAGAGAGCATATGTTCTCTAAAAACTACCTTGTCTGTATGCTACTAGATATCGATGACTTCAAGTCGATTAATGACACTTATGGTCATATGGTAGGTGATGAGGTAATTTGTGCTTTGGCTAGTATAACCAAGCGCAATGCCGAGAAAGTTGGTGGAGTAGCAGGCCGTTGGGGTGGTGAAGAGTTCATTATATTTATCCCGAATACGCCTCTTGAAACAGCTCTCGAAGTTTCAGAAGAGATTCGCCAACAGTTCAATCAAGTCGAGTTCAAAGTGGGTGAACAAATTCGTTTTAACTCTAGCGTGAGTATCGGAATCAGCGATAGCCGAGCGTGTGAAGACGGTGTCACTATTGACGCACTCGTGAATTTAACCGACCAATCTCTCTATCGCGCTAAAACCAATGGCAAGAATTGTGTAGACGGAGATGTAGTCGCGCTTTAACGCCTAAAACCGTCATGGAAAGCGAATAGAATCGACAACAAAAAATGCCCTCAAGTCATCACTTGAGGGCATTTTAGTTTTTGGCTATTAACTGAACGCTTCTCACTATAAGAAACGCCTCTAACTATGAGAAACGCTTAAGTTCTTTAAATTAGGCAGACACTTCCACTTCGTAAGAGCCAAATTTACGGATGTTAATCACGCCAGTATCTAGGATAAGGTATTGACCTTTAATGCCTTGAAGTACGCCCGTCACTTCAGGGTTCTTATCAAAGTTGTGCGATACAATTTTCACTGGGTGCTGTTCAACTGGGTAGCTCAATGAAGTAATGCTCTCACTGAGCACCTCGATAGCATCATCACCAAACTTCGCTCTGATCTCTTGGATTTTATCTTCAACCAGTGGCAATAGTTCTTTGGCTTTCTCTACCAACTCCATATCGTCACCGTCGCCTTTTAGCAGCGTGCGCCAGTTGGTTTTGTCAGCAATATGCTTCGCTAATTCGACTTCAATAAGACCAGAGATCTGACGTGTTTTTACCTTCAAAATAGGTAGGCCTTGAGTGGCTCCTTGATCAATCCAACGGGTAGGGATTTGTGTATGGCGAGTGATTCCAACCTTAAGGCTTGATGTGTTCGACAGGTAAACGAAGTGATCGACGAAGCAATTTTCTTCACCCCATTGAGGTTCACGACAAGTGCCTTGATCGTAGTGGCAAGTCTCCGGCTTCATGATGCACATATCGCAGCTCGCTAGCTTTTTCATGCACACAAAGCAGTGACCTTGAGAGTAGCTTTTCTTAGTTTTCTTACCACACGAACAACAAAAAATATTACCAGTGTGGGTAAGGTTGATGGTTTTTCCAATCAGAGGGTTTAGCTCTACAAACTCTTCCCCTACAGGTAAACGGTAGGTAACCGCACCATCAAGGGAAGCACTCATTTTCTTGAGTGTTCCTTTTGCTAATAAAGACATGACATTACTCGTTGTATTTTGATTATTATTTCGTCGACTCGAACGCCTTGTAAGCAGTCGCTACGGTTAACGATGATTATGCGATGAGTATAACAAATAGAGCCTCTATTTATACGCAATATTACTTGATTCATGCAGTGAATAATTGAGTGGAAATCCGCCATCTAAATTATAGTATGACATTTTGTTAAGGTGTGATATAACGTTTTTAAGTCAATTGTTAGTATGCAATCTAATGATTAGTTTATATCGTCAAATCCCAACTATAGGGAACAAAAGCCGGAAGCTTAGATGTGAAGTGGATTCATAAAATTGTTATCTTTCTAGTTATCGCAACACTTGCCATTGTGCAGTATTACCAGGTAAGTGGAAATCGTGTGATAACAACAATTACTCCTGAACAATATGAATTTATCGCGACCAGCGATCAAGTTGATAGAGGAGTCAGTACCTCCCAATTGTCCTATGAAAATGGGCAGTATATTCTCGATTGTGAGCTTAAAAAATCCGAATATCCTTGGCCTTATTGCGGGCTATCGATTCGTATTAACCCAGATATAACCACTGGCCTTGACCTTTCGCAGTACCACACCTTTAGAGTCAATATTGATTACCATGCGAAGGCTGACTCTAGTGGTCGTCTGAGAACGTACCTACGCAATTACAATCCTGCTTATTCGGTTCCAGATGATGAGTACACACACAAGTACAACGGGATGGAGTTCTCTCCAGGAATCGATGGTGGCGTGATCGAGATCCCGATCAAAAACTTGCAAGTCATGACGTGGTGGTTAGCGGATAACGAGATTGCGTTAGAGCATTCAGCCCCTGAGTTTTCAAATGTGAACATGGTTGAGTTTGCTACTGCTTCTGGTGCTAAATTAGGTCATCATCGAATAATTATTCGAAGTATTGAGTTTGAGGGTTCGTATATTTCGGCTGAAAGCCTGTTCCTGATCTTGCTGTTTATCTGGGTGGGTACAGGCACTGTGTTCCTGCTTTCAGAATTACACCGCTCAAGAAAACGTATGGCGATCGCTGAAAAAAGACATCATCACTTAAAGAACGTTAATCGGGCATTGAGAGAGCAAAACTTTGAGTTCTCTGAAAGGGCTCATCGTGACGAATTGACTGGGATACTTAACCGACACGCGATTCGTGATTGGTTGAAAATGCAGTCGCAACAGGTGAAGCAAGGCCACGGCAAGTTAAGTATGATCTACCTGGACATTGACTACTTTAAAAGTGTGAATGACAAATACGGACACCAGATGGGTGATCATATCTTGCGTGAATTCAGTATGGTGGTTGGCAGCTCTATCAGTGCGACGGACAAACTTGTACGTTGGGGTGGAGAAGAGTTTATTGTTTTTTGCCCTGAAACCGAAGCTGGCGAAGCGCAGAGAAAGGCAGAGAAAATCCGACTTTTGGTTAGCCAACATCTTTGGATTCATGGGGATTCTCTCACTTGCAGTATCGGCATTGCCGAGATGAAACAAGAGCGGGTGACAGAGACCATTGCCCGCGCTGATGAAGCCTTATATCAAGCGAAGCATTCAGGGCGAAATCAGGTGATCTTGAGCCACTAATCTGAAGTAGAGTTCATTGGTTTATAAGCCACACGTGCATATGTGACGTGTGGCATTTTTATGCTCTTATCCTAATAGCCAAAACAAAAAAGGTGGCGCGGGGCCACCAAAAGGGAAAAGCGTTTCTTGTTTGTATGTGCCCGTTTAGCTGGTTTTGTTAGTTAAACTGATCTTGCTAGTTAAATTGATCTTGTTAGCTGAGCGGGCATTTTTGTACTGGTTGAGCCGGGGGAAGCTGCAACCAGATTTTTTGAGAGGGGGCATTCCTGTAAGCACTTGTCTATAAACATACGTCTATAGGACATTAGTGTTTACCAGAAAATCCAAGCGAACAGAGTCAGAACTAGGATACAAACTAGGTTCAACACCATACCGACTCGCATCATTTCTTTTTGTTTGATATGACCAGAGCCAAATACAATCGCATTAGGTGGTGTCGCGACTGGTAGCATGAAGGCACAAGATGCGGCAATCGCAATCAGTGCAGATAAGATAACAGGTGACATACCCAGCGCTTCAGCAATGGTTGCAAATACAGGGACAAGCAATGCCGCACTCGCTGTGTTACTCGCAAACTCCGTTAGGAATACCACGAACGCGACTACGGCTAGAATCGTAAGAAGTATACCTGCTGTTTCTAAAAATCCGCTTAGTGAGTGTGCTAGGAATACGCTTGTTCCTGTCGCTTTCAGAATGTTACTTAAACAGATACCACCACCGAACAGGATAAGTACACCCCAATCCGTTGTCTTCTCAACGTCTTTCCATTCCACGGCTCTAGAAGCGCCAAGCAGTACAATGGCGCCAATCGCTACCAAACTATCAAACTTAGAGAACCCGCCAATCATTGCGTTGATCGGCTTGCCGAATATCCAAAGCGTTACGGTTAAAAGGAAGATAGACAGTGTGATTTTCTTGCTGTTTGTCCACTCGACAGGTGCATGGTCTAGCTCGAATTTGTGGTCAAGTTTTGGCTTAGTCATCACGTACAAAATAATCATCGTGATTGGCAGTAAGATCATCGAGATAGGTAGTCCAAGCGCCATCCACTCTGTGAAGCTCAAGCCAACTTCTGCCGCAGCAATGGCGTTTGGCGGGCTACCTACTAAAGTTGCGATACCACCGATTGAAGCACAGTAAGCGATACCCAGTAGCACGAACACGTAGGTGTTTCGGTCTTCACTTTGGTCGACTTTGTTCATGATACCAAGAACAAGAGGGAGCATCATTGCTGTGGTGGCTGTGTTTGAGATCCACATGGATAAACCCGCACTCACACCGAACAACATGAACACGGCTACCGACATTCTGCCTTTTGCTATGAGCAATACTTTGTCAGCTATCGCTTTATCCAGCTCTTGCTTGTTCAGTGCGGCTGCCAACGCGAATCCGCCCATGAATAAGAATATGATGGGATTCGAAAAGTTAGCCAGTGCTGCGGGCGTGTTGAATACACCAAACAAGACAGCCAATAGGGGAACGAGCAAAGCGGTGATGCTGACGTGGATAGCTTCTGTTAACCATAGAATGGCAACGAACACGAGAATACTTAAACCCGTATTCACTTGCGCTTCGAATGGCAGGGAATTGAGCAAAACTGCAAATAGCGTGAAATTACCAATTAATATCATGCTGTTGCGGGTAAACAACCAGTGTTTCAGTGTAGTAACAAGTGCCGTCATAAGACGCTCCTTTTGTTTATCCTCGTTTTATTGGTGCACGACTTCGTTGAGCGGTGCTTATACCAATCGTAGTAACTAACTGGTCATCCTAGCTGGTTAAAACACTCGATAACATCGTTAGAAATTTTGATTGTAGAATAACTACTTATCGAAAATTTCTGCCTTGTTCTCAAGCATTTTTCCTGCGCTATTTATGATCACTTACTTACTTTGATTGGTATTATTATTTTCGAGGTATATAGACTTGATGTAGGGTCAGACTTTGTTGGGAGAATGTTACTCAAGTTAATAAAGGAGTGTTGGTGTGTTTTTGCTTAACAATGGGGAAGTGTGAGGCAACAAATTCAAAATGTGTAGTTTTCTACACATCGGTCTCTGCTGGTTCTAAAATAGGGCTTACTGAAGGAGTTGCAATCGGATTTTCAGTAGGGCTTGCTGTGGGGGCTGCTATAGGGTTTGCATTGGGGTCAGTAATAGGGCTAGGAATCGGCAATGATTCTGGTTTTGGACTGGGTTGGATCGGCTCTTTAGGGCCAAGGAATTTTGGCGTAGTACCAATAATATACAGATCAAGAAACGCTTTGGTACGTGCAAACACTTCACGTAAACGTATTGAGGTTCCTGAATGATGGGTTGGTCCTGAAACCGCCAAACACTGCGCATTAATATCGTAAGAGTTAGCGATAAATAGCGCTCTTTCACAGTGGAACTTCTGAGTGATGATTAGGAAGTTATCGGTATCGAATATCTTTTTGGCGCGAACAATCGAATCTAGGGTTCTGAACCCCGCATAATCTAGATTGATGCGTTCATCGGGGACGCCCGCTTTTAACAAGTCGCGTTTCATCGTCCACGGCTCATTGTAAGAGCGATGAGCGTTATCGCCACTCAGTAGAAATTGGTCTACCTTTTCACGATCGAACAGCTCAATTGCCGCTTCGATTCGGTGCTTATAATAGTCGTTGAGTGTTCTACCTAAATATTTGCTTGTGCCAAGCACTACGGCGACCTCAAGCTCGGGCACTTCATCTATATCGTAGATGATGCGATCTTCTGCTTGCCATGAAACCCAATAATCGATCGCAATAACCGCAGCGCTGCCTACTAAGAACACGAGGAAAGCGCCAAACAGAAAACCTTGCAGTTTTTTGTAAGCTTTTAATAAGTGGCTACGGAAAATGTGAGAATCAAATTTCACTCTCGGTATGGTCCTTTGACTGAGCAATAATTTTTGAGTGCTCGATAATACCAAATAAAAATGAGAAAAATCAGTTAAAAAGACAAGACAGTGTAAAGAAAAAAGCCCCCGCAGTTGCAGAGGCTCTTGTAAGAGTCGTTAACGCTCTTTATTCCAAGCGCAGCACGCTTTATTCAAAGTACAGAACGCTTTATTAGAATGCAGTACGCTTGTAGCGACGGTAAACCGGCTGCCAGAAGTGCTGGTCAATCGCTTGTTGTAGTGCTTCTTCAGTGATCTCTAGAGCAACACCTTGCTCAATCGCTTTTTTACCAACGGCAAAAGCAATCTTTTTAGATACGGTGTGGATCTCTTCCAATGGTGGAAGTAGAGCACCTGAGCCATTGATAGCAAGTGGAGAACACGTTGCAAGTGCTCGGCTTGATTCCATTAGCATTTCGTCAGTGATGCGTGAAGCATTCACAGCCAATACACCAAGGCCAATACCTGGGAAGATGTAGCTGTTATTACACTGAGCGATTGGGTAAGTGGTGCCGTTGTGAACCACCGGCTCAAATGGGCTACCAGTCGCAACAAGCGCTTGGCCGTCAGTCCAACGAATAATGTCATTTGGTGTTGCTTCAACACGGCTTGTTGGGTTTGACAGTGGGAACACGATAGGGCGTTCGCAGTGAAGGTTCATCTCCTTGATGACTTCTTTGCTGAACAGACCCGGAGCACCAGATACGCCAACCAGAACCGTAGGTTTCGCGTGACGAACAACGTCTAGTAGAGAGAAACCAGTGCCGTCGCTTTCCCAATCTTTGGTGTTCGCGTTGGTTTGAACTAGACGCTGTTGGAAATCAAGCAGGTTTTGCATGCCTTCCTGTAGCAGACCCCAACGGTCAACCATGTAAACTTGAGAGCGAGCTTGTGCATCGCTGATACCTTCAGACACCATTTGAGCAATGATAGCTTCAGCAATACCACAACCTGCAGAACCCGCACCTAAGAAGGTGATGCGTTGGTCTGACAGTTTGCTGTTCGCTGCTTTACATGCTGCAAGTAGAGAACCAACCGTTACAGCGGCTGTACCTTGGATATCATCGTTGAAACAACAGAGGCGATCTTTGTAGCGTTCAAGCAGTGGCATTGCGTTCTTTTGTGCGAAATCTTCGAACTGAACTAATGCATCAGGCCAACGGCGTTGAACGGCTTGAATGAATTCTTCAACAAATGCATCGTAATCAGCACCCGTGATACGAGGGTGACGCCAGCCCATGTACATTGGGTCAGCAAGACGCTGCGGGTTGTTTGTACCCACATCGAGCACGATTGGTAGCATGTAAGCTGGACTGATGCCGCCACAAGCTGTGTAAAGTGCTAGTTTACCAATTGGAATACCCATGCCACCGATACCTTGGTCTCCCAAACCAAGAATACGCTCACCATCCGTAACCACGATAACTTTAACGTTGTGGTTTGTCGCATTGTTCAGTAGGTCATCGATACGATCGCGGTTCGGGTATGAGATAAACAGACCACGGCCACGACGGTAAATATTTGAGAAGTTCTCACATGCTGCGCCAACTGTTGGCGTGTAAATGATAGGCATCATTTCAGAGATGTGGTTTTGAACTAAACGATAAAAAAGCGTTTCATTAGTGTCTTGGATGTTACGAAGGTAGATATGCTTATCCATATCACTTTCGAAGTTACAATATTGCTTGTATGCACGTCCTACTTGCTCTTGGATTGTTTCGGTTGTTTCCGGTAACAAGCCTTCAAGGTTGAAAGAACTGCGCTCTTCAGCAGAGAATGCGCTGCCTTTGTTTAGAAGAGGGGTACTTAGTAGAGCAGGACCAGCATAAGGGATATATAGAGGGCGTTTATCGTTGTTCATTAGATGCCTAATATGGGAGAAAGGGTAACCGAAAAATGATAACGGTTTAGTTATTCAATTGTAAATAGTTTACCTCCGATCTTTGCAAACAAAATGATATTCTTACCCATGTCCCACACTTATCGAATTTTAGCAGCATAATTCGTTATACTTTGCTCACACTTTTTCGCGACGCCTCTTTTTTATGTCATTACTTCCCATCGATGCTTATCAAAACGTATTTCACGAACAAATCGCTAATTCTCACCTTGTCGTAGAGGCGGAAACCGGATCGGGTAAATCTACGCGCCTGCCACTTTGGGCTTGCCAATATGGGCGAGTACTGGTGGTGGAACCAAGACGCATCGCGTGTACATCACTGGCTAAATATCTCGCGCTACAATCGGGCGAGAAGCTTGGTGACAAAATTGGTTATGCGATCAAACTTGAGTCTGAATACAACGAGAAAACTAACGTCGTTTTTGTGACGCCCGGTATCGCGCTGCGTTGGTTATCTGAAGACGGACTCGCTAGCTTTGATGTTATCGTGGTGGATGAGTTTCATGAGAGGCGTTGGGATATCGATTTGCTGGTGGCGATTCTCAAACAAAAAGCGAGTCATCGTTTGGTGATCACGTCTGCAACCATTGAAGGCGAGCGTCTTGCTGATTACTTGGATGCGAATCGAATTAGCTGCGAGGGGCGAACTTATCAAGTTGAGATTGAGCACAGGGCTAATGAATCAAGAGCATTGCCCGATATTCGACACCTAGAGCAACGCGTTGCCGAAGAAGTGAATCACCAACTGATTGCATCTTCTGGCGACATGTTGGTTTTTCTGCCGGGTAAAAAAGAGATTGTGCAATGTGAACAAACCTTGGCGAAAAATCCAGATATCCAAGTGGTGAAATTGCATGCGTCAGTCAGTGATAAAGAGCGAGATTTAGCGTTATCGGGTCGTAATATCGATATCAATGCTAACGGTTATGGCCTGAGAAAGGTCATTCTTGCTACTAATGTTGCTGAAACCTCATTAACCATTCCTGACATTGGCGTGGTAATAGATTCAGGATTAGAAAGGCGCACCGTTCAACGAAACGGTAGAACGACTCTGATGCTTAAATCCATATCACGAGCCAGTGCCAAGCAACGAGCTGGTCGCGCGGGTAGGGTAATGGACGGCGCTTGTGTGCGTCTGTATGGTGAGCATGCGGCGTTAGAGTTAGTCACACCGCCTGAATTGCAGCGTGAAGAGCTGATCGAACCGATGTTGGCCGCGGCCTGTTGTGGTGCTCCGCTTGAGAGCTTGTCTTTCCTTGATCCTATTCCTGAAAAATCACTAAACAGTGCTACTCAAACCTTGCTGACGATGGAAGCGATTAAAGCCGACCATCAAATTACCGAGCATGGCAAAAAGCTGTATCCGCTGCCGATTGATGCTTTGTATGCCGATATCGTTACTCGAATCAAAACCAAAGCATTAAAAGAAGCGATGGTCGATCTCACAGCTGCGTTGTCCGTTCCGGCTCGCTTGTATCAGTTACCGAACAATGCAGAACATTTGGAAGCACTCGCTCAGCAAGAAAAGGAAGGGTGTGATCTAAGCCTGTTGATTCAGATCGTTCGCGGTCGCGAGTATCCAAATCTAGAAATCGATCAGCAGGTATTGAATGAAGCACAGGGACTGGCTAAGCAAATGCGTGAGGTGTTTGAACTTCCTCAATTAGAAGTCGCGTCCCGTTTCCAGCGTATTGAACTGCTTAACACTATTGTTCAACTTCACCCTGAACTGGTGTTCGTACGCAGACTGAAACGAAAAGAAGCCTTTGCTAATGGAGTTTTAGAGGTAGTACTCGGCCGTCAGAATCGTTTCCCGGACAATGCACAAGCGATGTTGGTGTTAGACACTCATAGTTTGCCGGGAAGAGGTGTTAAGCAAACACTGACCTTAGCGACGGTCACGGCCCCCATTCCTCTTGAGCTTATCATTGATGCTGAGCTAGGAGAGTGGGAGCAAGGTGAAACGATTGTGAATGATGACGGCGTCTATACTGGGATGGCGTTGGTGTATGCAGGCCGCACGATCACGACCAAGCTCGTGGCAGCGGAAGGGCAACTATCGTTAAAGCCGATCGTCGATCTTGTATCGAATGGGGTTCAACTTCCGGGTTTTGCACAAGCTCGCACTCAACAAATCAAACATTGGCAGCTGTATGTGAAACTCGGTCTCGATGAACAAACCCAATACACACCAGAAATTGAGAACATTAACTTTGAGCTATGGTTGATAGAGCAGCTTGAGGTGCTAGGAGTTACTGATGTGAGCGAATTGGAAATGTTCGACCATGCAGACATACCTTTCGATGGTATCCCGACTTGGCTCTATTCAGAGTTTTCGGAAAAGTACCCGTTTGCATTGAGCCTTGCCGACTTGCAACTCGAAGTCGAATACCTGCCGGCACGCAAGCTGATTTACGTTCACTATCAATCGGGCAGTCGAAAGTTATCGCCAAAACGTTGGGAGCTCCCGACATGGTCTGGCTGGCGTATTCAGTACAAAAAAGCGAGTCGGATAATTGATATCAAATAGATGGATTAGTTTTATCTCTAAAATATTAATCAAATAGGTGCATATATGTTTTTTCAGTACTTATTTTGTTACAAGTTTGATTTTTATATGCCTTTTTAACCAATCAAAAGGTCATAAAAGACTATTCTTCTATATCCTATTGCTATAAAGAAAGAGTTGATAGATATTGAGTATATTGTGTTGTCAAAGTGTCGGGGGACATCATGGATAAACAGACAGAGACGCGTGTAGAGTTTGATTACACAACATTTCTTGGCGCCTCATGCAGTAAAAAATGGACTTTTCTGGAAGCACTAACCACGATTGCGCCAGTATTTAGTACCGTCTGGCGAGATAGCATTAAAGAGCTAGCCAGCCCTGAAGATCGTTTATGGCAGATGGCATTGAAATCGATGTCGACGCGTAAAAGTGATGAGTCAAACATTGTTACCTTACTCAAGCTAGCCAAGCTAGAGGGGATCAATGAACTCAAAGTTGCTATGCCATATTCTCTTGAAGAAGAGCAGATCGAGTACATTGAATCGCGCAGTCATTTGGTGATTGCCGAGAATACTGGAGAAGAGTTTACTATTAAGCTTTAATCTATCAGTATTGCTTAGAGCTTAGAGCTTA
>NZ_JBFRKT010000022.1:113801-115960 GCF_041469545.1 Vibrio sp. 10N.286.49.C3
GCTTAGAGCTTAGAGCTTAGCTCAAATAAGATTAAAACGTACATGTAAAAAGGGCCTAAATACTGAGGCCCTTTTTGTATTTAAGTCGTTCTTGTACTTAGGCAGAACGTGATATCTAACCGCTATTAATCGATTAGGCCGTAGTTGGCACGCAATACATCGATGATCTCTTGCTTAGGATTCTCACTCAGTACGATTTCCGCACCTGTAATCTTCGCCGCGATATCAAGGTAAGTACGTGACAGAGACATCAATGAATCCAATGGAAGTTCATTGTCACGAGCTAACGCTTCACGCTCTGGCATACGCTCTTTGTTCAAAAGAATATCAGCATCAGGGAAGTAGTTAAGTAGGAACTGGCGGAAACCTTCTTTTGAATTCTCAACGATGTTGCCGTTATTGTATTCCTGAGTATCCCAAATGCGAGATGAATCTGGAGTACCGACTTCATCCATGTAGATAAGCTTTTCATTACCTTGAGCATCGTTGACGTAACCAAATTCAAATTTCGTATCGACAAAGGTTTGATCGACTTTTGCTAGCGCTTGGCTAATTACGTTGAAGCCTTCTTTTAGAAGTTTCTCGTAATGCGCAATGTCACTTGCTTGAGTAAAATTGAATGCTGCGAAGTTATCTTCGATGTTGTTACGCGTGATGTTTACATCATCAGCTTCTGGAACGCCAGGAATACCTTTCAAAATCCCTTTTGTAGAAGGCGTGATCAGTAGCTCAGGCAATTTCTTGTCTTTCTCAAGGCCTTCTGGCATCTCGATACCACAGAATTCGCGTTCGCCGTTTGCGTATGCACGCCACATTGAACCTGTGATGTATTGACGACAAATCGCTTCGATCATGACTGGGCGAGCTTTTTGTACAATCCATACGAATGGATGAGGGATATCAAGAATATGACTGTCAGCGAGGCCGTTGTCTTTAAATAATTTGAACCAGTGGTTAGAGATAGCATTCAGAGCGGCCCCCTTACCTGGAACACCTTTTAGATTCCCTTCACCACGCCAGATACAATCAAATGCCGAGATACGGTCACTGATCACCATTATTGCTAAAGGCGCATCTGGTGCTACATCGTAGCCTTTCTCTTTAATTAGTCGTTGGCTATCTTCTTCAGTTAACCAGTAGACCGAACGAACCTTGCCACTGTGGACAGGTTTATCAGTACGGATTGGTAGGTCATCATTTACGGCAAGAACTTGATCAGCAAGGCTCATTTAGACATTCCTATCTTTTATCAAACGTCATACAGAGAAGTGCGGTGTGCACATGATTAGACGGGCATTATACCCAATCTACTATTTGCTTCCAGAGAAAAAGCAAACGATTGCTAAATCTATTGTTTAAATAAAAACCCCCACCTAACAATCAGCTAAAAAATTGGCGAATTGTAGGGCAGGGGAAGGCAGTATATTTGGACTGTGTTTTTGAGCTATGTATTTGAGCCAAAATGTTATTAAGTAAGGTGGTCTAGTGAATACGCTCTGAATTGGCATCAATAAAGAAGACTTCGCACTGAAAGCGCATTCCTAATGTTCTTAGGTATTGCTGACTGAATTGATCAATCGAAGCACTCGCAACAATCGCGCTCGCATTCTTAGATCGAATGGCTTTCTCGACGGTTTCTATTTCTGTCATTTGATTAGAGGCTTTCATGTGAATAACACGATCACAGCAAACATTATGTTGCTGCAGCTGTTTAGCCGATGGTCTTGGTGTTTGAGCCGTAAACAGTAACCACTGATGTTGATTGGACAGCAACGCCATTTTGGCAAACAACGCTTCTTCGTTTGAACTTTTTGTGTCACGAGAGACGGATGTAAATGCGCAGTGAGTTAGCGGGCTAGAGTGTTGTGCTTTAACGTGTGCTGGAATCATTTTGCTGTCCTTATATACATGCTGTATGTGTATACAGTAGTTTTTGTTGCTTATAAGATCAAGTGTTTTTTGAGGGATTATTGGACGATCTTGCTTGGTTGGGTAAGTGATTTTTATTTAAGCTGTTGAAAATATGGTAAAAATTAAATTTGAATGAATTTGTTGTTTTGTCTCATAAGTTGAAGAAATGTGAGCTTTATACAGGTGTATACAGTGGGTTTGACAGAAAAGTACTGTATACACCTGTATAGAAGATAAGAAGATAAGAA